>DATJTV010000374.1:0-4104 GCA_035503055.1 Acetobacteraceae bacterium
CAGGCGGTCTGGCAAAAGCTCGTGCTCAACCTCTGCAGCGTGCCCATGGGCGTGCTCACCGAGGCCGGCCCCAACCTCCTCTACAACGAGCCCGCCTGCGCCGAAGCGGTCCGCCGCATCGCCGCCGAAACGGCCGCCGCCGCCGCCGCCCTCGGCCAGCCCATCGACCCCGACGCCGAAGCCCACCTCGCCTCCGGCCGCCGCCTCAACCACCTTCCCAGCATGGTCCAGGACCTCCAGCGCGGCCGCCCGATGGAAATCGCCGCCCTCTTCGACGCCCCGCTCGAGCTCGCCCGCCTCGCCGGGGTCGCGACGCCGACGCTCGACCTCCTCATCGCCCTCGCCCGCCTCCGCGCCAAACAGGCCGGGCTTTACGCCTGAAAAGCGAAGTTCCCGAACCGGCCCGCCCCACGGTAAAAGACCCGCGCATGATCCAGGAAGATCGTCTCGCCGCCCGGCTCCTCCGCCCGGTGCGAGCGATTCCCGCAACCTTCTTCAGCTATTTCATCGTCGGCGGCATCGCCGCCGTGGTCGATATCGGCGGCTTCCTCATCCTCACCGGCCCCCTCCGCATTTTCTGGTTCTGGGCGGCCATGGCGAGCTTCCTCGTCTCGGTCGTCGTCAACTACACGCTCTCCATCCGGTTCGTGTTCGAAAGCGGCATCCGCTTCCGCCGCCACCACGAGGCCGCGCTCGTCCTCGCCGTCAGCACCATCGGCCTCCTCCTCAACGAAGCCGCGCTCTGGGTGATGATCGACTTCGCCGGCTGGGAAAGCCTGCCCGCCAAGCTCGTCGCCACCGCCGTCGTCTTCCTCTGGAACTACGGCGCCCGCCAGCACTTCATCTTCCGCAGCCCCGGCTGACATCCAGCCACCCGCGTGATACGGGGGCAGGCAGCCAGCGGGGGGGGCGATGCGATGAACGCGGACGCGAAGAAGACGGTGCTGCGGATGATCCCTTACGGGATCTATGTGCTGACCGCGCTCGACGGGAAGGGCGGCGTCGCCGCCGCGACCGTCAACTGGGTGACGCAGACCGCCTTCGCGCCCCCTCTCCTCGTCGTCGGCGTGAAGGCCGATTCCGGCGCCTACGCGCTTCTCAAATCCGTCGGCAAGTTCGCGCTCAACATGCTCGGCAAGGACGCCAAGGGCCTTGCCTTCGCCTTCTTCCGCCCCGCCGAGCTGGACGGCGAGAAAATCTCCGGCCAGGCCTTCCATGCCGGCGCCAACGGCGCGCCGATCCTCGAGGCCGCGATCGGCACGGTCGAATGCACGGTCAAGACGATCGTCGAGCAGGGCGACCATCACATCGTCGTCGCCGAGGTGACCGAGGCCCATCTCCCCAAGCCGCCCGCCGGCCGCCCCGACGCCGCGATCCTCGAAATGAAGGACCTCGGCGACTCCGTCTTCTACGGCGGCTAGAGCCGGATATCCCGCTCGGCGAAAAACCCTCTCCGCCCCTCGGGGTGTCGAGAGCGCCACTTACTTTCCCTCTCCGCCCCTCGGGGCGGAGAGGGCAGGGTGAGGTGGGGGCCCGCAACAAAAACACCGCGCGGACGATCGAAAATCATCACGCTCAACGGACCGCCGCCCCGATCAAACGACGCGAAGGCCCAGATACGCGGTCATCGGCTCGAAGTCGCGATCGTCATGGAGCAGACGATGACGGCCTGCGATGCAAAAGGTCGCAATGATGATGTCGATGGTCTTGCGGACCGTGACCCCGAGGTCCCGCATCCGGCGGTAGTTTCGGGCAGCCTGAACGGCCAGGGCAAGGCTGAGCATGCGAACCACGGGGAACTGCGTCAGATCCCGCTCGATCCTCCTTGCATGGGCTTCGCTCCGGGTCCCTTGCAGCACTTCGAAAAGCACCAGGTCGCCCACGAGGATCTGCTCGGCGTCACCGATCACGAAGAGCTTGCGCGCCGCCGCCGTGTCGAGGCCGCGGAGATGGGCGATCCAGACCGAGCTATCGACGACGATCACCGCGGCCGGCCGGCACGACGCCCCTCCCGCATCGCGTTGAGATCGCCTTCCCATCCGAGCCCCTTCAGATCGGCGAGGGCCCGCTTTTCCTCGTAGCGCCGCACGAGGATCCGCAAGGCCTCCTCCACTGCCGCCCTTTTCGTCGGCAATCCGCTCGCTTCCATAGCAGCCGCCATCAGGGCGTCATCGATCTCGATATTGGTACGCATCGCGGTACCGAATGTGTATGATCTCGCTTTATCGTACACATTCGCGGAATCCTGTCCAGCCTGCCGCAGAGCGCCTCGGGAGCCCCGCCCCCGCCCGCTCAGAGAGCCCCGTCGGCTCCGCCCGCGGCAGTCGGTTCCGCCAGCACCGCGTCCGGATCGATCGTGTAGGCGTGCACCTCCGGAACTCCGCCGGCCATCTCTGCGACGCGCCCAAGCCACGCACGCAAGGCAGGCCGGCGCGACAGCTCGAAGCCACCTTCCTCGGCGAGATGCGTATACGCGAACACGGCGATGTCGGCGATGGAGAAGCTGTCGTTCGCAAGCAACGGATGCCTCTCCAGGTGTCGCTCGAGCGCGTCCAGCGCCCGCTCTCCCGCCGCCCGCTTCGCCGGCACCAGCGCCTCGTTCGCCGCCAGCCGGCCGGTCAATGTCCAAAATCGCAGGGTGCCGATATTCGGCTCGACGAAATATTGCTCGAAGAAGAGCCATTGCAGCGATTTCGCCCGGGCGAGCCTCTCATCCGGCAGGAACCGCGATCCCTCCGCAAGATAACAGAGGATGGCGCCCGACTCGGCAATATATTGCCCCGCCGCCACTTCGAGCACGGGCACCGCGCCCGCCGGATTCTTCTCGAGAAACTGCGCGAGGCGCGATTCGCCCCGAAAGATGGCAACCGGCACGGGCTCGTAGCGAAGCCCCAGAAGGCCGAGCAGCATGCGCACCTTCCATCCGTTCTGGGACGGCAGATAGTCGTAGAGCCTGAGCATCGGTGGCTTCCCCAAATCGCTATGCCCGTCGCGGATTGCACCACCCCGTGCAACGCCGCACTCCGGATCTTGCTGCTTAACTATTGGCGCGCGCTATCCCCTCGCGCCGCTCGTCGGCCCGTTCACTTCTATCGCGTTAGGACCCAACCGCCTCCAGCGCCGCGCGGCTGATCTCGCCGATCACCTGCTCGTTCGCATAAGGCTCGGACTCGCCCTCGCAGAAAACGCTGACGATCAGCGCGCCCTTCCCGGTCATCACGAATCCCACATCGTTGCACACGCCCGGAACGCTCCCGGTCTTCGAGCCCCAGCGCGGCCGGTCCGCCTTCGGAAGATAGCGCGCGATGCGCCGCTCGTTCTGCTGCTTCTCGAGCATCGCCACCATCGCCGCGCAGGAACCGGCCGACGCCGCCTCGTTCTTGAGCAAAGCCTCGATCACCCGCGCATAATCCTCCGGGCTCGCCCAGTTCTCCTTCTGCCCGGCGCCGGCCGCGCGCGCCTGCATCTTCCGCCCCAGCGTCGAGCCCGTCATCCCGAGGCTCGCCATCACCGCATTGACCTCCTCCATCCCCACCATGTCGATCAGGATGTTGGTCGCCGTATTGTCGCTGATCGAGATCATCAGATAGACGAGGTCTCCCACCGTGAGCTCCATCCCCTCGTGGAGATGGAGCATCACCCCGCTCCCCGGCGCCCGGTCCTCATTCCGCAGCCGGTACGTCTCCGCGAGCGAATGGCCCCCGGCCTCGACCCGGCGGAAGAGCGCGATCATCAGCGGCACCTTGACCGTGCTCGCGGCGACGAACCTTCGCCCCGCCTTGTGGCCGAACCGCTCGCCGCCGGGCGCGATCACCGCCGCGCCGACCACCGTGCCCCGCTCCTCTCCGCGCGCAATCGCCGCCGCAACGCCGCCCCACTCGATCTTCTCCGCCATGCTCTGCCCCTTCATGGACTTTCGTGAACCGGCCAGCCGGTCAGCCCCTCGCGCCGGTTCACCTCGACGAACGAGGGAAGCGCGCTAAGCCGCGCGACATAGCGCGCGAGATGCGGCCACGTCGTCGCCGGGCGCGGCATGTTGCGCGACCAGCGCATCAGCATCATCGCCAACAAATCCGCCGTGCCGAGCCGATCGCCGACGAAATA
>DATJTV010000375.1:0-2858 GCA_035503055.1 Acetobacteraceae bacterium
CCTACGGAAGCGTGATGCAGACGATGGGCGTGGTGGCCGCTTCCGGCTTCTCCCGCATCTCGCTCTTGGCCGAGCAGGCAGAGCAGCCGCCGGCGCACTGACGTGCCGAGGCATCCACCATGATCGGGCGGCGATGAGCGCGCGGGGCGCCGCCGCCGGGCTGGCGCTGCCTGGCCGCGTCCATCCGGCGGCGCTGCTCATCGCCGTGCTGCTGCACCTGCTCGCGATTGCGCTCCTGCTGCGGGCGGGGCACGTCGCACCTCCGCCGATGACAGTCTCGCTCTCGCTCGCGATGCCACCCTCCTCGGTTGCAGAGACCAGCGCCCGGCCCGCCGAGGCGCTGCAACCGGTGGCCACGCCACCCCCCGCGGTGCCGGCGGCGCCTCCTCCACCGCCCGTCGCGGCGAGCGCCCCACCCGAGCCGTTGCTCTCGTCCCCCTCGCCCACTTCTCCGCCGGCCCCGCCGCCGCCCGCGCTGGCCCCGGCCTCGCCTCCGGTTCCGCTCGCGCCGGCCCCGCCGCCGCGCCCGATCAGGGCCGAACCGCCGCCCCCGGCGCCGCCCCCGGCGCTGCCGCTCCCGCCGCCGCCCCCGCCTGTGCGGTTCACCCCAAGCCCGATCCCGCGGCCGGCGCCGATCGCTCCTCACCCATCGCCCCCGCCCGCGCGCCCGCTCGCGCGGCGCGCCCCTGCGCCGGCTCCCGGGGCCGGGGCCCGGGCCAGCCCGGCATCGCGGCCCACGGCGGGCCCCGGCGCGCCGGCGCCGGCAGCACCGAGCTCCTCTTGGATCAGGGCGGTCAGCGCGTGGCTGGACGCTCACAAATCCTATCCGGCGCTCGCGCAGCAGCGCGACGAGCAGGGGACCGTCGTCCTCCGCTTCACCGTCACCCGCAGCGGGCGCGTGCTCGCGGTCGCCGTGCTGCGTGGAAGCGGGTCCGACATTCTCGATCGGGCAGCGGAAGGATTGCTGCGCGGCGCGACGCTGCCGCCCCTCCCGGCGACGATGCAAGGCGCCGAGACCACGGTGACCTTCGCGATCCGCTACATGCTCGAGCCATGAGGGGCGGAATGGCCGCCCCGATCAGCGCGAAAGCGCCGCGGCAAGGAATGGGAGGCTTTCGTCCATCCGATAGTCGACCCCGCTATGGTCGTCGGGGAACTCTTCGTAGCGATGTTCGATGCCGAGCTCCCTCAGCCGCCGCGCAAAGCGGCGGGCGCCGTAGAGCAGGTTGAACTGATCGTTCCGGCCGCAATCGATATAGAGCGCCTTCAAGAGCCGGAGATCGTCCGCGCTCGATTCGAGCGCAACGACCGGATCCTGCCGCAGCCAATTCTGCCAGCGCTCGGCGATGATTTCACAGGTATCGAATGTGACCGGCAATCTCATGCCCAGGAACTCGGCGGGGTCCGGGTCGTAGCTCGCCGCCATGGCGAGCGCATTGATCACCTTGCCCGCGCCTTCGGGCTGCTTCTTCGCCGCTTCGAACTCCGTCCACCAGCGCTCGATGGAATTGTCGGTCCTGGCGAGCGCCCGCAGCACCGCGGGCATGTCCGGGAGGTAGCAGAGCTCGAATCCCATGTCGCCGGAATGGCAGGCCGCGGCGGCCCACACGTCGGCATGCCTGAGCGCGTGCGTGATTGCGCCATATCCGCCGGAGGACTTGCCCAACACGCCGCGCCGGCCGACGCCGCCGCAATGGAACCGCGTCTCGACCGCGGGCAGCATCTCGCGGAGCAGGAAGTCTTCCCACGGCCCCATCGCGGCCGAGTTGATGTACTGGTTGCCGCCGAGGCGGGTGAAGCAGTCCGGGAAGGCGACGACCACCTTCTCCATCCGGCCCTCGCCGATCAGGCGATCGAGCCGCTCCGGCACATTCTCGCGGAAAGCCGCCCAATTGGTGTGCGAAAGCCCGCTCCCGGTGAAGCCCACAAGGTCCACGAGCAGCGGCAGCCCGCTCCCGTCATGCGCCGCAGGAACGTACACATCGACGGCGCGCACCGTCGGGTCGCCGAGCAAATTGCCCGCAAGCGCCTTGCTCTCGACCGTCATGCGGGTCACGCTGCCGGCCGGGCCCGCGAATTTGCGCATCGTCCGCTTCGGCGCCGCCGGCTCAGGCGGTCACGGGCGTGCAGCGGAACCCCTCGCCCCAGCGCAAGACGCGGCCGGAGGAGGGCTGCGGGAAATGCACCGTGCAGCAGAGCGTTTCGCTGTCGCAGTAGCGCTCGAGGAAGGCGCGGCGCGTGGCGGCGGACTGCTTGGGGTCGAAGTCCATGCGGTAGGAGATCTCGGGATAGCGGGCCTGGAGCGGCGAATGGATGAGGTCGCCGGTGAACACCGCCTTGTCGCGGCCCTTGCCGACGGCGACGGCGAAATGGTCCGGCGTGTGGCCCGGCGTCGGCATGAGGCGGACGTGATCGTCGAGCGCGTGATCGCTTCTGACGAGATCGGCCTTTTTCGCTTCCAGGATCGGCAGCACGCTGTCGGCGATGCAGCCGATCGGGTCCTTGGCGTGCAGCGCGGTCCAGTGCGCAAGCTCGCGCTCGGAGAAGAGATAGCGCGCGTTGGGGAAGGTCGGCACCCAGCGCCCGTTCTTGAGGCGCGTGTTCCAGCCGACATGATCGACATGCAGGTGCGTGCACATGACGAAGTCGATATCCGCAGGCGAGACGCCGGCGGCGGCGAGGCCCTGCATGAAGGCTTCCCCCTTCATCTTGTGCCAGAAGGGGCGCTGCGGCCGCTCCTTGTCGTTGCCGACGCAGCTATCGACCAGGATCGTATGGCGCGGCGTGCGCACGAGGTAGGACTGCACGCAGAGGATGAGCTTGCGGGTCGCGGGATCGACCGCCCAGGGCTCGAGCCA
>DATJTV010000376.1:0-7626 GCA_035503055.1 Acetobacteraceae bacterium
ATGACGATCAGCTCAGGTCCGCGTCCCGAGTGCCGGTTGCTGACAAGAAAGGAGCCGCCATAAAGCGGATGATGCGGGTCAACCACCGTGACCCGAGCGACTCGCCGATCAAGCTCGGCGGCATTGCAAGATGTTCGGCGACGCCAAGATGACCACCGCCCTCCTCGATCGACTGACCCATCACTGCGAGATCATCGAGACGGGCAACGACAGCTGGCGCTTCAAGAACCGCGCCTGATCACCCCCGATCCGCCCGAACCGCCCCAGGGCTTGCCCAGGTGGGCAAACAGGCGCCTCCCGCGCGTACCGCTCCGCTGCTCCCAAGGGCGCTCCGCGATGCGCGCGGGCCCCTCCTGTTCGCCATCTGGACAAGCGCCCCCCAACGACCCCGGCAGGTGACTCCCTTTTTCCATGCCGATCCCGGGTCCCAATTCCATGCCGTTTGACAGCTATGGCGGCTCGGCCGCGGCACGCGCCGATGCGATCCCGGTCGTGCGCCGCGTTCAGCCAACCGGAAGAGGTTGCTGGATTTTGTGCGATTGCCGACCGGCCGCGGAGCGGCCACCGGCGCTGGTGCCTGTCATGGAGACGCATATCCGGCGGCATGTGCAGGCGGGATGGCCGCCTCGTGCGGAGGCCTGCGAGTTCTTTCGTGAGCCGGTCGATCAGGCCGTCGTGTCGGCAAGCCATCGGCCCATTCAAGGGACTCAGGTGCGTCTGGTCCTGTCCTTCGATGTCAGCGCGTCGCCACCGCTGCAGCGCCGGGAGACGGCATCGCCGGCGAACCGGCGGCCCCAGCTCGCACGGCTGCTGATCAGGCTTCTGACCGAGGCCGGGCTGCAGCGGATCGACGCCGGCGGAGCAACATCGCCGTCAGTTGCAGAGCAGCTTGCCCCGGTATGGCGTGTCGCCCGTGGGATCTCCCTGGACCGCGGCGCGCGTGTGGCGGACGCGCTCTGCATGAGCCTGGCGAAGTTGCCGGCGCTGATGGAACAGATCGCGACGGCGCCGGCGAACGCCTATCCGCGCGCCCGGCCGCAGGGGCTGCTGCTGATCCGTTTGCAGGATGTGCGTGGCGGGAAGCTGATCGCGCTCAACGGGCAGCAGCTGCCGGTCGTGGCACGGATCGCGGTGTACGGGGAGCGTCCGGAGGACGAGCCCGGCCCGGCCGAAGGCGCCCGGGCGCCCTTTCTTGCGCTGCGCATCGTGGCGCGGCCGATGCCGATCGACCCTGCGCAGTTCGTCTAGGCTCATGTGCATCCCTGCGCGTCGATGGATCGGGTCATGCTGGTCGACAGTGATCTGGAGCGGCAGACGCTCTCGATCCTGCTGGCCTTTCAGCGGCGGATGGGGCGGGGGCGGCAGGCGGCGGTGACGATCGAGAAGCCGATGGAGTCTATCGGGTCGGCGGAGGCGGAGGGCGGGACGCCGCCCCCGCCGTTGATTCCCGATTTCGTGGTGGTGACACGATATCGCAACGGCCGCAAACCGCGCCTCGTCCTCGAGTCGATGGGCTATGCCGATGACGGCTACCGAGACCGCAAGCGGGTTTTGCATCCCTAGATGGGGCGGGCGGCCGGGGTGATGGCCGTGCTGGAGCACGACTTCCATTTCCCCGGGCACTGGTGGCAGGAGTGGCGAGACAATCGCTTCAAACGGTCGCTTTGGCAAACCTTTGGTCCAGGACAGTCCGCTAATTCGGAGGGGAGCGGGCAGAAGCGCGAAGGAGTACGAGGGGAGTATCGCCGCGCCGCGTCGATCCCGTAAGGCCTCGATCATGCTGAGTGGCGTGCTCTTCGATGCCGCCGGGGTCACTCGGTGGCATGCTACGATCCGATACCTAAGGCGTGATCGCCGAACGTGTGAATCACGTGAGAAAGCAGACAGCGAGACGCGGGATACGCGAGCGAACGCGAAGGCCTCCCGTACAATAGCCGCGAAACCTCGGGTTAACTCTCCCGCGCCAAGATAACCCTCTCGTGGGGCCACGCCGCAATTCCGCTGGCCCGCCGCACCCCTTCCGACCGTCCGATGAATAGAAAGAATCGCAGAGAGGAGTAGCATCGTGCTCGATTTTCTCCATATGCCGCGCGATTCCGTGGCGAGCGCCGAGGCCAAGCTCGCCGCGCTCGACCGCGCGCAGGCCATCATCGAGTTCGCGTCCGACGGCACGATCATAAAGGCCAACGAAAACTTCCTCAGGCTGCTCGGATACCAGTCGGCGGAGGTGATCGGCCGGAAGCACGCCATATTCGTCGAGCCTTCCTATGCCGAGAGCGCCGACTACCGCAAGTTCTGGGACGAGCTCCGAGCCGGGCGGCCAAGCGTTGCGGAGTTCAAGCGCATCGCCAAGGACGGGCACGCGGTCTGGATCCAGGGCTCCTACAACCCCGTGCTCGGCCCCGGCGGCAAGGTCGTCCGCGTAATCAAGGCCGCGACAGATGTCACCCGGCGCAAGCTCGCGGAGCTGCAGCTCCAGGGGCAGGTCGATGCGATCGACCGCTCGCAGGCGCGCATCGAATTCGCGCTAGACGGCACGGTGCTCGAGGCGAACGAGAATTTCCTGGCCCTGATGGGCTATCGGCTCGACGAGATCAAAGGACGGCACCATTCGATGTTCGTCGATCCGGCGGAGCGGACGAGCACGGCCTACAGCCAGTTCTGGGATGCGCTCAGGGGCGGCCGGTTCCAGACCGCGCGCTACAAGCGCTTCGGCAAGGGCAGCAAGCCTGTATGGCTCCAGGCGAGCTACAATCCCATCCTCGATGCCGAAGGCAAGCCCTGCCGCGTCGTCAAGATCGCAAGCGACGTCACCGAGCAGGTGACCCTCCTCGCCAACGTCAAAACGCTGATCGAAGACAATATGGGTGCGGTCGGCCAGGAGATCGGCCGCACGGAGCTGGAATCGCAAAGCGCCGCCGAGCGCCTCGCCGAGACGACCGGTGCGGTACAGATGGTCGCCTCGGGCGCGGAAGAGATGGCCGCGTCCGTCGGTGAGATCGCCGGCAACATGGCCAAGTCCCGCGATGCCACCGACCGGGCCTTCGAGCAGGCGGTGGCCGCCAACGAGGCGAGCACGCGCCTTTCCGAAGCCGCGCAGGCGATGAGCGGCATCGTCGAGACGATCGAGGCGATCGCGAGCCAGATCAACCTGCTCGCCCTCAACGCGACGATTGAGGCCGCCCGCGCCGGAGACGCCGGGCGCGGCTTCGCGGTCGTTGCGAGCGAGGTGAAGTCTCTCGCCGGCCAGGCCGGCGAAGCAACATCGCGCATCTCCAGCGAGATCGACGGCATCCGGAGCGTCGCCGCTACCGTCGCGAGCGCGCTCGCCGCCATCCGCGCATCGGTCGAGGGCGTGCGGGAATACGTGACGAGCGCCGCCTCGGCGGTCGAGGAACAGACCGCCGTCACCCGCGACATGTCCGCCAACATGCAATCGGTGGCCGGCGCGGTCGGGACGATCAACGAAAACATGGGGCAGATCACCCGCGCCGTCGCCGGCGTGAACGAAGCCGTCGCAAAAACCCGCGACGCCGCCCTCTCCCTGACCTCATAGATGGCCGGAAGGACCGGGCTTCAAGGAAGCCCCGCGGCGGCCTTCCGCCAAACTTCTCCGGCTCAGGCCCAGGCACGAACACGTCCCATTCCGTAGCAAAGCGCGGCGAGGCCGCCCACGAAAAACCCGATCGGCCAGTTCGTCCAACAGGATAGCGCGATCGCGGCCGATACCGTGACAAGAGACACAACGACGGAGAGGAGGCTTACCGAAAGCGGCCGGTCGGTCAGCGAGCGCGCCGCGCCGCCCGGCCGCTCCCGCCCTGCCTCGCACTCTTCCATGACACACCTCCAGCGCGGATATCGTCCGCTTGCGAGGTGTCTCGTTCAACCGTGGCGCGGACGCTACCCGCGTCTCCGCCTTGGCGTCGATCAGGACATTGACGGGAGAGGGGATCGGAAAACTCCCTCCGAACGTCAGCCCGCGGGTCGATGGCCCGCTATGCTATTCCCTTGTCTCGCCGGCAGAGACGGAAGCAAAATGCGCGCGGCGCCCTATGCGGCACCAACGTCCGGAAGGGTTGTGCTGTGCGATAGAGGCTTCCTCCGTGTCATTACCGATCCTCTCTCCCCTTGCCGGCCGCTTCGTCCGCCCGCTCGACGCCAATACAATTTTGGTGCACGGGAAGGATCAGCCTATCGGCGATGCCTTCCTGCAGGCCGAGTTCTTTCACGCCTTGCGCTGCCGCTTCCCCAAGGCGAAAATCACCTTCGCAACCTCCATCGGCGGCACGCCCTACGCGGACAGCATGCGGGCCGTGATGGCGCCTTACATCGACGAAGTGCTGACGGAGCAGGCGCTCTGTCTCAGCCGGAGCCAGGTGTGGCGGCCGGCATCGCGCCCGATGAATGGGCGCCGCTTCGACCTGATCCTGGATATGGAAAAGGTCTGGTGGCGCTGCTTGGCTATCCGCCGCGTACGCCATCGGGTTTACATCTCCGCCTCGAACCATTTCCTGCTCTCCGGCCGCTGGCCGCGCTCGTGGCGAAAACCCGCCCATCTCAGCCGGCAATACAACATGCTGCTCGATGCCACGGGGATGCCGGTTCGCGCCTCTCTGCCCGCTCCCAGCTTCCGAGATGCCGAAGCCGATCAGCGCGCCGCCGAGCTGCTGCCCGGAGGCCGAACCTATATCGGGCTCGTGCCCGGCGCCGGCGACCGCGACAAGTGCTGGCCGCTGGATCGCTTCATGGCGCTTGCGCGCAGTTGTCTCGCGGAAGGCCATGCGCCGGTGCTGCTGCTAGGCCCGAAGGAAGCCGACTGGCTGGACGTGGTTCGTCGCGAATGTCCAGAGGCCCTTCTGCCGGCATGGCATGGCAACGAGATGCGGCCGGAATTCCGCTCGCCGCTGCAGACAGTGGCGCTAGGCGGCCGCCTGACGGCCGCAGTCACCAACGACTGCGGCATGGCCCATCTGCTCGCCGCCGCCGCCACGCCGCTCGTCGCGCTCTTCGGAGCCACCAATCCCGTCAAATACGCGCCGCTAACGCCCCGGGTGACGATCCTGAGCGCCCGCGACTACGGATCCGATGCCCCTGAGGCCATTCCTTACGACGCCGTGCAGGCGGCCTTGGCCGCGATGGTCGCTTCGGCACCACTGCCGCACCAGCGCCGGGGCCGCTGCGCGGACGGCTACTCCGCCGCCTCGGCGAGGGTAGGGTAGTCGGTGTAGCCATCCGCGCCTTCGGCGTAGAACGTCGCCGCCTGCCATGGCGCGAGCGGCGCGCCGAGCACCAGGCGGCGGGGCAGATCGGGATTGGCAATGAAGAGTTTTCCGAACGCGACGGCGTCGGCCTCGCCGGCGGCGAGCGCGGCTTCGGCGCTCTCGCGCGTAAAGCCCTCGTTGGCGACGTAAGTTCCGCCGAACGCGGCCTTGAGCGTGGGCCCGAGCCGCGGCTCCTTCGCCGATTCACGCGCGCAGAGGAAGGCGATCTTCCGCTTGCCGAGCTCGTGCGCGACGTAGCCGAAGGTCGCCGCAAGATCGCTATCGCCCATGTCGTGCGCGTCCGCGCGCGGCGCGAGATGCATCCCGACACGGCCCGCGCCCCACACCGAGATCACCGCGTCCGCAACCTCCAGCATCAGCCGCGCGCGATTCTCGATCGTGCCGCCGTAACGATCATCGCGCTGGTTGCTGCCGTCCTGGAGGAACTGATCGAGGAGATAGCCGTTCGCCCCGTGGATCTCGACCCCGTCGAAGCCCGCGGCCATGGCGTTCTCCGCGCCCTTGCGGAAGGACGCAACGATCCCGGGCAGCTCCTCGCTCGCGAGAGCGCGCGGCGTCACATAAGGGCGCTCCGGGCGTACCAGGCTCACATTGCCCTTGGGCGCGATCGCGCTCGGCGCGAGCGGAAGCGCGCCATCCAGATAGAGCGGGTCCGAGATGCGCCCGACGTGCCAGAGTTGAAGCAGGATGACGCCGCCGGCTTTGTGCACGCCCTTCGTGACCAGGCGCCAGCCTTCCACCTGTTCCGCGGACCAGATGCCGGGCGTCCGCGGATACCCCACGCCCATCGGCGCAACCGACGTCGCTTCCGAGAGGATGGCGCCCGCCGAGGCGCGCTGGACGTAGTAGTCGCGCATCATGGCGTTGGGCACGCGGCCCGGCCCGCTCGAGCGGGTGCGCGTCAGGGGCGCCATCAAAATGCGGTTCGGGAGCCGAAGATCGCCGAGGGCGATGGGGTCGAAGAGCGTCGGCATGGGCGGCAATGTCCTCCACGGGAACGGGCCAAGGACACTTAAATTGGTGGTTCCGCTGCGCCGCAACAAGGCGCCGAACTCCTGCGCCGTGCTCCGGACGGAACCTGGCCGAAGCGCCCGGCAATCATCGAAGACGGCGCGCTCCCGCTCGAAAGCATCGGATTCCGGGCGATGCTGCCCGCGATCTATCGGACGACGCGCCTGGCGCGCCGCTAGAGCGGGATGGTTTCACTTCCGCTCACCCATCCCGCGTCTCGCTCGTTGTTTTGTCGCGCGATTCACGCCTTCGGCTCATCCGCCTCCGGCGATCGCGCTTTGGCCGCGCTCAGACGTGAAAGCTCTCGCCGCAGCCGCAGCGGCCCTTCTCGTTCGGATTGATGAAGGTGAAGCCCGAGGAAAGATCCTTCACCTCGTAGTCCATCACCGTCCCGATCAGGAAGAGCGAGGCCTTGCGATCGACGATCACCGTCACACCCTTGTCGGTCACGGTCTCGTCGCCCGGCCCCGGCCCCTCGACCCAGGTCATCTCGTAGGAGAGCCCGGAGCAGCCCTTGGTGCCGACGCCGATCCTGAGCGTCATGCCCTCGTGGCCCTTGGCGCGCCCCTTCGCGTAGAGCGCGGCGAGCCGCTCGGCCGCCGCCTCCGTCAGCGACATCAAGGGCGGCAGGCTCCGGCGGGGCTTCGCTGCCGGGGTTCCGTTCGTCGTGCTCGTGCTCATCTCGCGTCCATCGATGTCCGAAACCTGCTCAATACATATTCAGCTGCAGCCTGGCGTCTTCGCTCATCCGGCTCGGGTCCCACGGCGGATCCCACACCGTCTCCACCGTCGCATCCTTCACCCCGTCAACCGCCAGCACCGCGTCGCGCACCTGGTCCGGCAGCTCCTGCGCGCTCGGGCAGCCCGGCGCGGTGAGCGTCATCTCGACCTTCACAGTCCCGTCCTCGCCGATGTCGATCGCATAGATGAGGCCGAGCTCGTAGATGTTCACCGGGATCTCGGGGTCGTACACGCCCGAGATCGCATCGATCACC
Source organism: Acetobacteraceae bacterium (assembly GCA_035503055.1). Classification (GTDB taxonomy): domain Bacteria; phylum Pseudomonadota; class Alphaproteobacteria; order Acetobacterales; family Acetobacteraceae; genus JAKAWQ01. Next base: position 7,289 of record DATJTV010000376.1, read on the forward strand.
GCGAGCTCGGAGACGCGCGGCGCGGTCTCGCCATCCGGCGTCCAGGAAGTGTGCGGAGCCTCGCTCGGCCGCACGGCTTCGCCCTCACTCACTGCTGGCCTCCTTGGCATTCGCCAGTGCGGCGATCAGCGCGTGCCAGGCGAGCGTCGCGCATTTCACCCGCGAGGGATAGGTGTGCACGCCGGCGAGTGGCTGCAACGTCTCGAGTGCCGTGCCCACGGGCCCAACCGCTGCCGGCGCCGCTCCCGTGCGCGCGAGATCGCGGAAGCTTGCGGCAAGCAGCCTCGCCTCCTCGTCCGTCCGCCCGCGCAGGACTTCGGCCATCATATCGGCCGAGG
>DATJTV010000377.1:0-2095 GCA_035503055.1 Acetobacteraceae bacterium
GGCCTGCTGCTGCCGGGTCTCTCCGCGCTGCAGGTGGCGAGCCTGAGGCAGGGCGCGATCGGGCTTTTCCTGCTGCTGCTGCTGCGGCTTCGGCCGCAAGGGTTGCTCCCGGAGCGGCTGCGCGTGCATCCGATCGACAGCGAAGAGGCAAAGACATGATGACGCGCCCCGACCCCGGCCCGAATATCGCCGCCGTGCTCGCCGCCCAGCGCGAGCAAGATCAGCCGGAGGCGCTGTTCCGCGTGCTCGATGCGGCGCTCGCGGCGGCGATCGGGCATCTCCTCTTCACCATCCTCGTGCATCATCCGGTCGCTCGCGAGAACGAGCGCTTCTACACGAACCGGCCGGCCGAATATCCCGTCGGCGGGCGGAAGCCCGTGACCGACGCGCCATGGATGCGCCAGGTGATCGGCCGCGGAGAACCCTATATCGGGCGGACGCGTGCCGACATCGAGAGCGTGTTCTTCGATCACGCGCTCATCGTCTCGCTCGGCTGCGAGAGCGTGCTCAACATGCCCGTGCGCTGGCGCGGTCGGACGCTCGGCACGCTCAACCTACTGCACCGGGCGGGCTACTATGACGAGGCGGACGTTCCCGTGGCGCGCCTCTTCGCGGCACTCGCATTGCCCGGGCTGATGATGATCGCAGACAAATAGAGAGGGGTGAAAGATGGCGTTTCTCGGCACCGCGGTGCGCGAGCACCGGATGGGCGCGATGCGCGCGCTGATGGAGCGGGAGGAGCTGGACGCGCTCGCCTTCACGGGCGCGGATTTCTTCCAGTTCGCGACCAATTTCGCGACCGACGTGCAGCCCTGGGAACGGCCGGTCCTGGCGCTGGTGCCGCGCACGGGCGAGCCGTTCGTCGTCTTGGCCGAGCTCTCCGAGCACCATTGGCGCTATGCGACCGAGGCGGGAAGGCTCTGGGTGCGCGAGGCGCATTTCTACGCCGAGCATCCGCGCGTCAGCGAGCGCACAACGCTGGTGGGCGAGTGGCCCGAGCTGGTGGCGGAGCTTTTGAAAGCGCGCGGGCTCGCGCGCGGAAAGATCGGCACCGATGCCGCAACCGGGCCGCTTTCGCGCGCGGTGGGCCTGCTGCCGGGTGCTGTACTCCGCGCCGTGACGGCAGGAGCGCGCGCACTCCGCTGGGTGAAGCACGAAGAGGAGATCGCGCTTATGCGCGAGATCGCCGCGCTCACCGACTGGGTGCAGGAGCGCTACCGGGAGAATATCCGCCCGAAGCGGCTCACGCTCGAGCTCGACATGATGATGGCCGCCGCGATCGCCGAGGAAGGTGCCAAGCGGTTCGCGGGCCAGCATCTCGAGATCATGCGTGCCTGGACGATCAGCGGCCCGTCATCCTCCGCCCCGCACGGGGACGGGCGCTCGGCCGGCGCCCGCATCGAGACCGGGCACGGCATGATCAACATCGTCGTGCTGCGCGTGAACGGGCTCGCGGTCGAGAACGAGCGCACCTGGTTCTGCGGCGCGCCCTCCTCCGAGCAAGCGCGGCTCTTCGAGGTCGCGCGCGCGGCGAACGAAGCGGCGATCGCGGCTTCGGTGACGGGCCGGCCGGTCTCGGGCATCGACGCGGCGGCACAGGCGGTCATCGAGAAGGCCGGATGCGGCGATCTGATCCGCCATCGCACCGGGCACGGGATGGGCACGATCGGCCACGAATTCCCGGAGGACATGGCGTTCAACCATCGCGCCTTGATCGAGAACGAGGTCTATTCGGCCGAGCCCGGCATCTATGTGTACGGGCTGGGCGGCTTCCGCCACGACGACACGGTGGTCGTGGGCGCGGTGCCCGAGTCGCTCACGAAGGCGCCCAAGGATTTGAAGAGCCAGACGATCGCGTAAGGCCGCGCGCGCCCGGCCGAGAAATCGGCTGGCCGCCGAGGAGCGTTCGGCTAAACTTGCGCCGCCGCAACGGGCGGAGCGGCGCGCGGCGAAGGCGCGCCGGCACGGCTTCGGGGAGTGGCGATTGGGAGACGAGGCGCGCCCGGGTCGCCGGGCCGAGAAAGGAAGATTGCCGGCGGCGCGTCTCCTCCCGGGATCGTCGCGGACCTGGCTTGGTGCGGCTTCGGTGCTGCTG
>DATJTV010000378.1:0-2261 GCA_035503055.1 Acetobacteraceae bacterium
TTCTTGTGCTGGCTCTTCTCCTCCTGCATCGAGACCGTGATCCCGGTCGGAAGGTGGGTCATGCGCACCGCGCTCTCGGTCTTGTTCACGTGCTGGCCGCCGGCGCCGGAGGCGCGAAAAACGTCGATGCGCAGATCCGCATCGTTGATGACGACATCGACCTCCTCGGCCTCGGGTAGCACCGCGACCGTGACGGTGGATGTGTGGATGCGACCCTGGCTCTCCGTCTCCGGCACACGCTGCACGCGGTGAACGCCCGATTCGAATTTGAGGCGCGCGAAGACGTCGCGACCGGTGATCTCGGCGATGCCTTCGCGAATGCCGTCGAGATCGCTCGGCGTGGCGCTCAATGTCTCGAAGCGCCAGCGCCTTTGTTCTGCATAGCGCCGGTACATCGCGAAGAGCACCGCGGCGAAGAGCGCTGCCTCCTCGCCGCCCGCCGCCGGGCGGACCTCGAGGATGGCGCTCCGCTCATCGGCGGCGTCACGCGGCAGAAGGGCGAGGCGAAGCTCGCGCTCGAGGAGAGGAATTTGCTCGCTGAGCGCCTGCAGCTCGCCCTCGGCGAGCTCGGCCATCTCGGGGTCCGCGCGGAGCGTCTCGGCCTCGTCGCGGGCGTGCTCGGCGGCGCGCAGCGCCTCGATGCGTGCGATCACCGGATCGAGCTCCGCGAGCTCGCGGGCGGCGCGGACCGAGCTTTCGCCGGCGTGGCCGGCGGCGAGCTGGGCCTTGAGCTCGGCGCTCCGCGCAAGGATGCGGTCGAGCCGGTTGGAGAAGCTCATGAGAGGCGGCCGACGAGCTCCGCGATCGGCACCTCGGTCTGCGCGCCGCTGACGAGATCCTTGAGCTGCACGGCCTCGCGCGCGATCTCGTCCTCGCCCAGGATCACCGCCGCCCGCGCGGCGATGCGATTGGCCCGTTCCATGCGCCGACGGAGATTGCCGTGGTACTCCATTTCTGCGCGGATGCCCGCCGCGCGCAGGCGGCGGAGAATGCCGATCGCCGCTTCTTCCACCGCCGGCGATACCGGCACCACGGCGACCGGCGGCTGGGCTGCGGGCGCGCCGGGAAGGAGCATCGCCAGCCGCTCGATGCCGGCCGCCCAGCCGACCGCCGGCGTCGGCGGCCCGCCCATCTCCGCGACCAGCCCATCATAGCGGCCGCCGCCCATTACCGTGCCCTGCGCGCCAAGCGCGGTGGTCACGAACTCGAAGGCCGTATGGCCGTAATAGTCGAGGCCTCGGACGATGCGCGGGTTCTCGCGGAAGGGCACGCCGAAGCGGGCAAGCCCGTCCTTCACGCCCTCGTAGAACGCGGCCGCGGCCGCCGTGAGATGCGGCCCTATCGCCGGCGCCTCGGCCAGGATCGCCTGGTCGATCGGCTCTTTCGAATCGAGGATGCGCAGCGGATTGCGCTCGAGCCGCGCCTGGCTTTCCGCCGACAGCGCCTCGCGGTGACGGGTGAAGTAGGCGACGAGCGCGGCGCGATAGGCGCTCCGGCTCTCAGCATCGCCCAGCGTATTGATCTCGAGGGTGACGTCGGCGGCGACGCTGAGGGCCTCGAGAACGGCGAAGCCGCAGGCGATCGCCTCGGCGTCGGCGAGCGGATGGGCGGGCCCGATCAGCTCAATGTCGATCTGGTGGAACTGCCGGTAGCGACCCTTCTGCGGCCGCTCGTAGCGAAACATCGGCCCGGCATAGAACACTTTCTGCGGCAGCGACTGGGTGAGGCCGTTGGACACGAGCGCGCGGCAGATTCCGGCGGTTGCCTCCGGACGCAGCGTGACGTTTTCGCCCGAACGGTCGGTGAAGGTGTACATCTCCTTCGTTACGACGTCGGAGGTCTCGCCGAGGGTGCGGGAGAAGACGCGCGTATCCTCGAAGATCGGGGTCGCCCACTCCTCGAAGCCGAAGCTTTCGGCGATGCGGCGCGCGGTCTCGATGACGTGACGGTGGCGGCGAAGGTCCTCCCCGATGAGGTCGCGCGTGCCGCGGACGGGCTGCATCGGTGTCACGAAGGCTCAGCGGCTCCGGGACGGGCGGACGCCGCTCGGCAATAGGGCGGTCTGCATGGTGGCGGCACTCGTTCCTGCGCGGTGAGGGTGGATGGCGGTGCCGCCCACGACGGCGGAGCGCATCGTCCCCGGGGCCCTCCGCCGGGGAGGCCGCATCCTGCCTTGGCAATTGCCTTCCCGCAAGCCTCCGGCGGGCGGCGCCGAGGGCCGCCATGCGGCCCTCGGCGCTTCGCGTCAGGCAGTCAGCATG
>DATJTV010000379.1:0-2762 GCA_035503055.1 Acetobacteraceae bacterium
TACGGGCGGTGGTGCCGTTGGCCGCGGCCTGGGCGAGCGCGGCGCAGCCGACACTGCCGGTCGTGGTGGTCTGTGCCAGGGCGGCGCCCGGCAACAGCAGCGCCAGGGCAACCGGAATGACGCGTTTCATCAGGCGGCCCCGCGCAATGCGGCCTCGCAGGCGGCAGTGAGGCGGGCGAGCCGGTCGGGATCGAAGATCTGTGCGAGGCGCGCCCGGCGGGTCAGGGACTGGACGGCCGAGCGGAGTGCCGCACCGGACCCGTCGCCGTCGTCGCGGAGGAGTTCCGCGAGAACCGCCCTTCCTTCAGGAAGGTCGCTCTCGGCGAGCCAGTGGAGGATGCGGAGCAGGCGGGCGGCGCCGAGCTGGGCGAGGATCGCCTGCATCTCAGCGCGTATCGGGTCGGCGCGGAGCGCGTGCGACAGCTCAGGGAGGTGATCGCCTGCAGTGGTGTCCAGTGCCCGGCCGAGTGCGGCGAGGGATTTTTCGACTGCACTGTGTTCCTCGACGGCCCGGATCGGGGGCTGGGCCGCTAGTGGCGGGGCTGGGTGGGCAGAGGCCAGCCAGCCGGTGACGGCGGGTCGGTCAAGGTTGGGCATCGGTCGTTCCTGTCATCGCCCCAGCAGCCTCGACGGCCGCCATGCGAACGCAGACAGGAATTTTCCGGCTCAGTTGAAGATCCAGGCGGCGCCGGGTTTGAGGACGAGATGCAGGCCGATCGGATGGATGGCGGACCAGAGCACCGCGTTCCAGGGCCGGCCGCCTTTCCAGTCCACCGCGGTAGCCGGATCGACGTCCTTGCCGAAATGCACCTTGACGTCGCGCGGCACAATTTGCCGCACGGCGAAGGAGAGCGGTACCTCGTTCCCGAACCCCCTCGCGATGGCGAATTGAGGCCCGCGGATCGCGGGCTTCGTCGGTACTTCTACTTCGCCGCTATCGGGACTGGTCGCAGGATCTGATACAGCCGGCGCCTGATGAGGCGGCGCCAGCATGATGAAGTCAGCCTCTGCAGCTGGAACGTTGGCGATGCTGGTCAGCCCGAACAGCAGTGAGCCTACAATCACTGGTCGCATGAAACCCTCCTCGTTCCCGCTCAGAAAAGCGCGGTTTCCGTGCGAATCGGGATTGTCGCGGTCACGGACGGAAGGGGATAAGCGCGCTGGCAGTGGGGAGGGCGCGTGGGCGCGGACTATCCGGTGTCGGCTGGGTAGGTTTGGCGCACTGGGCCAATAGAGAAACGGATGGGTAGAAGGCCAAGAGCGGCCCTGGAGGGGCTCGGCGAGTCGCGCGAATTTCAGGTCAAGGTGGGACTCCGGATCAAGGACGCGAGGACCCGGGCCGGTTTATCGCAGGAGGACCTCGCGCAGGCGATGGAGGTTACGCAGTCTTTCATTTACTTGCTGGAATCCGGCAAGCAGAACATGACGGTCCAGACCCTCGCACGAGTGGCACAAGCGCTCGACACAACAGTTTCGGCCTTGTTGCCACAGGAAAGAGGCGCAGTCGTTTCGACATCTAATCTTGTGGATCTGATGAACAGCCTCGACGATATCGTTGAAGGTCTTCGTACCAGGTCGGAACAAGACCGTCGGCTTTTGGAACAGCTCGAAAAGCTGCTTGCAACCGTGAAGCTGATGTGCGACGCGAGGGGGGAGGATAGGCATTCGATCACATCCTCGCGAAGCGACTCGTAAGCCACGCGCGGCAACGAGTTTGTTTGCGTAATTCCCCTCGACAGACGAGTTAAAGCTCGTATAGCCTTCTCGGCGATTGGCCGGGAGGGGACATGTCAGCTTGTCTGGCGCCGCGTCCTGAGCAGGCCGGATGCCGCTGGGTGCCGGGCCTGTTTCTCATTCTGGTGGCGGGGGCACTCTCGCCGCTCGACTATGTGGTGGCCGGCATGGCCCGCCGCGGCCTCGGCTGCGAGGCCATTCGGCTCTATCTCCGGCTCGGCTGCGATGCGTTCGACGACGCGCTCGCCCGGCTCGGGCTGGCGCGCCCGCACGAGCGGCCCCTGCGCAAGCCGCATCCACGGGCCTGGGGGCTCATCGAAGTCTGGAAGCTGATCGCTCTGTGGATCGCGGGGGTGCATCCAGCAACCATCGGCGTGTTGCTCGGGCACACGGAGCGGTCCGTTCGCTCCAAGGCGTACCGGATGGGTCTGCCGCGCCGGGACCGGAAGCTGTTGATCCGGGATCTCGCGATTGCTGCGAGGGTGGGTGTGGCGGCGGCTTCGGGGGCGGCGCTGGCACAGCTCGCGGCCCCCGTTTCGGCCCCTTTGGCGAGGACATCCGCGCCGTCTTCGCGGGATGTCCGCCCGTCGGCTGGGCGTCGCGAGCCCGCGCGGGCAGCCGGTGCAGCCGGCGGAACGAATGTCGTCGCGCTGCGCGGGACCGACGAAACACCTGCCGCGCCGCAGACCCGCGCAGCGACAGCGGCTGCTCGGAAGACACTGCAGCGCCCCGCCGGCCAGAGGGAACTGCCGGTTCACGGGATCGTTGCCCGCGGTTCTGATCTGATCGGATCGAGCGGCCGGCAGACCGATGAGATCCGGCTGCCAGACGTGAGGCAGGATGTTGGATCGAGAGAGATACGGCTCGGCCAGCCAGGTTCCGTCGAGCCCCGCCGTCGCGTTGGAAAGGCGCGCTGGGACTACGAGCGGCTCTACGAGGTGTCGTTGCGTGCGTTCGACAAGCAGCATCCCCGACGCATTGCCGAGGAGATGGGCGTCTCCTACGGAGCGGTCCAGTCGATTCTCTGG
>DATJTV010000380.1:0-9862 GCA_035503055.1 Acetobacteraceae bacterium
GAAATCGGCGGCGAAGCCGGAATGGATGACGATCGCCAGGGCCGCGGTACCCTGGTTGAGGTCGCGCGTGATCTCCCGCTGATCGGTGGCGACGTCCACGACATCGAAGATCGAGGTCGCGGTGAAGTGCGAAATGAGCGCGCGGCTCAGGGAGCTTTGATCGAGGTCGAGGATCGCGGTCGAGACGTGGCTCACCGTGAAGGTCGCGGCGTAGCCGAAGGCGAAGAGCTGCACGAGCAGCGGCACGACGAGGCGGAACATCGCCCAGCGATCGCGCCTGAGCTCCAGGAACTCCTTCATCAGCATGACGCGGAGCCGCCCGAGCATCAGTCGAGGCTCTTGCGGAAGGCGCGCGCGGCGACCCAGATGATGAAGGCCGCATAAAGCGAGAGGGCGAGCATCGGGAAGGCAAGCTCGACGACGCCGCTGCCCTTGAGGAAGACCGCGCGCAGGATGCTCACATAATAGCGCGGGTAGACGATGAAGGTGAGCGCCCGGATCGCCGCCGGCATCTGGTCGATGGGGAAGGTGTAGCCGGAGAGCAGCGTCGTCGGCAGCATGGTGAGCACGAGCGCCACCTGGCTCGCGCCGACCTGGCTTCGGATGCGCACCGAGATGAGATAGCCGATGCCGAGCACGACGAAGGTGAAGAGCGAGGTCGTCACGGCCAGGGTGGCGACGCTGCCGAGAAAGGGGACGCGGAACCAGAAGATTGCGGCAGCGAGGCAGAAGGCGGCGTCGAAGAGGCCGATCGCGAAATAGGGGACGAGCTTGCCGAGCATCAGCTCGAGCGGCTGAACCGGCGTCGAGATGAGCTGCTCCATCGTCCCGCGCTCCCACTCGCGCGAGATGGTGAGCGAGGTGAGCTGCGCGCCGACGAGGGCGAGGATCACCGCGACCACGCCCGGGATGATGAAATTGCCGGAATCGAGCCCCTCGTTGAACCAGACGCGCGGCTCGAAATCGACGACGCCGATGCGGGCGAGCGAGGCGCCGTGCGAGCCCGCCCAGCGTGCGGCGAAATCCGCCGAGGCGAGCTGGATCACGCCTTGGGCGTAGCCGATGGCGATATTGGTGGTGTTGGTGTCGGTCGCGTCGAAGATCGTCTGCACGGTGGCTTGACCGGTGTCGTCGAGCACGCGCGAGAAATCGACCGGGATCACCATCGCGGCGATGCACTGGCCGCGATCCATCGCCGTTCGTAAGGCCGCCTCGTCCTGCAGCGCCGCGGTGATCGCGAACCAGCCGGAGGCGATGAAATCCTGAACGAGTGCGTGGCTCGCCGCGCTGTTCTCCTGGTCCTCGACGCAGAGCGGCACGCGGCGGATATCGAGGCTCACGCCGTAGCCGAGCAGCACCATCTGCATGAGCGGCATGAGCAGCGCGACCGAGAGGCTGCGCGGGTCCCGCCAGACCTGGAGGAATTCCTTGAAGGCGAGTGCGAGGACGCGGCGAAGGCTCATGGCGCGGCCGGCATGTGCGGGGCGCGGGTGACGAGGCTGACGAAAGCATCCTCGAGGCTCGGCGCGATCGGTCGCGGCGGCTCGGCGTGGACCGAGGCGGCGGCGAGCAGCGAAGGGAGATGGGCCGCTGCGGTTGCGTCGGCGAGGAGCACGTGCAGGCGGTCGCCGAAGACGTTCGCCTCGATCACGCCCGGGGCGGCGCGGAGGATGGAAAGTGCCGCGCCGAGCGGGGCGCATTCGAGCTCGAACAGCACGCCGCCGAGCGCGTGGCCGCGGAGCTCGCTCGGCGTGCCGATCGCGGCGAGCTTTCCGCGATCGATGAGCGCCACGCGATTGCAGTATTCGGCTTCGTCCATGTAGTGGGTCGAGACGAGGATGGTGACGCCGCCGCCGGCGAGCTCGTGGATGAGGTCCCAGAAGCGCCGCCTGGCCTCCGGCTCGACGCCCGAGGTCGGCTCGTCGAGGAAGAGCACGGGCGGGCGATGGAGGATGGCGCAGCCGAGGGCGAGCCGCTGCTTCCAGCCGCCGGCGAGCGTGTCGACGAGCGCGTCCTCGCGCCCCTCGAGTCCGGCCATGGTGATGGCGAAGCGCATCCGCTCCACCATCTCGGCTCGTTTCACGCTGTAGAGGCCGCCGAAGAAGCGGAGGTTCTCGCGCACCGTGAGGTCGCCGTAGAGCGAGAATTTCTGGGACATGTAGCCGATATGCGCGCGCACCGCCTCGGGTTTGCGGGCGACGTCGAAGCCGGCGACAAAGGCACGGCCGGCGCTCGGCCGAAGCAGCCCGCAGAGCATGCGGATGGTGGTCGATTTGCCGGCGCCGTTCGGGCCGATGAAGCCCATCACCTCGCCGCCCGCGATCGCGAGGTCGATATGATCGACGGCGGTGAAGCGGCCGAAGATCTTCGTCAGCCCCTCGGCGAGGACGGCCGGACCGGCGCCGCTCATGCCGTGCCTTGCGCGCCCACCAGGGCGACGAAGACGTCCTCGATCCCGGGCTCGATGCGGACGATCTCGCCGTGCGCGATGCCGCGCTCGGCGAGCCGCGCGGAAAGCAGGGGCATCGCACGCTCGGCATCGGCGACGCGCACATGGACGCGATCGCCCATCAGCAGCAGGCCGAGCACGCCCTCCGTTCCCGCGAGGGCGGCGCGCACCGCGCGCGGATCGGGGGCGGGCACCGCGAACAGCGCGCCCGGCATCGCCTGCTTGAGGCGGGAAGGCGTGTCGCATCGGCGAATCTCGCCCGCGTGCAGCAGGGCGAGGCGCGTGCAGCGCTCGGCCTCGTCCATGTAAGCGGTCGAGAGCACGATCGCCACGCCCTCCTCGCGCAGATCGTAGAGGATGGCCCAGAAATCCCGGCGCGAGATCGGATCGACGCCGGTGGTGGGCTCGTCGAGCAGCAGCACGCGCGGGGTGTGGATGAGCGCGCAGATGAGCCCGAGCTTCTGCTTCATCCCGCCCGAGAGGTTGCCGGCGAGGCGGCTCTGGAAGGGCTCGAGCGCGGCCGCGCCCAGGAGCTGGGCGGCCCGTTCGACACGGCGCTTGCGCGGCACGGCGAAGAGCTCGGCATAGAAGCGGATGTTCTCCGCGACCGTGAGGTCCTCGTAGAGGCCGAAGCGCTGCGGCATGTAGCTGAGACGCGGCTTGGCGCGCTCGGGCTCGGCGACGACGTCGACGCCGTCGAGGACGATCGTGCCCGCGTGCGGCGGCAGCACCCCGGCGAGCATGCGCATGACGGTCGTCTTGCCGGCGCCGTCCGGCCCGACGAGCCCGAAGATTTCTCCGGGCTCCACGGCGAAGCTCACGCCGTTGACCGCAACGAGCGCGCCGAAGCGGCGGGTGAGGCCGCCGACCGCGACTGCCTCCGTCGTCGGCACGGCCTCACTCCCCCGATGGCAGTAGGGGGATCGTCGCGTCGGCCGGCATGCCGGGCAAAAGCTCGTGCGTCGGGTTGTCGATATCGATGCGGATGCGATAGACGAGCGTCACGCGCTCCGCATGCGTCTCGACGGTTTTCGGGGTGAACTCGGCGTCGGGCGAGATGAAGCCGATGACGCCGTGATATTTCTTGCCCGGGTAGGTGTCGGTGGTGACGGTGACGGTCTCGCCGAGCCGCACCTTGCCGAGATCCGGCTCGTTCACGTAGGCGCGGAGCCAGACATGGTCGAGATCGTCGAGGGTGAAGATCGCAACCCCCGGCCCGGCCAACTCGCCGAGCTCCGCTTCGCGCACCGCGATCACGCCGCTGAAGGGCGCGCGCAACGTCGCGTAGGAAAGCGTCACCTCGTCCTGCCGGAGCTTCTGCGCGGCGGTGGCGACGTTGGCCTGCTGCAGCGTGAGCGTGCGCTCGGCGACCGCGACCATCGCCCGGTCATGCGCGAGCGCCGCCGCGGACTGCGCTTGCGCGGTGAAGGCGAGGTCGCGCGCCTGCTGGGTGCCGGTGTGGGCCTGAAGCAATGTCGCCGCGCGCGTGTAGTCGAGCTTCTTCTCCGCGAGATCGTACTGATCGCTCTCGACGTTCTGCCGGGCGGCGGCGAGGAGCGCCTGGCTCACCGAGAGCTGCGCGTGGGCGGCGGTGAGGCTGGCGCGGTCGATATCGACCTGGCGCTGGTAGATCCGGTCGTCCACCCGGGCGAGCACGGTGCCGGCGGCGACGCGCGCGCCCTCGTCGAAGGGGAGGAAGACGATGGGCGCCTGAACGTCGGTAAAGCTCAGCACGCTCTCATGCGCCTCGATGTTTCCGGAGACGGTGACGGCGGGCGGGCCGGCGGGCGGGCCGAAGACGGCGCGCCAGGAAACGGGCCAGCTTCCGAGCGCCGCGGCCGCGCCGCCCGCCACGGCGAGGACGAGCAGGATCAAGAGGAGGCGCCCGCGCTTCATGGGGCGAGGCCGCGGGAGAGCATGTCGAGATGCGCCGCGAGGATCGATTGCGGATCGAGCGGCAGCGCTCCGTGGCGGGCAAAGGAGGTGCGCCAGAGCAGGAGAAGGAGGATCGGAGCGACGAAGAGCGGCACCACGGATGGGATATCGAGCGGGCGGAACTCCCCGCGCGCGACGCCGCGCGCGAGCACGGAGGCGATCAGCCGCCAGCCGCGCGAGGCGACCTCCTCGGCGTAGAAGCGCGCGATCCGGGGGAAGTTGCCGGATTCCGTGAGCACGAGCTTGGGGATGACGGCGAGGTCGCTTTCGGTGAGCGAGAGCATGCGCGTCGCGATCTCGCCCAACAGCGCGGCCGTGGAGCCGGTGTGGGAAGCCGCCAGCGCCTCCATCGCCGCGATGTTGGGCACCACGCCCTGGCGGACGACGGCGCGGAACAGCGCCTCCTTGGTCGGGAAGTAGAGATAGATCGTGCCTTTGCTGAGCCCGGCGCGGCGGGCGACGTCCTCGAGGCGGGTGGCGGCAAAGCCGTGCTCGGCGAAGAGGGCGAGCGCGGCGGCGAGGATTTCGCCGGGGCGGGCCTCTTTGCGGCGGGTGCGGCGGGGGGACGGGGCGGCGAGCGTGGGCATGGGACGATAATTACTATCCGGTCAGTTATTAACCAACAGCCGAAAAGCCCGCTTTGCGGCTCGTCCGGCGTGCGGAGAAGGAGAAAGCTAAGGGCGGGGCGGCGGCGGGGCCTTGACCTGGGTCAACCGCGCGCAGCCTGAAGCAGGGGCGCGAGGCCCCGGCTTCAGCGGATCAGGCCGGTGAGCGGGCTCGAGGGGTCGGCGCCGAGCCGGCGGGGGATGCGGCCGGAGAGATAGGCGAGACGGCCGGCGGAGACGGCCGCCTTCATGGCGCGCGCCATGCCAACCGGGTCCTTCGCCTGCGCGATCGCGGAATTGACCAGCACCGCGGTGCAGCCGAGCTCCATCGCCACCGTCGCGTCGGAGGCGGTGCCGACCCCGGCATCGACGATGAGCGGCACCTTCGCCTGCTCGATCAGCATGTGGATCATCGCCGGGTTCTGCACCCCGAGGCCCGAGCCGATCGGCGCGCCGAGCGGCATGATCGCCGCACAGCCCATCTCCTCGAGCCGCTTCGCCGCCACCGGATCGTCGCTGCAATAGACCATCACCTCGAACCCGTCCGCGAGCAGCGCCTTCGCCGCCTCCAAGGTGGCCGGCATGTCCGGATAGAGCGTGGGCGGGGGGCCGAGCACCTCGAGCTTGACGAGCGTCCAGCCGCCCGCCTCGCGGGCGAGGCGGAGCGTGCGCACGGCATCCTGCGCGGTGTGGCAGCCGGCCGTGTTCGGCAGATAGGTGTAGCGCTTCGGGTCGACGTGATCCTGGAGCATCGGCGCCTTGGGATCGGCGAGGTTCACCCGCCGCACCGCGACGGTGACGATCTCCGCCCCGCTCGCCTCCAGTGCCGCCGCCGTCTCGGCGAAATCCTTGTATTTGCCGGTGCCGACGATCAGCCGCGAGCGGAAGCTGCGGCCGGCGACCGACCAGCCATCCTCGGTCGCCGCTTCGCGCGGCGCGACCACGTCCATCTCAACCGCCTCCGATGAAATGCACGATCTCGAGCCGATCGCCAGCGGCGAGCCAGGTCTCGCCGTAGCGCGAGCGCGGCACGATCTCGAGATTACGCTCGATCGCGACCTTGCGCGCCTCGAGCCCGAGATGGGCGAGGAGCCCGGCAACCGAGAGAAGCCCGGGGAGCGTGCGCGCCTCCCCGTTCAGGGTAAGGGTCAGTTCCTCCGCCATGAGCCGAGTATGGGGAGCCGGATGACGGGCAGCAAGGAGGGCCCGTTGGACCGGGAGACGCGGCTGTGGTAGGGGCGCGCATGGCGCTGCCCCTGATTTCGGTCCTCAACGGGCCGAACATGAACATGCTCGGCCTGCGCGAGCCGGAACGCTACGGGACGGCGACGCTCGACGATGTCGAGCAGCTCTGCGCCGAGGCCGCCGAGCAGCTCGGCTTGGCGATCGACTTCCGCCAGACCAACAGCGAGGGCGAGATCGTCTCCTGGGTGCAGGAGTGCCGCGGCCGGGCGGCAGGCATCGTCATCAACCCGGCCGGCTACACCAACACTTCGATCGCGCTGATGGACGCGCTGCTCGCCGTCGAGCTGCCGGTGATCGAAGTGCACGTGACGAACATCCACCGGCGCGAGGAATTCCGCCACCGCTCCTTCGTCTCGCTCGCCGCGGACGGAATCATCTGCGGGCTCGGCGTGCAGGGCTATCGGCTCGCCCTGATCGCGATGGCCGAACTCCTGGAGGAGACGGCGGAATGAGCGCGCTGCCGTTCGACCCGGACGCGATTCGGGCGCTCGCTGCCTTGCTCAAGGAGACCGGCCTCACCGAGATCGAGGTCGCCGAGAAGGAGGGGCGCATCCGCGTCGCCCGCCAGCCCGGCCAGCCGGCGGCCGCGGCGGCGGGCGCCGCTCCGGTCTCCGCACCCCTCCCCACTGCCGAAACGGCGGAGGCGGAGGATGCCGCGAACCATCCGGGCGCGATCAAGAGCCCGATGGTCGGCATCGTCTATCTCGCGCCGGATCCGGGCGCGGCCCCGTTCGTGGCACTCGGCCAGGACGTCGAGGCGGGCCAGACCCTCCTGCTCGTCGAGGCGATGAAGACGTTCAACCAGATCAAGGCGCCGCGAGCGGGACGGCTCTCGCGCATCCTCGTCCGCTCGGGCACCCCGGTGGAATACGGCGAGCCGCTGATGATCCTGGAGTAGCGACCGGGAAATACCCGAGCGGACGACAGCATGTTCCAGAAGATCCTGATCGCCAACCGGGGCGAGATCGCGCTCAGGGTGCAGCGCGCCTGCCGCGAGCTCGGCATTCGCTCGGTCGCCGTCCACTCGACGGCGGACGAAGAGGCGATGCACGTCCGCCTCGCCGACGAGAGCGTCTGCATCGGCCCGCCGCCGGCGCGCGAGAGCTATCTCAACGCGGTGGCGATCCTCTCGGCGGCGACCATCACCGGCGCCGACGCCATCCATCCCGGCTACGGGTTTCTGGCGGAGAACGCCGAGTTCGCCGAGATGGTCGAGGCGCACGGCCTCACCTTCATCGGGCCGACCTCCGCCCACATCCGCATGATGGGCGACAAGATCGAGGCGAAGCGCGTGATGGCGGCGCACGGGGTGCCGCTCGTCCCCGGCTCCTCGGGAGCGATCACCGACGCGGCCAAGGCGAAAAAGCTCGCCTCGGACCTTGGCTATCCGGTGCTGATCAAGGCAGCCGCCGGCGGTGGCGGCCGCGGCATGCAGGTCGTGCACGACGCAGCCGAGCTTGCCGAGCGGCTCGCGCTGGCGCGCGCCGAGGCGCTCGCGGGCTTCGGCGACGACGCCGTCTATCTCGAGAAATATCTCGACCGGCCGCGGCATATCGAGCTGCAGGTGCTGGCCGACGGCGCCGGCCGCGTGGTGCATCTCGGCGAGCGCGATTGCAGCCTCCAGCGCCGCCACCAGAAGCTCCTCGAGGAGGCGGGCTCGCCGGCGCTCTCCGCGGCGGAGCGCGACCGCCTCGGCGCCCGTGCCACCGCCGCCCTTGCCGAGATCGGCTACCGCAACGCCGGCACGCTCGAGTTCCTCTACCAGGACGGCGAGTTCGCCTTCATCGAGATGAACACGCGGCTTCAGGTGGAGCATCCGGTGAGTGAGATGATCACCGGGATCGACCTGGTGCGCGAGCAGATCCGTATCGCCGCCGGCGAATCTCTCGGCTACGCCCAGTCCGACATTCGCTTCACCGGCCACGCCATCGAGTGCCGCGTCAACGCGGAGAACCCGGTGAGCTTCGCCCCCTCCCCCGGCCGCGTCGCCGCCTACCATCCGCCCGGCGGGCTGGGCGTGCGCGTCGATTCGGCGCTCTATGCGGGCTCGGTCGTCACACCCTACTACGACAGCCTGGTCGCGAAGCTCATCGTGCACGCGCCGGGGCGCGAGGAGGCGATCGCGCGCCTCGCGCGCGCGATCGAGGAGTTCGCGGTGATCGGGATCGAGACGACGCTACCGCTCTTTCGCCGCATCGCCGAATCGCCGGACTTCAGGGCCGGCCGCTACAATGTCCACTGGCTCGAGCGCTTCGTCGCCGGCGCTGCCTGAAGCCGCGCCAGCACCGAATCGACGCCGGGCAATACCTCGAACAGGCCGCGCGCCGAAGGCTCGGCGAAGCCTTGCGCGACCGCCGCCTCGACGCAGGCGGCGAAGGCGGCGGCGGAGCCCACGACGTCGCAGATCAGCACCGGCTTGGCGTGCAGCCCGAGCTGCCGCCAGCTCACCATCTCAATCGTCTCGTCGAGCGTGCCGATGCCGCCGGGCAGGGCGATGAAGGCATCGGCGAGGTCGAACATGCGCTGCTTCCGGCTCGCCAGATCGCGCGTCACGATCTGGCCGGAGAGGCCGGGATGGGCGATCTCGGGCTTGCGCAGCCCCTCGGGAATGACGCCCACGATGCGCCCGCCGACGGCGAGCACGGCATCGGCGAGAGCGCCCATCAGGCCGATCTGCCCGCCGCCATAGACGACGCCGATCCCCGCCTCGGCCAGCCGCCGGCCGAGCGTGGCCGCGGCACGGCGGAAGGCGGGATCGGCGCCGTCGCGCGAGCCGCAGAAAACGGCAACGGTGCGAACGAGAGCCATCGGATTCTGGTACCCGCGCGCCGTGCGGAAGGCCAGAGCCCCCTCGCCCGCCGCGTTGCCACGCCTGGGGCCCCGCCGCTAGATTGACCCCGTGGGGACAAGGCGACCCGGGCCCGGCCGGGCGCCTGCTTTCGTACACGCGATTGGGGAGTGATGCCGATGGTGACGATGCCCGCTGAGTTCCTGGACCTGCTCCAGGAGAAGAAGGCCTTCGCCAGCCTGGCGACCGTGATGCCCGACGGAACGCCGCAGGTGACGCCGGTCTGGTTCGATTACGAGGGCGGAGTTGTGCGCGTGAACTCGGCCAAGGGCCGGGTCAAGTCGCGCAACATGACCGAAGGAGCGCCGGTCGCGCTCTCGATCATGGATCCGGAGAATCCCTATCGCTACATCCAGATCCGCGGCCGCGTCGCGCACATCGCCGAGCAAGGAGCCGACGCGCATATCGACCGGCTCGCCAAGAAATATCTCGGCAAGGACAAATATCCCTTCTCACAGCCCGGCGAGGTGCGGGTCATGTTCGAGATCGAGCCGAAGGCCACGCACACGATGGGCTGAACGCTAGTGTCCCGATTCCGAAGTCCGCCGCATTGAAATGCGGACGGAATCGGGACACTCGCTCTTTGTTTTCAGCAGCCTGCTAGAGCAGATCTCCGATGGCGTTGCGGTAGCGCCGCAACGCCGCGAGATGATCGGCGAGCGACTTGCCCGCGATCCTTCGATGATGGGTGCGGCCGTAAGTGCTGTTGAGCGTCACATGGGTTACGCCGGCCGATTTCCAGAAGTTGAATTGCGCGCGCCAGGCCTTTTCGTCGCCGTC
>DATJTV010000381.1:0-3134 GCA_035503055.1 Acetobacteraceae bacterium
GATCATGGCCGAGGGGCGGGTGATCGATGGTGCCGATCTCGAGCTCGCGGCAAGCCCGCCGCCCGATCTCGATTTGCGCGCGGCCCGCCACCGCGCCGAGCGCGACGTGATCGAACGGGCACTGGTGCAGAGCCGCGGGACCGTGGCGGGAGCCGCGCGACTGCTCGGCATCAGCCGGCCAACGCTCTACGGGCTGCTCGATATTCACAACCTTGCCGCCGTCGCGGAGCCTGCGGCCGCGGCCGCGGAACCCGCCCAGGATGGGGAACTCTCATGAGACCAACGCTCCACTACGGGCTTCTCGCAGGCGCCGCCCTCTTCCTTGCGGCCAGCGGCGTCGCCCGCGCGACCGACTATGCCGCGCGCGCTCAAGCGCTGCTCGCCAAGGGCCAGACACGCGCCGCCGCGATCGAGCTGCAGAACGCCCTCAAGCAGAAGCCCTCCGATGCCGCCGCTCATTACCAACTCGCAAAGATCGAACTCTCGCTCGGCGATGCAGTGGCGGCGGAGCAGGAGGCGCGCACGGCGCGGACCGACGGGTACGATCCGGATGCGGCGCTCTCCCTGCTGCTCGAAACCTATCTGGCCGAGGGGCGCTACGGGGATCTGCTTCGCGACTTCCCCGCCGGCGCGGCCAAGCCCGATATCGCAGCGCAAATCGCGGTCGGGCGCGGCCGGGCGGAGATGGGGCTCGGCGATCTCGATCTTGCCGCCGCGGACTTCGCCGCCGCCGAGCGGCTGGCACCGCGCGCGCTCGATCCTCTGCTCGCCGAGGCCGATCTCGATCTCGCCCGTCATCAGCCGGCGGCGGCGGCAAAGGCCGTCGCCGCCTCCCTCGCGATCGACCCGCATTCACGGCAGGCCCTGCTTCGCAAGGCGGGGCTCCTTCTCTCCGGCGGCGATGCCAAGGCCGCCGCCGCGCTGCTCCGCCCGGTGCTCGCCGCTTCGCCCGGCGACCCCGAGGTCCGCTTCGCCCTGGCCAACGCGCTGATCGGCGCCGGCGCGGACGCCGAGGCCGCCGCCGATATCAAGGCCGGCCTCGCCATGGTGCCGGGCGCGGTGCAGGGCCTCTATCTGCAGGCGGTGCTGCTCGCGAAGGCCGGGCAGTACCCTCAGGCCAACGCGCTGCTCGAGAAGCTCTCGCCGATGATGGGGCGATTGCCCGAAATCTACCTGCTGCAGGCTGTGGTCTTGGCGCATCTCGGCGAGTGGTCGGAGGCCGATAACGCCGTGCAGCACTTCCTCGGGCATTTCCCTAAGGATCCCCGCGGCGAACGGCTGCTCGCCGAAGTGGCGCTGCATATCGGCCAACCGCGCGCCGCGCTCGCCGCACTCGCGACGCTGCCCGTCAATGCGCGGAATGATGCCGCGACCCTCGATCTCTCTGCGCGCGCCCATGCGGCGATGGGCGATCTTGCGGCAGCCGAAAGCGAGTTCACAGCGGCCGCGAAGCTCTCGCCCAAGCTCGAGGAACCGCATGTCGGGCTCGCCGCGCTCGCGCTCGCGCTCGGCAATACAAGCGGGGCCATCAGCGAATACCAGGTAGCGCTGAGCCTCGCGCCGCAAGATGCCGCCACGCGGCGAGCCCTCGTCGCGACAGCGATCCGCGCCGGGCAATACGACCTCGCTTCCGCCAACCTCGCCGCACTCGGCAAAGAAGCGGGAAGCACGCAGGTGGATGCCCTTCTGCGCGGCCAGCTCCAGCTCGCCGAGCTCGATATCGAGGGCGCGCGCGAGACTTATTCGGCGCTGCTGAAGGCGCATCCGGATCAGGTCGGCGCCACGCTGGGCCTCGCCCGCGTCGCCGCCCTGGAGGGCAATGCCGCGGAAGAGCAGCGCCGCCTCGAAGCCGTGCTGGCGAACAGCCCCGCCAATCCGCCGGCCCTCACCTCCCTCGTCGCCCTTCTGGCAAGCGAGGGCAAGCTCGCGGAGGTGCGCAGCGTTCTCGAGCGCGCGCACGGCGCGGCGCCGGACGACACCGACGTCGTCGCGGATCTCGCCTCGTACGACATCCGCATGAAAGAGCCGGGCAAGGCGCTCGATCTGCTCGCCACCGCGAACACCGGCAACAGCCCGCTGCTGCTCGGCCTCCAGGCCAACGCCGACGTCGCCCTCGGCAAGCGGGTCGCCGCCGAGGACTCGCTCCGCTCGCTGCTCGCCCAAGCGCCGAACGCCGTGGGCGCACGGCTCTCTCTCGCGCGACTCCTGGCTGCGGACAAGGACTATGAAGGCGCGCGCGCCTCGCTTGCCGACGGCCTCGCGCGCGATCCCGCCAACCTCGCCCTGATGCAGGGGATGATCGGCGTCGCGCTCGCCGAGCACGGCCCCGCCGCCGGTCTCGGCGAAGCCAAGGCGCTCGCCGCCGACCCCAGCCATCTGCCGACGGCGCGCACGCTCGTGGGCGACTTCTACATGGCCCGGCACCAGCCCGCCGCTGCCGCCCAATCCTACGCGGCGGCGCTCGCCGCCGCCCCCTCGGCCGCTCTCGCCATTCGCCTCTCGTCCGCGCTCGAGGCGGACGGCAAGCCTGCCGAGGCCGCAGCCCGTCTTCGCGCCTACCTCGCCGCACAGCCGGATGCGATTCCCGTCGCGCTCGTGCTCGGCGGCCTCGAGATACAGGAAGGCCAGCTCGACCCCGCCGCCAAGCGCCTCAAGAGCGTGATCGCCGCGCAGCCGACCAACGTGGACGCGCTCAACGACCTCGCCTGGATCCATGAGCAGCAGGGCCAGCCGGATGCGCTGGCACTCGCCGAGCGGGCCTATTCCCTCTCCGGCGATCCGCATGTCGCGGACACGCTCGGTTGGATCCTCACCCGCGAGAAGCCGAGCCGGACCGGCCTCGCGCTGCTCCGGCAGGCGCACGCGGCAGCGCCCGAGGATCCCGCGGTTACTTACCATCTGGCAGCGGCGCTCGCCGGCCTCGGCGACGTGGAGTCGGCCGCCTCGCTGCTCCGCCCCATCGTCACCGGTTCGGCCAGTTTCAGTGAGAAGCCGGCCGCGAGCGCGCTCCTCCAGAAGATCACCAGCCACTCATAACTCGTAAGCCGGCAGCACGAGGGCGGGCGGATGCGCGGACTGGTCTTCCTGCTTGCCATGGGTGGTCTTTTGCCGATGGCGGCGGTCGCGCCGATGGT
>DATJTV010000382.1:0-2763 GCA_035503055.1 Acetobacteraceae bacterium
CCCCGGCGTGCGCGCCGCCGCGGCAACGCCCGGCGCCAGCGCCTTGAAGATAGGATCGAGCCGGCCGACGATCGCCGGCTCGCCGCCGATCATCAGGCAATAGCCCCGCTCGCGCCCCCACACGCCGCCGCTCACGCCGACATCCACGTAGTGAAGGCCCGACGCCTGAACCTTCTTCGCCCGGCGGATATCGTCATGGTAGTAGGAGTTGCCGCCGTCGATCACGATATCGCCGGCCGCCAGCAGCGGCATGAGCTGATCGAGCACCGTCTCGACGACGCCTGCCGGCACCATCAGCCACACGGCGCGCGGACGTTCGAGCAGGCCGATGAAGGTCTTGACATCGGTGCTGCCCTTCGCCCCCTTCGCGATCAGGCCCTGCACGGCGGAGTCGTGGGCATCGTTGACGACGAGCGCATGGCCCGCGCCGATCAGGCGCTCCACCATGTTGGCGCCCATCCGGCCGAGCCCGATCATGCCGAGTTGCATCGTCCCTCCTCCTTCACACCGATATCAATCGAGCCCAGGGGCTCTGCCCCTTGCAACCCCGGCAAAGGCGGAGCCTTTGCAGTCCATTACTTAAACGTATGCGGGTCTGGGGCCTCAAGGCCCCAGCGGGGGTGGGGCTCCCATCGCGCCTGCGCGATGGGGACCCGGTGCCGGGGGCAGAGCCCCCGGCTGGGGTCCAGGGGCAAAGCCCCTGGCCTTTCATGTCCCAACATCCCTGCTTCGCGCAATCGCCGCCTTCGCCGTCTCCGCCACGCGTTCCGGCGTAAAGCCGAAATGCTCCGCCACCACCTTGATCGGCGCCGAAAGCCCGAACGTGTGCATCCCGAGCGCGATCCCCGCCGGCCCCGCGTAGCGGTCCCAGCCGATGGTCGAGCCTTCCTCGACCGTCACCCGCGCGAGGAGCGAAGGCGGCAGCACGCTTTCGCGATAGGCCTGGCCCTGCGCCTCGAAAAGCTCCCACGAGGGCATGCTGACGATTCGCGCCACGACGCCCTCGGAGGCAAGCAGCTTGCGCGCGGCGAGGCAGAGCGAGACCTCGCTGCCGCTCGCGATCAGGATCACGGAAGGCGCGCCCGGCCCGTCGATCAGCACGTAGGCGCCCTTGGCGAGCCCTCGCGCGGCCGCGCATTCGTTGCGGTCGACGGTCGGCAGCGCCTGGCGTGAGCAGATGATCGCCGCCGGCCGGTCCTTGAACCCGAGCACGCACCGGTACGCCTCGGCCATCTCGTTCGCATCCGCAGGGCGGATCACGACCATGCCGGGAATGGCGCGCAGCGAGACGAGCTGCTCGATCGGCTCGTGGGTCGGCCCGTCCTCGCCGACGCTGATCGAGTCATGCGTCCAGATATGCATCACCGGCAAATCCATCAGCGAGGAGAGCCGGATCGCGCCGCGCGCATAGTCGGTGAAGATCAGGAAGCCCGAGCCGAAGGCGCGCAACCCGGAGAGCACCATCCCGTTGACGATCGCGCACATCGCGTGCTCGCGGATGCCGAAATGCATGTTCCGCCCAACCGGATTGCCGAGCGCCCCTCCCGCCTGCATATCGCCGGCGCCCTCGAAGACGAGCCGCGTCTTGGTGCTTGGCGAAAGATCCGCCGCTCCCCCGAGCAGCCAGGGAATGCGCTCGGCGAGCGCGTTCAGGACCTTCCCTGACGCATCCCGCGTCGCCATCCCCTTGGCGTCGGGTGCGAACGAGGGCAGCGCCGCCTCCCACGCCTCGGGCAGCGTTCGGTCGCGAATATGGTCCAGCTGAGCGGCCAGCGCGGGATAGGAAGTGCGATAGCGCGCAAAGAGCGCCTCCCAATCGCTGCGCGCCGCCGCGCCCCGCGCGCCGATGCCGGCCGCCAAATGCGCGCGCACGCCGTCCGGCACAACGAAGAACTTGTCCGGGTCGAAGCCGAAGAACTTCTTGGTGAGCCTCACTTCCTCATCGCCGAGCGGCTCGCCGTGCGCCTCAG
The DNA here is from genome assembly GCA_035503055.1 of Acetobacteraceae bacterium. GTDB lineage: Bacteria > Pseudomonadota > Alphaproteobacteria > Acetobacterales > Acetobacteraceae > JAKAWQ01. The sequence continues at coordinate 1,971 of DATJTV010000382.1, forward strand.
GGCTGTCCTGCTTGTGCGGCGCGCCGTAGCCGATATGGCTCGGCACGATGATGAGGGTCGGGCGGTCGGCGGTGGCGGCCGCCTCGCGATAGGCGCGCGTGAGCTGGTCAAGGTCGTTGGCGTCGCTCACCCGCGTGACGTTCCAGCCATAGGCGAGGAAGCGGCTTGCCACATCCTCGCTGAAGGTGAGGTCCGTGTGGCCCTCGATCGTCACCCGGTTGCTGTCGTAGATCCAGCAGAGGTTGGCCAGCCGCTGATGTGCCGCGAGCGAGGCGGCCTCGCTGGTGATGCCCTCCATCATGTCGCCGTCGCCGCAGAGCGCATAGACGCGATAGCCGAACAGTGGAAAATCGGGGCGATTGTAGGTCCCGGCGAGCCAGCGCCCGGCGATCGCCATCCCCACGCTGGTCGCCGCGCCCTGGCCGAGCGGACCCGTCGTCGTCTCGACCCCCGCCGTCACGCCATGCTCGGGATGGCCGGGGCAGTGGCTGCCTGCCTGACGGAAGGCCTCGATATCCGCGAGCGTCACCGCCTCCTTTCCATCGGGCGCGCGCACGCCGGCGAGATGGAGCAGCGCATAGAGCAGCATCGAGGCGTGGCCGGCCGAAAGCACGAAGCGGTCGCGGTCCGGCCAGTCCGGCGCGGCCGGATCGTAGCGGAGGAAGCGCTGCCACAGCACATAGGCGGTTGGGGCGGCATCCATCGGCGTGCCGGGATGCCCCGACTTCGCCTTCTGCACCGCGTCCACCGCCAGCATGCGGATCGTGTTGATTGCAAGCCCGTCCGGATCGAC
>DATJTV010000383.1:0-21758 GCA_035503055.1 Acetobacteraceae bacterium
TCGTGGAGCTATCGACCGGCGCCGAGATCGTGCAGAGCGGCACGGCGTCGGGAGCGATGCCCTGCATGACGTGCCATGGCGCGCATTTGCAGGGAAATGCCTCGATCGGAGCGCCGGCGCTGGCCGGCATGCCGGAGAACAGGACGCTGGCCGCGCTGAGCGCAATCGCCGCGGGGAAGATGGGCAGCAACGAAGCGATGCGAAACACCGCCCGTGCGCTTTCCGCGGACGAGCGCGAGGCCGTGGCGGCGTATCTTGCCGTCACGATGCCGCTCGCTCGCCATCCGCCTCCGGGCACTGCCGGGACCAACCACCCCGGCGGCTCATCCTGAGAAGCCGCTGCCATGAAAGCCGCAAGCGAGCGCCGCGCCGTCGTCGGAATGCTGGGAGCCAGTCTTCTGCTGGCGGGGTGCGGGAGGAGTTGGAAGCTCGATTCTCAGGATATCGCTGCCAAGAAGTCCATTCCCCCGCTCGAATTCGCGCTGGCGGATGCGGACACCGGCAAGATCGTCACCCAAGCCGCCTTCCGCGGCAAGATCGTGATGCTCTATTTCGGCTACACGAACTGTCCGAACGTCTGCCCGATGACGTTGAGCGATACGGCGCGGATGTTTCAGATGATCGGCAAGCCAGCGGAGGATATCCGCTTTTTGTTCGTCACGGTCGATCCGCGGCGTGACAGCCTCGCACTTCTGAAGAAATATACCGCGCTGTTCGGATCGCCCAACATCATTGGTTTGCGCGGGGGCGAGGCGGCGCTGCATGAGGTTGCTTCGCGGTACCACGCCGGGTATTCGGTGGATCCGTCTCCCGATCCCGCAAAATATACCGTCACGCATACGGCGGCGATCTATGTCTTCAACCGGCGGGGCAAGCCGGAATTCATCATCGCCGGGCTGGCCAGCGAGCATCCCGATCTCAAAGGGATCGCCAAGGATCTGGCGCACCTTGCGGCGACCGGCACGGTCTGATCGACAGAGGCGCCTGGTTCCGGGCGTTGGCGCGAGGAAAGATGAACGAAGAGGCAGGAATGAGCGAAGACAACTGGAATGCGGTGGACGACTACTTTGCCGGCCGGCTCGTTCCGCGCGATGAAGCGTTGGAGGCGGCGCTCAAGGCGAATGCGGCGGCCGGACTGCCGGGGATCGATGTCACGCCGTTGCAGGGCAAGCTGCTGCACCTGCTGGCACGGATCGCGGGCGCGCGGAAGGTTCTCGAGATCGGCACGCTGGGGGGCTACTCAACGATCTGGCTGGCGCGTGCGCTGCCCGCGGACGGGACTGTGGTGACGCTCGAAGCGAGCCCGCATCACGCGGCCGTCGCACGGGCGAATTTCGCGCGGGCGGGAGTCGCCGCGCGTGTCGCGCTCCGGGAGGGGCCGGCGCTGGAGACGCTGCCGGCGCTCGAGGCCGAGGGGATCGGGCCGTTCGATCTCGTCTTTATCGACGCGGACAAGCCGAGCAACCCCGACTACCTCGCTTGGGCGATCCGGCTGGGACGTAAGGGCAGCGTCATCGTGGGGGACAATGTGGTGCGCGAGGGCGAGGTGCTGGAGGCGGACAGCGACGATCCGAACGTCAAGGGAATTCGGCGCTTTTTCGACTTGCTGGCCGCCGAGCCGCGGCTCTCAGCCACTGCGATCCAGACGGTTGGCGGCAAGGGGTGGGACGGCTTCGCCCTTGCCGTGCTCGGATGAGGGGCGCGCGTTGGGCCGGCGGGGTGGTGTGTATATTGTGCGGCGGTATGAAGTGGTGCCGCTTCTCGATGCCGATCTCACACCTCGCGCGGCTTGGGACTATCGCAGGCTGAGAAAGCTCGGCATAACGATGCGCAAGACGGCCGCCATCATCATCGGCATCTTCTGCATCGAGCATCACCATTCGTTGCTGCGCCACGACCGCGATTTCATGCCGATGGAGGAACATCTCGGTCTGATGGCCGCGTGAGGCGGCGGCGGTGGGACAGGAGCGGTTGATCTGGATCATGGGCGGCCCGGTGGATGAAGCTGCATCGTCAGGGGGTGTTTGCGGGTGTGGCACGTGGGGGGGCGACGATGAAGGATGCGTTGTCGGGCTGGAAGACCATCGTGGTGTTCCTGGACAATACCCCGGAGGGGGAGATCGTCGGGAGGCAGGCGGCTGAGCTTGCGCGGCGTTGCGGCGCGCATCTGATCGGGATTCATGCGCTCGCGGACTATTTGGAAGAGCATCCGGCGGCGTCGTTCGCGCTGGGCGCGGAGGCGGTCAGTGGGGTGATTGCCGAGAAAGCGGCGGATGAGCGGAACGAGAGCCGTGGCGTGCGGCATCGCCTGCAAGCCATTGTGCAGAAGCACGGCATCAGCGGTGAGATCCGGATCATCCGAGGCGAGCGCGGCGATGACGACCTCGTGGCCGCTGCGCGATGCTGCGACCTGATCGTACTGGGCTATCCCGATCCTCCGGGCTTGCCCAAGACCTGGCCCGCCGATCGGCTGCTGATGGAGAACGGCGGGCCGATGCTGATTGTCCCGACGCGGGCGAAAGCGGGGACGATCGGCAGGAACATCGTTGTCGCCTGGAACGCAAGCCGGGAAGCCCGTCGCGCCGTCCGGGAGGCGATGCCGCTGCTGAGCGCGGCAGATTCGGTGACGGTGCTGGTCGTCGATCCCGAGAGCAGCGGGCACAAGTTCCACGAGGGGCCGGGCGTGGATCTTGCCCGCTATCTGGCGCGCCATGGCGTTCAGGCGCGGATCAGCCGATTGGAGACGCATGGCTCGTCGGTTGCCGAGGCCATCCTTTCGGCGACGGAAGCGCAGGCGGCGGATCTCGTGGTCATCGGTGCGTACAGCCACGCCCGATTGGCGGAGGAGATCTTCGGCGGTGTCACCCGGACATTGCTGGCGCGCGCTCTGGTGCCGCTGTTCCTGTCGGCGTAGGAGCCTTAGGCGGCAGCCAAAACGAATGGGGTCCAGGGCCTCAGGCCCTGGTGGGCATCGGGCACCCAACGCGCTCGCGCGTTGGGACCCGGGCAGGGGCAAAGCCCCTGCCCTTTTTATCTAATGGATGATTCCGCGGCGGCGGAGGTTGGCGATGACCTCGTCGGCGAGCGATTCGGCGGTGTAGCCGACGGTGGAAAGGTGCATCTCGGGGTTTTCGGGCGGTTCGTAGGGGGCGTCGATGCCGGTGAAGTTGGTGATCTGGCCGGCGGCGACCTTGGCGTAGAGGCCTTTGGGGTCGCGGCGCTGGCATTCCTCGATCGGCGTGTCGATGAAGACTTCGAGGAAGATGCCTTCGTCGACGCCTGCGCGCGCCATGGCGCGATCGGCGCGGTAGGGCGAGATGAAGGAGGCGATGACGATCAGGCCGGCGTCGGCGAAGAGTTTCGCGACTTCGGCGACGCGGCGGATGTTTTCGACGCGGTCGGCCTCGGTGAAACCGAGGTCGCGGTTGAGGCCGTGGCGGACGTTGTCGCCGTCGAGGATGTAGGTGTGGCGGCCCATCGCGAAGAGCTGGCGCTCGACGAGGTTGGCGATGGTGGATTTGCCGGCGCCCGAGAGGCCGGTGAACCAGAGGATGGCGGGGGCCTGGCCGTTGAGGTGGGCGCGGGCGGTGCGGTCGACGTCGAGGTGCTGCCAGGTGAGGTTGGTGCCGCGGCGGAGCGCGAAGTCGATCGTGCCGGCGCCGGCGGTTTCGTTGCTGAGCCGGTCGATGACGATGAAGCTGCCGAGGGTGCGGTTGGTGGCGTAGGGCTCGAAGGCGAGCGGCGAGGCGAGCGAGAGGTTGACGACGCCGACATCGTTGAGATGGAGGTCCTTGGCGGCGAGGTGCTCGTGGGTGTCGACGTTGATGCGGTGCTTGATGGCGGTGATGGTGCCGGCGACGCTGCGGGTGCCGGACTTGAAGAGGTAGGAGCGGCCGGGGAAGAGCGGGGTTTCGCTCATCCAGACGAGATGAGCGGCGAACTGGTCGGCGACGGGCGGTGGCGCGGCGGCGGCGGCGAGGACGTCGCCGCGGGAGACGTCGATCTCCTCGGCGAGGACGAGGGTGACGGCGTCGCCGGCGCTCGCCTGGCCAAGGTCGCCTTGGGCGGTGACGATGCGGGCGAGCGTGGTGGTTTTGCCGGAGGGGAGGACGGTGAGCGCGTCGCCGGGGCGGACGCGGCCGGCGGCGACGGTGCCGGCGTAGCCGCGGAAATCGAGATGGGGGCGGTTCACCCATTGCACCGGCATGCGGAAGGGCGCGGTGGCGGGATCGGATTCGATCTCGACGGATTCGAGATATTCGAGGAGGGTCGGGCCTTCGTGCCAGGGCGTGTTGGCGGAGGGTTCCGTGACGTTGTCGCCGTAGCGGGCGGAGAGCGGGATGGCGCGGAGGCTTTGGAAGCCGAGGCCGGCGGCGAAGCGCTCGTAATCCTCGCGGATGGCGGCGAAGCGGGCCGGGTCGAAATCGATTAGGTCCATCTTGTTCACGGCGAGGACGACGTGGCGGATGCCGAGCAGCGAGACGATGAAGGAGTGGCGGCGGGTTTGGGTGACGACGCCCTTGCGGGCGTCGATCAGGAGGACGGCGAGGTCGGCGGTGGAGGCGCCGGTCGCCATGTTGCGGGTGTATTGCTGGTGGCCCGGCGTGTCGGCGACGATGAAGCGGCGGCGGTCGGTGGCGAAGAATCGGTAGGCGACGTCGATGGTGATGCCCTGCTCGCGCTCGGCCTCGAGGCCGTCCATGAGGAGCGCGTAGTCGGTGTGCTCGCCGGCGGTGCCGAACTTGCGGCTGTCGTGCTCGAGCGCGGTGAGCTGGTCCTCGAAGAGGGCGCGGGTTTCGTAGAGGAGGCGGCCGATGAGGGTGGATTTGCCGTCGTCCACGCTGCCGCAGGTGAGGAAGCGAAGGAGGCTCGCCTCGGGCGGCAGGCGGAGTGCGGCGACGGCGTTGGCGGCGGCTTCGGTCGCGACGTCGGACATCAGAAATAGCCCTCGCGTTTCTTGCGTTCCATCGAAGCGGTCTCGTCGCGGTCGATCAGGCGGCCCATGCGCTCGGAGGTGCGGAAGCCGAGCATTTCGGCGATGATCGCGGGGAGCGTGTCGGCGGCGGAGGGGATCGCGCCGGTGAGCGGGTAGCAGCCGAGCGAGCGGAAGCGGACGGTGCGGAGCTGGGGGGTTTCGCCGGGGGCGAGGCGCATGCGCTCGTCGTGGACGACGATGAGCTGGCCGTCACGCTCAACGATAGGGTGGGGCTTGGCGTAGTAGAGCGGGACGATGGGGATGTTCTCGGCAAGTATGTATTGCCAGACGTCGAGCTCGGTCCAGTTGGAGAGGGGGAAGACGCGGATCGATTCGCCCGGGCGGATGCGGCCGTTATAGAGGCTCCAGAGCTCCGGGCGCTGTTTCTTCGGGTCCCATTCCTGGGCGGCGCTGCGGAAGGAGAAGACACGCTCCTTGGCGCGCGAGCGCTCCTCGTCGCGGCGGGCGCCGCCGAAAGCGGCGTCGAAGGCGCCGGCGGCGAGCGCCTGCTTCAGCGCCTCGGTCTTCATCACCTGCGTGTAGTAGGCGCCGTGGTCGAAGGGGTTGATGCCCTGGCGGATGCCGTCCTGGTTGGTATGGACGATGAGGTCGAGGCCGAGGCGGCGGGCGGTCTCGTCCCGGAAGGCGATCATCTCGCGGAACTTCCAGGTGGTGTCGATGTGGAGGACGGGGAACGGCGGCTTGGCCGGGTGGAAGGCCTTGAGCGCGAGATGGAGGAGGACCGAGGAATCCTTGCCGATGGAATAGAGCAGGACGGGCTTGGCGAACTCGGCCGCGACCTCGCGGAAGATGAAGATGCTCTCGTCTTGCAACCGCTTGAGGTGCGGGCTGAGGGACGGGGGCGCGCCGGCGGGCGCGGGGGCGCGCGGCGGGGTGAGGCCGGTCGGCGCCGGCGCTTGGGTGCTCTGCGGGGAGAGCGGGCCGGGCCGGGCGTCCGGCATTCAGGCGGCCCCGCGAGCGAGGATGGGGCGGGCGGCGTGAGCGGGCATTACGGGACCTTCTCCGGAATGTTGCATCCTCTGTTCCATGCGTATCATCAGGCCGCGGGGCGAGGCCAGTGGAGATGAGGGGACGGGGGTTTCGGGGAGGCGGCGGGGCAAATCGTTCGTCTGAGAAGAACAATCGGACAAAATTGATTTGTTTGAACTATAGTTCCAACGCACCCACGATGGTTCGCGCCACCGATTGCGGCGGCGAGGCAGGAGAACGGGACCAACATGGCGGGTGAAATCATCGCGCTCTCCAAGCCCGTCGGCGATACGGTCAAGACGACCACCTGCTATATGTGCGCCTGCCGGTGCGGGATCCGGGTCCATTTGAAGGACGGGCGGATCCGCTACATAGAGGGCAACCCGGACCACCCGATCAACCGCGGCGTGCTGTGCGGCAAGGGCTCGGCCGGGATCATGCAGCACTATTCGCCGGCGCGGCTCAAGAGCCCGCTTTTGCGGGTGGGCGAGCGGGGGGAAGGCGCGTTCAAGGAGATCGGCTGGGACGAGGCGATGGGGATCGCGGCGGGGTGGCTGAGCGCGATCCGCGGGAGCGATCCGAGAAAGCTCGCCTTCTTCACCGGGCGGGACCAGAGCCAGGCGCTGACGGGGTTCTGGGCGAAGGAGTTCGGGACGCCGAACTTCTCCGCGCATGGCGGGTTCTGCTCGGTGAACATGGCGGCGGCCGGGCTCTATTCGGTTGGCGGGAGCTTCTGGGAGTTCGGCGAGCCGGACTGGGAGCATGCGAAGCTGTTCCTGCTGTTCGGGGTGGCCGAGGACCACGATTCCAACCCGATCAAGATGGGGCTGGCGCGGCTGAAGGAACGGGGGGCGCGGATCATTTCCGTGAACCCGGTGCGGACGGGCTATTCGGCGATTGCGGACGAGTGGGTGGGGCTGAGGCCGGGGACGGACGGGCTCTTCATTCTTTCGCTCGTTCATCTGCTGCTGGGGGCGGAGCGGATCGATCTCGATTTCCTCGCCCGCTACACGAATGCGGGCTGGCTCGTGCTGCGCGAGGCGGGCGGAGCGGGGGACGGGCTGTTCGCGCGGGACGCGGAGGGGCGGGTGCTGATCCGCGACCGGGCGAGCGGGGCGGTGGTGGAGGCGGGACGGGCGGGCGCGGCGCCGCGGCTCGCGGGGGAAGTGAGGCTGGCGGACGGGCGGGCGGCGGTGCCGGCGTTTCAGCTGCTCGCCGAGCGCTATCTGGATCCGGCGTACGCGCCGGAGGCGGTGGCCGAGCAATGCGGGATCGCGGCTGCGCGGATCAGGGAGATCGCGGCGGAGATCGCCGAGGCGGCGGCGGAGCCGGTGGTGCTGCCGCACGCGTGGACGGATATGGCGGGCGTGCGGCATGCCGACATGCGCGGGCGGGGGGTCGCGATGCACGCGATGCGCGGCATCTCGGCGCACAGCAACGGGTTCCAGACCTGCCGGGCGCTGCATTTGCTGCAGATGCTGATCGGCGCGGTCGATACGCCCGGCTCGTGGCGGTACAAGGCCCCCTTCCCTCGCCCAACGCCGCCGCATGCGCCGCCGGGCGGCAAGGAGGTGCGGGCGGGGACGCCGCTCACGGCGATGCCGCTCGGGATGCCGGGCGGGCCGGAGGATCTGCTGGTGGATGCGGAGGGGGCGCCGCTTCGGATCGACCATGCGTTCTCGTGGGAGGCGCCGCTCGGGTTGCACGGGCTGATGCATACGGTGATCGCGCATGCGCATGCGGGGGATCCTTACGGGATCGATACGCTCTTCCTCTATATGGCGAACATGGCGTGGAACTCCTCGCCGGAGCCCGCCGAGACGATGCGGATGCTCGCCGATAAGGACGAGACGACGGGCGAGTACCGAATTCCGCACGTGATCTATGCGGATGCGTATTTCTCCGAGACGGTGGCGTACGCCGATCTCGTGCTGCCGGACACGACCTATCTCGAGCGGTTCGACTGCATTTCGCTGCTGGACCGGCCGATCGGGAGCGCGGAGGGGCCGGCGGATGCAATCCGCCAGCCGGTGCTGGCGCCGGACCGCGACGTGCGGCCGTTCCAGGATGTGCTGATCGCGCTTGGGGCGCGGCTGGGGCTGCCTTCCTTCGTCAAGCCGGACGGGAGCGCGCGGTACGCGAGCTATGCCGACTACATCGTGCACCACGAGCGGCGGCCGGGGATCGGGCCGCTGGCGGGCTGGCGGGGCGATGGGAGTGCGGCGGGGCGCGGCGCGCCTAACGAAGATCAGCTCGAGCGCTATATCGCCAACGGGTGCTTCTGGCGCCATGAGCTGCCGCCGGAGGCGCACTACTTCAAGTTCGCGAACCGGAATTATCTCGAGGCAGCGACTGCGCTCGGGCTGATCGAGAAGCCCGAGCCGATCATCTTGCAGCTCTATGCCGAGCCGCTGCAGCGCTTCCGGCTCGCGGGGCTCGGGCATGGGAGCGTGCTGCCGCCGGCGGATTTGCGCGAGCGCGTGGCGCGCTATTGCGACCCAATGCCCTTCTGGTATCCGCCGTTCGAGCAGGAGGCGGTGGACGAGAAAGAGTTCCCGCTTTCGGCGATCACGCAGCGGCCGATGCCGATGTACCATTCGTGGGGCTCGCAGAACGCGTGGCTCAGGCAGATCTACGATCGGAATTTTCTCTATGTTGCGCCGGAGACGGCGCGCGGGCTCGGGCTCGAAGACGGGGATTGGGTGAGAGTGACGAGCCGGAGCGGCAGCGTGAGCTGCCCGATCCGGCTGATGGAGGGCGTCAATAACCTGACCGTGTGGACGTGGAACGCGATCGGCAAGCGGGCCGGGGCGTGGATGCTGAGCACGGATGCGCCGGAATCGCGGCAGGGATTCCTGCTCAACCATGTGATCGCGACGTTCCTGCCGGAGCGGGACGGGCGGCAGCTGCCGAGCAGCGACCCGGTGACGGGCCAGGCGGCGTGGTACGACGTGCGCGTGAGGATCGAGAAGGCGGCGAAGGGCGTGACGGAGACGGCGCCGCGGCAGGCGGCGGTCTTGCCGCCGCCTTGGATGAGGGCGCCGGCGAGGGGGACGCGGGCATGACGACGCTGCCGACGCCGCTTCCGGGTGCAAAGAAGCTCGGGCTCGTCATCGATCTCGATACCTGCGTGGGCTGCCACGCCTGCGCGGTGAACTGCAAGGAGTGGAACACCGGCGGGCATCCGGGGCCGCTGCCGGACTACGACCCTTATGGTGCCAAGCCGGACGGGGTATGGTTCAATCGCATCCATACCTATGAGGCGGGCGAGGGTGCCAAGGGGCGGACGGTGCATTTTCCGCGCTCGTGCCTGCATTGCGAGGAGCCCGCGTGCGTGACGGTCTGCCCGACGGGGGCCTCGTACAAGCGGGCCGAGGACGGGATCGTGCTGGTGAACCAGGATCTCTGCATCGGCTGCAAGCTCTGTTCGTGGGCCTGCCCGTACGGCGCACGCGAGTTCGACGAGGACGAGGGGGTGATGAAGAAATGCACCCTCTGCATCGATAGGATCTACAACGAGACGATTCCGGAGGCCGAGCGCGTGCCGGCGTGCGTCGCGACCTGCCCGGCGCATGCGCGGCATTTCGGCGATCTCGGCGATCCGAACAGCGAAGTTTCGGAGCTGGTGCGGAGCCGGGGCGGATACGATCTGATGCCCGAGATGGGGTATCGGCCGGTCAACAAATATCTGCCGCCGAGGAAGAGCGCGTGCAGCGCGCCGACGCTGAAAGAGGCGGCGGCGAATGGCGTGGGCGGGGGAAATGGCGTCGGCGAGCGCCTGCTCGCCTGGCTCGACCGCGCGCTTTCGGGCTGAGGGTTCGCGATGACGCCTGCGCTTTCCGTTATCTTCTTCACCACCGCCTCGGGCGCCGGGTACGGGCTGCTGGCGCTGCTCGGGCTCATGGCGCCGTTCGGGCTCGTCTCGGCGGGACCGTGGTTCGGCATCGCCGCACTGGTGCTCGCGCTCGCGCTGGTGAGTGCGGGGCTCCTTTCCTCCACGCTGCATCTGGGGCACCCGGAGCGGGCATGGCGAGCGGTGAGCCAGTGGCGCTCGTCGTGGCTTGCGCGCGAGGGGGTTGCCGCCCTTCTCACCTATCTCCCGGCACTTGGCTTCGGCGCGGCGTGGTTCGTGGGCGGGAGTGTGGATGCGGCGGCGGCGGCGCTCGGCGCGCTGGCGGTGGCGGGCGCGGTGGTGACCGTGTTCTGCACGTCGATGATCTATGCGAGCCTGCGGCCGGTGCGGCAGTGGCGGAACGCGTACGTGACGCCGGGATACCTGGTGATGGCGGGCTTCAGCGGCGCGCTCTGGCTCGCGGTCGTGGCGCGGGCTTTTCACGGGCGCGCGGCGCCGGTTTCGGTGCTGGCCGTGCTCTTCGGGATCGCGGCCCTCGCGGCGAAATTCTTCTATTGGCGGACGATCGACCACACCCCGGGTGCGAGCACGGCGGAGACCGCGACCGGGCTTGGGCATCTCGGCCGGGTGCGCGCGCTCGAGGCGCCGCACACCGAGGAGAACTACCTGATGCGCGAGATGGGCTTTCGCATCGCGCGCAAGCACGCGCGGCGGCTCAGGGCGCTAGCGGTGATCGTGGGCTTCGCCGCGCCGCTCGTGCTCACCATTGCGACGATGGCGCTTCCTCCCCTCCCCGCTCTGATTGCCGCGACCGTCGCGGCGGTGCTGGGGCTGGGCGGCATCTTCGTCGAGCGATGGCTATTCTTCGCCGAGGCGACGCACACGGTGGTGCTCTATTACGGGCGGGCGGCGTAACGCGGCATTGCGGCGGGCTATGGCGCGAGATGGCGGACCAGGTCGGCCATGGTCGCACCGGTTTCGGCGGGGCTGGCGCCGAGCCTCTCGCGGGGCGCGCCCGCGCGGTTGATCCAGAAGGTCTTGTAGCCGAACCAGGACGCGCCGGCGATGTCCCAGCCGTTCGACGAGACGAAGAGCAGGTTCGTGGCCAAGCAGCCGAAGGCGTCCGGGCCGAGCTGGTAGGCTTCGGGCGCGGTCTTGAACTTGCGCACGGGCTCGACGCTCAGGATGTGATCGAAGAACTCGCTGAGCCCGGCGGCGGCGATCGCCTCGTTCAGCATCACCGTGTCCCCGTTCGAGAGGACCGCGAGCTTGAGGTTGCGTTCCTTGAGCGTGCCGAGCGAGGCGCGTACCTCGGCGTGCGGGGGAAGCGCGCGGTACTGCCGGAGGAGCTTTTCGCGGGCGTCCGGGCCGAGGCGGACTCGCGCGAACTCGCAGGCGTAATCCAGGGCATCTTCGGTGATCTGCCAGAAGAGCGCGTACTGGCCGGACATGGTCCTGAGCTGGGAATAGGCGATCTGCTTGTCCCGCCATAGCCGTGCGATCGCGGGCCCCTTGCCGGGGAAGAGAGCGTCCGCGGTGGCCTCGACCGCGTAGACATCCAGTAGCGTTCCGTAGGCGTCGAAGACGACGCCGGCAACCGCTTCACCCGAAGACATGCGTGCGCTCCTTCCCCGGATCGCGAGCGGGGCCACCTTCGCCGCCTCGCCCGGCCCTGCATTATCGGAGGGTCGGGGAGATTGATAAATGCGGCCATCGAAGCGCGGCTTGCGAGCGCCTGCTTTACCCAAGCCCGGTCATCCGCTCAGCGCCGTAACGGCCTTGTGATCGGGCCCGGTCGCCGATGAAACAAATGCAACATGCAGAAGCGGTACAGAGGGCTTTCATTGCGGAAAATTCGCTTTCCAAGCGCCTGGGATGCCGTTATCGATGGCCAGACCAATTTGCCGGGCCCTTCATCCGCGCAATGCCGAGCTACGGGATCCGGACATGAGCGTCGCCGGCGAGGCCGCGGAGCGGGCGTTCGTGTCGTTTCGCAACGTCCAGAAGACGTATGACGGGGAAACGCTCGTCGTGCGCGATCTCAATCTCGATGTGCCGCGCGGCGAGTTCCTGACCCTGCTCGGCCCGTCCGGCTCGGGCAAGACGACGACGCTGATGATGCTGGCGGGATTCGAGGCGCCGACCAGCGGGACGATCGTGCTGGGCGGAAGGGAGCTCAACCGCCTGCCGCCGCACAAGCGCAATCTCGGCATGGTGTTCCAGAACTACGCCCTCTTTCCGCATATGAGCGTCTCGGAGAATCTTGCCTTTCCACTCAAGATTCGCAAGGTGAGCCCGGCGGAGATCGGTGCGCGGATCGACCGCGCGCTCGACATGGTGCATCTCAGAGACTTCAAGAACCGCCGCCCGAGCCAGCTTTCCGGCGGCCAGCAGCAGCGCGTCGCCGTCGCGCGCGCCCTCGTCTTCGAGCCCGAGATCGTGCTGATGGACGAACCGCTCGGGGCGCTCGACAAGAAATTGCGCGAGGGGCTGCAATACGAGATTAAGGCGCTGCACGACCGGCTCGGCATCACGATGATCTACGTGACCCACGACCAGGGCGAGGCTCTGACCATGTCGGACCGGATCGCCGTTTTCGCCGAGGGGATCTTGCAGCAATGCGGCCCGCCGCGCGGCCTCTACGAGCAGCCGGCGAACGCCTTCGTCGCCGACTTCATCGGCGAGAACAATCGGCTGACCGGCATGGTGCGGGAGACGCGAAGCGATGTCTGCCGGGTCGCGCTCGACAGCGCCGGCGGGGAGACGCTCGCCCATGCGGTGCAGGCCCTGGCGCCCGGCGATCGCTGCATCCTTTCGGTGCGGCCCGAGCAGGTACGGGTGGCGCCGCCGGCGGGGTCGGTCGCGAATCTGTTCAACGGGCGGATCGCGAGCGTGCTGTTCCAGGGCGATCATTTGCGCGCGGTGATCGCGGCGGCGGGCTTGGGCGAGCTTATCGCGCGCGTGCCGAATACCGGCGAGGCGCAAGGCCTGAGGGCGGGTGGGGCGGTCGAGATCGGTTGGGACACGCCGTTCTGCCGGGCGTACGGCGCGCGATGAGAGACGGAGCTTATCGTATCGGTTTTGCAACTAACAGGAAAGGGAGGTGGCGAGAGATGAGTGGACGCGGGCGGAAAACGGAAGGGGGATTCCTGCCGATCGATCGGCGCGATCTCCTGGCACTGGGGGCGCGGACCGCGGGGCTGGTCTCGCTCTCCTCGCTCGGCCTGCTGGCCTCGCGCCGAATCGCGCAGGCGGCGAACCGGATGATCAATCTCTGCTCCTGGGGCGGGGCCTATCAGTTCAGCCAGGTCGAAGGCTATGAGAAGCCCTATACCACGAAGACCGGCGTCGCCTTCGCCAATATCGAGAACGCGGCCAACGGGCCGGCGCTGGTGACGGCGCAGGAAACCAGCGGGAACGTCACTTGGGACATCGTCGACATGCTGCAAGCGCCGGCCTCGCGGCTCGGCTCCGAGGGCATGCTGCAAACGATCGATTTCGACCAGGATCTCGATCCGGCGCCGGACGGGACGAAGGCGAGCCTGGACTTCATCCCCGGCTCGCTCAGCGGTGACGGCAAGACGGGGCCCTTCGTCTCGACGATCTCCTACAGCACGGTGTTCGCGTTCAACACGACGGCGTTCGCCAAGGACCATCGGCCGCAGACGGTGAAGGACGCCTTCGACGTCAAGAATTTTCCGGGCATGCGGGCGCTCGAGAAAACGCCGGTCGGCAACCTGGAATGGGCGCTCTATGCCGACGGCGTCGCCCGCGACAAGCTCTACGACGCGCTGGCGACCCAGGCCGGCGTCGATCGCGCCTTCAAGAAGCTCGACACGATCAAGAAGAACGCCGTCTGGTGGAGCGAAGGCGCGCAGCCGCCGCAGATGCTTGCCCAGAAGGATGCGGTGATCGCCACCGCGTTCAACGGCCGCATCTTCAATGCGATCGTCGCGGACAAGCAGCCCTTCGACTTCATCTGGGATGGCGGGCTCTATGAATGGGATGGCTGGGTGGTCCCGGGCAGCCTGCCGCCGGACCGGCTGAAAACGGCGATGGACTTCCTGCGCTTCTCGACCAGCACCAGGAGCCTCGTCGAGCAAGCGCGCTACATCGCCTATTCGCCGGCGCGCAAATCCTCCTTCGCGCTGATGCGCGATCTTGCCTACTACAAGGACCCGAAGGTCCTGATGTGGAAATACATGCCGACGACGCCCGAGCACCTCAAGGTCGCGATTCCGAAGAGCGTGGCGTTCTGGTCGAACTACGAGCCGCAGCTCGACCAGCGCTTCTCGGCGTGGCTCGCCTCCTGAGGCGAGCCCGATGCCGGGCGAGGCAGCGACGGCGGCGCCGGCGGCACGGGGCTTCGCCGGCACCGCGACACTGAAGCGGGGGCTGCGCCGGGTCGAACGGCGGAAGCGATTGGGCGCGTTCCTGCTGACGCTGCCGCTGCTCGCCTATATCGGCGTGCTGTTCATCGTCCCGCTCGCCGGGATGGGCTGGCTCAGCATCGACAACAGCACCATTCCGGAGCGGATGCCGCGCACGGTGGCGGCGCTCAAGGGCTGGAAGCCGAGCGCGCTCCCGCCGGAGGCGGCGTACGCCGCGGTTGCCGGGGATCTCCGCGCGGCCTTCAAGGCACACACGTTCGGGCTGATCGCCAAGCGGCTCAACGAGGAATCGCCCGGCGCTTACGGCCTGATCGCCAAGACCACGTTCCGCACCGCGCATCTTCCGCCCGATCAGGATTGGAAGAAGGTCCTCGAGGCGATCGACCCTTCATGGGGCGCGATACCGACCTGGCGGCTCCTGAAGCGCGAGAGCGGCCCGATCACCGCGGATTACTATTTGGCCGCGCTCGACCTCCGCTACGGGCCGCAGGGGCAGATCGAGCTGGTGCCGGCCTATGAGCGGATCCACGTCAAGCTCTTCGTCCGCACCGCCTGGATGAGCGCGCTCGTCACGCTGCTCACCGCTGCGCTCGGCTATCCCCTCGCCTACTGGATCTCGCGGATGCCCGAGCGCAAGGCGAACCTGGTGATGATCGCGGTGCTGCTGCCGTTCTGGACCTCGGTCTTGGTCCGCATCACCGCCTGGATCGTGCTGCTGCAATCGCACGGCGTCGTCAATTCGATCCTCGTCGCGACCCATCTGGTCGGCACCGACGACCGGCCGCGCCTGATCTACAATGCGCTCGGCACGATCATCGTGATGACCCAGGTGCTGCTGCCGTTCATGGTGTTGCCGCTCTACAGCGTGATGCGGGGCATTCCGGACCGCTATGTGCGCGCGGCGGTCTCGCTCGGCGCCCATCCCTGGCACGCTTTCTGGAAGGTCTTCGCGCCGCTCACCATGCCGGGCCTCGGCGCCGGCGCGCTGCTGGTCTTCATCCTCGCGGTTGGATACTACATCACGCCGGAGCTGGTCGGCGGCCAGAGCGGGCAGTTCATCAGCAACCGGATTGCCTTCAACGTCCAGGAATCGCTGAACTGGGGGCTTGCGGCGGCGCTCGGCACGGTGCTCACCGCCGTCACGCTGCTGCTGTTCGCGCTTTTCCATGCGCTGGCCCGCAAGAGCCGGATGTCGCTCGGATGAAGCGGGCGGCGCGAGCCTATGCGGACCCGCTCGAGCGCGGCTGGTTCTACCTGTTCCGCTGCTACGGGTTGATCGTGCTTTTCTTCCTGGTGGTGCCACTCGTCGTCATCATCCCGCTCTCGTTCAGCGCCTCGCCCTATTTCTCGTTCACGCACCAAATGCTGACTTTGCAGCCCGCGGGCTATTCGACGCGGTGGTATGCGAACTTCTTCAACAGCGGGAGCTGGCTCCGCGCGGTGGGGAACAGCTTCCTGATCGCGCCCATCGCCGCGGCGATCGCGACGGGGCTCGGCACGCTCGCCGCCCTCGGCCTCACGCGCGCGCAGATGCCGTTCCGCGGGCTGATCACGGGCATCCTCATCCTGCCGATGATCGTGCCGCTGATCATCACCGCGACCGCGCTTTTTTTCTTCTTCTCCGCCCTGCATCTCGTGAACACCTATGCGGGGATCATCATTGCGCATTCGATTCTCGGCGTGCCCTTCGTGGTGATCACGGTGAGCGCGACGCTCAGCGGATTCGACCAGCAATTCTACCGCGCGGCGCTGAGCCTCGGCGCCTCGCCCAGGCACGCCTTCTTCAAGGTGACGATGCCGCTGATCCTGCCGGGCATCATCTCCGGCGCGCTATTCGCTTTCATGACGTCGTTCGACGAGGTCGTGATCGTGTTGTTCATCGCCGGGCCGACGCAGCGCACCCTGCCGCTGCAGATGTGGACCAATCTCCGCTATACGATCGATCCGACCATCCTGGCGGTGGGGACGCTGGTGCTTATGGTCGCCATCGTGCTGCTCGCCGGGCTCGAATTCGTGCGCCGGCGCAGCCTCGCGATGCGGCGGGTCACGCCGAGCTGAGAGCGGTGCGCGGCGTCAGAGTCGACCGACCATGAACTCGCGGAAATAGCGGGGAAGCTGGGCGATGTCGCGATCGCCCCAACCGCCGGCGGTGGCGGCGGAGAGGCTGGAAAGCGTGCCGGCCGAGACCGGCATCGGCACGCCGGCGAGAGCGCCGGTTGCCACCGCCGAGAGGACATCCTTGCGGAGCGTCTTGAGGTCGAGCGTGGTGTCCGCGTCGCCGCCCTTGAACACCTCGATCTTGCTGCGCAGCCAGGGATTGTTGGTCGGCGCCTCGCAGAGGATGTCGAGCATCGCGGCGAGTGCGAGGCCATGCTGCTCGCCGACGGCGAGCGATTCGGCGAGCGCCTGGATGTAGGCGGCGAGCCCGAGATTGACGGCGAGCTTCATCGCCGCGCCGCTGCCGAGCGGGCCCATATGCGCGATGCGCCGCGCGAGCGGATCGAGGACGGGGCGCGCGCGGTCGAGGTCTTCGGCGCGGCCGCCCGCGAGGACGAGAAGCCGGCCTTTGCGGACGGTCGGGATCGAGCCGAGCACCGGCGCCTCGACGAGGCGCGCGCCGCGCGCCTCCGCCGCTGCGGCGAGCTCGCGCACTGTCATCGGCTGGAGCGTGCTCATCTCGATGAAGAGCTTGCCGTGCAGATCGGCCGTCAGATACCCGTCCGCGCCGTGGAAATTGCGGCGCGCGCCGTCATCGGCGCTGAGCACCGAAAGCACGATTTCGGATTTCGCGACGAGCGAAGCGGGGCTCGTTGCGGCCTCCGCCGCGGTTGCCCGGAGCTCCGGTGCCGCGGTTGGATCGACATCCCAGCCGACCGGCTCGAAGCCATGCTCCTTGAGGCGGAGAAAAATCGCGCTGCCCATGCGCCCGAGGCCAACCACTCCGACTTTCATGCGAAATCTCCCGCTCTTCGTCCCGCTGCGCAAAAAACCTACATGCTCGCCTGGGTCGGGTCCGCGGACTTGATGAGCGCGGCCGGGATGAAAAGGCGCTGGGACCACTCGACGATGTAATAGAGAACGACGCCGATGACCGTGAGGAGAACAAGGGCGCCGAACACGCCGGGCGAATCGAGCTGGCCGTTGGCGTAGAGCAGATAGTAGCCGAGACCGCGGTCGGCGGCGACGAACTCCGCGACGATGGCACCGACCACCGCGAGCGACATGCCGATCTTCATGCCGGCGAAGATGTTGGGCAGCGCTGCGGGCAGCCGCAGCTTGAGGAACGTCGTCGTGCTGCTCGCGCCCATGGAGTGGAAGAGCTTGAGCATGTCGGCCTCCACCACCTCAAGGCCGACCATCGTCGAGATCATGATCGGGAAGAAGGCGATCAGGAAGACGATGAAGGCCTTCGCCTCGAGGCCGGTGCCGAACCAGATGATCAAGACCGGCGCGATCGCGACCTTGGGGACGAGCTGGGAGGAGATCAGCATCGGGTAGAAGGTCGAGCGGGCGAAGCTGCTGAACGAGACGAGCATGCCGAGGAAGATGCCGGCGATGGCGGCGATGAAGAAGCCCACCAGGATCTCGACGGTGGTGGGGATCGAGAAAGCGAGATAGAGCGAGCGGCGCACCCAAAGCGTGGCGAGGATGGTGCTCGGCGCCGGCAGGATCAGGGCCGGCACCGCGAACAGCCGGACGCCGCCCTGCCAGATGAGGAGGACGACGACGGTGGCGATCACCGAGTAGAAGCGCTTGAGCGGGCTGGCGGCCCGGCGCGGGCGGGTGCGCGCGGGCGCGGGTGCGCGCGCGGGAGCGCGGGTTGGCGATGCGGCCCCGATGCGCTCTGCGCTCGCGATGCTGCCGTTGCCGAGCTCGATGGACATCAATCCGCCTTGAGAATGCCGGTCTTGATGAAGATCTCGTGGATCCGCGCGGTGTAGCGGGCGAAATCCGGAGTGTCGCGGAGGCCCAATGGGCGGGGGTGGGGGAGATCGATACCGATGATCTCGGCGATGCCTCCGGGCCGCGGCGTCATGACGACCACGCGGTCGCCGAGGAAGACGGCTTCGACCAGATTGTGGGTGATGAAGACGACGGTGCGGCGGTCGCGCTGCCAGAAGCGCTGGAAGTCGAGCGTGAGCTGATCGCGGGTGATGGCGTCGAGCGCGGCGAACGGCTCGTCCATCAGGAGCAAGGGCGGGTCGTGCAGCAAGGCACGGCAGATGGCGACGCGCTGGCGCATGCCGCCCGAGAGCTCATGCGGCAGGAACTGCTCGAAGCCCGCGAGGCCGACGAGATCGAGAAGCTCGACGGCGCGCGCGGTGGCGCGGCGCCGGTTGAGGCCGCGCACCTCGGCCTGGATGAGGACGTTTTCCAGGATCGTGCGCCAGGGCAAAAGCAGGTCTTTCTGGAAGACGATGCCGAGATCGGTATAGGGACCGGCGACGCGCCCGCCGCCGATATGGGCATCGCCCGTGGTGCAGGACGAGAGGCCGGCGATCAGCGAGAGCAGCGTCGATTTGCCGCAGCCCGACGGCCCGACGATGGTGACGAACTCGCCAGCTTCGATGTCCAGATCGACCGGCCGCAGCGCTTCGATATCCGCGCCGTTGCGCCGGCGGCTTCCGTAGGTCTTGCTGACGTTGCGCAGGCTGACGAGGGGTTTGGCACCGGCGGCGATGGCCGGCGCGGAGGCGAGCCGGGACGGAAGGAGGGCTTCCATGTCGGTCCCTGCGGCGTGCAAAGGCGACTTGTTCCTACGAGGGAAGCTTGGCCGGGAGCGCGGCGCTCGTGTAATACGCCGTCACCGGCTTCGGAATCTTCTGGCCCAAGACGCCGACGACAGCGTTGTAGGTGCGCTGCATCTTCTCCGGATCGATGTAGCCGATGCCGTGCGGCTGGATGCAGACCGTGGCCATCAGCTTTTCTTCCTGGATCCCGAGCGTGCGGTTGACCTCGGGGTGGTACCGGCGCATCGCGTCCACGGCCGCGGCAGGGTCGTCGAACGCGTCCTTGCAGCCTTCGAGGCTCGCCGCGACGAAAGCCTTCGTGATCGCCTTGCCGTCATCCTGGTTCCAATAGTCGCTCCGTGTGATCAGCCCGTCGCCGTAGATGTCGACGTAGTCGCCGAACATGAAATATCCGATCTGCTGCCCCGGCTTGAGATGGGCCTCCATGCTGGGGAGGCCCGGCAGGTAGGTCGCGACCGCGTCGGCCTTGCCCTGGAGCATCATCGCCGACTTGTTGGTCGCGGCAGTGTAGAGCCAGCGCACTTTGCTCGCATCGATGCCGGTCTTCGCGGCGAACATCTTGAAGATGAAGGGCGCGGTGGAACCGGGCGAATCGACGATGGTCCGCCCCTCCAGGTCCTTGGGATGAACGATCCCGCGGCCTTTCAGGAAGAAGAGCGAGGCCGAGACCTTGTCGGCGATGTCGGCCACCAGCAGCAATTGCGGCTTGGGCGACTTCCCCTGAAGTTCCAGCATCTGAATGATGTCGGCGTGGACGAATTCTGCCTTGCCGTCCACGAGCGTTTGAAAGGCGGGGGCGTTGCCGAGGACATGCTTGATGGTGACGTCGAGCCCGCGCTTGGCATAATAGCCGCGGACGAGGGCGAGGTAGTATTGCGCGTAGTCCCCTCGCGCAAAATACTGGATGACGAAGGTGACCTTTTTGGCCGGCGCCGCGCTGGCGAGGTTCGGCGTGGCGAGTGCGACGGCGGCGGCCGCGCCGCTGGATGCCTTGAGGAAGACGCGCCTCGTTTGGTCTGACCGCGCGGCCATGATCGTTCCCCCCAAATCTTATGCACTTTATATTCGTGCAGCGTTTCATGGGGAGGGAAAATTGTCAAGTTGCGGAAACGCCCGCGGCGGCGATTCGAGCGCCGGGCCGCGCATGCCACCCTGATTCGGCAGAGAAAATTGGACCGGCCGCGGCGCGGGCGCGGGTGCTCGACAGAGGCGA
Organism: Acetobacteraceae bacterium; assembly: GCA_035503055.1. Lineage (GTDB taxonomy): Bacteria > Pseudomonadota > Alphaproteobacteria > Acetobacterales > Acetobacteraceae > JAKAWQ01. Next base: position 20,174 of record DATJTV010000383.1, read on the forward strand.
AACGCCATGCTAGGCCGAGTTCCGGGGTGGAGATGGGAACTGGCGACTTTTCCCGTTTTGTGGGATTTATGTTGCGCATCCGAAGGACAAGGCCGTGACGAGCGTGGAACGTCTTCTCGGCGTCCTCAATCTCTTCACCCCGCAAAAGCCGGTGTGGACGCTCGAAACCATTGCCGCGCACGTGAACTTCTCGCGCTCCTCGATGTACCGGTGCGTCCGGGAGCTGACCGGTTCCGGGTTCCTGGTCGCGCTCGGCAAGGGGTGCTTCATTCTCGGCCCGCGCATCATCGAGCTCGACCGGCAGATCCGCCTCTGCGACCCGCTGCTGGCCGCGAGCCGGGAGGTGATGCGCGAGGCGAGCCGGGACCTGCCGGGCGGCGTGCTGATCCTCTCCAGCCTTTACGGCGACCGTATCATCTGCACCCACCAGGAGCCGGAGCCCCCTCCCCTGCCCGTCAGCTATTCGCGGGGCCGGACGCTGCCGCTGTTCACGAGCTCGACCTCGCGGGTCATCCTGGCGAACCTGCCGCAGCGCACGCTGGTGCGGATCTTTCTCCGGGACCGTGCCAAGATATCGGCTGCGGGCCTTGGCGAAGAGTGGGATCAGTTCAAGCGGCGGTTGCGCGAGATTCGCCGCGAGCGCCTCTACGTCACCCGCTCGGCGGTGGATCCCGGGATGCTTTGCACGGCCTCGGCGATCTTCGCCGCGCCGAAGAGCGTGATCGGCGCGCTCTGCTTCGTGGAGAGCGATCTCGGCCTGGAGGTCGCGGCTTCGGTGAAGGAGATTCTCGAGCGGGCGACCGCCGAGATATCACGCGGCGTCAACGAAATATTGTCACGGAATGCACCTGCCTCGGCCTCCTATGTGCCGGCCGTTCCGCGACTGGAAGAGGTGGCGGAGGCGTGAGCGCCGACCGGCGAGGAGGGGAAGGAGAGATGCAGGCCGGGGCGCGCAACGAGATTTCCGGGCGATGAGGGCGGCGATACGCGGCGTGCGCAGCGTCGAGATCGAGCTCGCCGATCCGGCGCGGGCGGCCGCGTTCTATGCGGAGGTGTGGAATCTCGAGCCAGTGGCGACGGCCGACGGCGCGTGGCGCTTTCGCGGAACCGGAGCCCATCACCATATTCTTGCGATCCACCAGGGCGCGGGGGCGCCTGCGATCCGGAGAGTGGTGCTCGACGGCGTCGATCGTGGCGCGGTCGAGGCGCTTTACGGGAATGTCGGGTGCGGGCCCGGCCCGGTCGAGGCCCCGCGGGCGCTCGAGTGGCCGGGCGGCGGCTACGGCTTCGGGTTCAAGGATCCGGAGGGACGCAACTTTGCGGTGGTCTGCGAGGTCGCCGATCACGCGCCCCGGGCCGTTGCGGCGGATCGCCCGACCAAGGTCTCGCACGTCAATTTCAACGCCGCCGATATCGAGGCGACGACACGGTTCTTCGTCGAGGTGCTCGGGCTTCGCGTGATCGACACGACGCCGGCGCTCACCTTCTTCCATGGCGCGAGCAGCGACCACAACGCGCTCGTCGCGGCGAAGGCGGCGGCGCCGACGCTCAACCACATCGCCTTCGAGATGCCGGACCTCGCATC
>DATJTV010000384.1:0-20113 GCA_035503055.1 Acetobacteraceae bacterium
TGTCGGCATCGGCGCCGTCTTCGGCCTCTCGCCCGACGTCGCGATCGCCGTCTCGCTCGTGCGCCGCACGCGCGACGTCCTCGTCGGTGTTCCCATCCTCCTCGTCTGGCAGTTGATCGAGGCACGGCGTCTGCAACCCGCTTCCTCGGCCTGACGCCGAGATATGCGCACGGCGCAGTGCTTGACGCGGTGGCTCAATACGTCCTAAGATGACTTAATAAATCGGCTGTGCTCAAGCGGCCGCGGGAGGAACACGGATGGCCCAATCCATCGAGAGTTTTGTCGGCTCGTCCATGGACGAGGCCAAGCTTACGCCCATCCATTATCGCGTCTTCGGGCTCATCGCGGCCGGATATTTCTTCGACGTCTCGAACTACATCGTCTTCGGCGTGATGGTTCCGGACATGCTGCAGACGCATTTCGCGACCAAGGCCCAGATCGCGGGCGTCGGGTTCGCAACCTTGATGGGCCTCTTCGTCGGCGCCGTCGGCCAGGGCCAGTTCACCGACCGCTTCGGCCGCAAGGCGGTCTATCAGTTCAACCTCCTCCTCTTCGGCGCGTTCACCATCGCCTCCGCCTTTGCGCCCAACTATTTCTGGCTCTCTATCTTCCGGTTCATCGCCGGCATCGGCATCGGCGCCGAGCAGCCGCTCTGCTTCGCCTATGCGGGCGAATATGCGCCCAAGCGCATCCGCGGCCGCGTGCTCGCCGGCATCCAGCTCATCGGCGGCGCCTTCGTCTGGCCGCTCTCGACCCTGTTCGTGCTCTTCTTCCTGCATCGGATCCACTGGGAAGGCATCTGGTTCGTCTACGGCGTCGGCGCGCTGATCGTCTTCGTTCTGCGCTTCTCGCTGCCCGAATCGCCGCGCTGGCTGGCGACCCACGGCCAGGGCGAGCGCGCACTCGCTCTGCTCGCCCGCATGGGCATTGCCGGACCCGCCCCGGGCGTCGCACTCGTCGAGGATCGCGCGAGCCACACGCGGAGCGATCCGTTCGGCGTCGTATTTCGACAGTATCCCGATCGCGTCATCGCAGCGTCGGTCTGCTTCGTCGCCTTCTTCGGCGTCGCCATCGGCCTCGGAGCGTGGCTGCCGAACATCATCGCCCAGCGCGGCCTCACGATCACCAAGACCATCGAGTTCACTCTCTGGATCCAGATCGCGTACCCTTGCGCCAGCATCTTCATGATGTTCGCGTTGGAGCGCTACGGCCGGAAGCCGGTGGCCATCATCTCGTTCGTGCTGGCCGGCCTCTTCGCCGTCGGTTTCGTCCAGGCCCCGAACAGCCTGTGGCTGCTGATCGCCGGATTCTGGATGGCCTTCTTCACGCAGCTCGCCGGCAACGCGTCGCAGATCTTCGCCTCGGAGGTCTTCCCGACCAATGCCCGCGCCTCCGGCTTCGGCATCGCCTCCGGCATCGGCCGCCTGGCGACGGCCTTCATCATTCCGGCCATTCTCTGGATCCAGAACGGTTTCGGGGTGAACGCCGTGTTCGCCTGCGTTGCCATCCTGCTCGTCGTCGCGGCCTTCAGCGTCACCCGCATCGGGCCCGAGGCGCGCGGCCAGGCACTCGACGTGCTCGCCCCGCCGACCGGCTGAAGAGACAATCAGGGAGAAACGATGAACGACGCCGTCCGTATCCGCCGGCTCGGCCATTCCGACCAGGGCGGCCGGCCGGATGGCGTGCAGGTGATGGTGGCCAAGGGCTACGCCTATGTCGGGCATATGCTCTCGGACGGCATCACGGTGATCGACGTGCACGACCCCCGCGCGCCGAAGCCGGTGAACTTCGTCGCCTGCCCGCCGGCGCTGCGCTCGAATCACATCCAGGTGCATGACGGGCTGCTGCTCGCGGTCAATGCGCCGAACGTCTGGGCGCTCCAGCAATATGCCTCGGAGGGCGACTATTTCGGCAAGCCGATCACCGAGAGCTTCAGCAAGCGCGAGAAGAACTTCATCCCCGGCATCCGCGTCTTCGACCTCAAGCAGGACCCGGCGTCCCCGCGCGAGATCGGCTTCATGCCGGTGGACGGCATTGGCCCGCACCGCATCTGGTGGGTGGGCGGCCGCTACGCCTATGCCTCGGTCCATTTCGAGGGCTTCATCGACCATGTCCTCGCGGTGATCGACATGGCCGACCCGACCAAGCCCGAGATCGTCGGGCGGTGGTGGCTCCCCGGCATGCATACGGCAGCCGGCGAGACGCCGGGCTGGCCCAAGGGCCAGCGCTGGGCGCTGCATCACATGCTGACCGCGGGCAATCTCGGCTTCGCGGCCTGGCGCGACGGCGGGCTCACCATCATGGACCTCGCCGAGCCGACCGCGCCGAAGCTCGTCGTCCATCGCAACTGGTGCCCGCCCTATGCCGGCGGCACGCATTCGCCGCTGCCGCTCCCCGGGCGCGGGCTCGCCGTCGTCGCCGACGAGGGCAACAGCAACCGCTGCGAGAAGGGCATCGCCTACACCTGGGTGTTCGATGTGCGGACGCCCGCGAACCCGGTGACGATCGCCACGCTGCCGACGCCGAAGGAGGACGATTTCTGCGCCAAGGGGGGAAAATTCGGCCCCCACAACCTCCACGAGAACCGGCCAGGCTCGTTGCAGAGCGAGGAGCTGATCTTCGCCACCTACCAGAACGCCGGCGTGCGCGTGTTCGACATCTCCGACGCCTACGAGCCGAAGGAGATCGCCCGCTACGTGCCGCCGCCGCCCGAGCGGGTCGTCGATATCCGCCCGGGCGCCGAGCGCGTGGTGCAGTCGGCCGACGTCTTCGCCGCCGCGGACGGCACGCTCTATGTCACCGACAACAATGGCGGGCTTACGATTCTCGCCTTTGAAGGTTGATCCCGCCATAATCGGCACCCCATAAAAGGGGAAACGCCATGATCCTGCTTTCACCCGGCGGCGCCGGCGTCGAGCGTCACGCCGCACCGTCCGATCGCCTCGCGGTTGCCAGCGCCGACGGGATCTGGTTCCTCCGTCGCGCCGCGGACGGGGACTGGTCGCTCGATCACAAGGAGTTCGCCGGCACCTTCGTGAGCGCGCTCGCGCGCACCCGCGACGGCGCGCTCATCGCCGCCACGCACGGCTTCGGCCTCGCGCGAAGCGAGGACGGGGGCAAGACCTGGCGGTGGATCAACCGCGGCCTCTCCCAGTTCGATGTCTGGGTGGTGAAGGCGCTCGAGATCGGCGGGCGTGAAGTGTTGCTCGCCGGCGGGATGCCCGCGCATCTCTTCATTTCGGAGAACGGCGGCGCGGAATGGCGGGAGCTTCCGGCCCTTCGCACTGTGCCGAGCCTGCCGTCCTGGTTCTTTCCGCCGCCGCCGCATCTCGGGCATGTGAAGGACATCGTGGTGCGCGGAGGAAGCACGCTCTTCGTCGCCATCGAGGTGGGCGCGCTGCTGCGCTCGGAGGACGAGGGTGCGAGCTTCGCGGAGATCGCGGTCTTTCCCGAAGTCTCCGATCGCGACATCCACCGCGTCCTGCTGCACCCAGCTAGCCCTGGGCGCTTCATCGTCGCCACCGGCTGGGGCCTCAGGATCAGCGACGACGACGGCGCCACCTGGCGCACGCTCGAGCCCGCCGGCATCAACTATCCCGACGCGCTCGTTTGCCATCCCGAGGATCCCGATCTGATCTTCGTCGCGGGCTCTCCCGGCTATCCGCCCAACTGGTTCGCCATCAACCGCTCGCGCTCGCGCATCGCCCGCTCGCGCGACGGCGGAAAGACCTGGGAGCGTCTGCTCGCGGGCCTTCCCTCGGGCGGCCGACCGACCTTCGGGGCGATGACGCTCGCCGCCTGGCCGGGCTTCTACGCGGTCTACGCCGGCGACACCGACGGCCAGATTTTCGAAAGCCGCGACGGCGGTGAAAGCTGGGAGATCATCTTCGAGACCGGACCGGTCTCGAAGGGCGAGCATTATCGCGGATTGGCGAAGGGCCGTGCGCCGATGACCGATCTCGACGAGCTGGTCTTCGGCGGCCCCGGCGCGCACCGCGTCGCCACGACGAAGGCGTGACGCCCGAGCGGATCACCCTCTCGCCGGCACCAGGTTCGCAAGGAACATCTCCGTCGCCCGGCGCCAGGTGAAGGTTTCCGCGTACGCGAGGCATCGGGCGCGGTCGATCGTGAGCGCCGCGCGCGCCGCGCGGCCGAGATCGGCATCGAGGACGCCCACCGTGCCCGCCTCATCGGCAAGCACGTCGAGCGGCCCGGGGACCGGAAAGGCAGCGACGGGCGTGCCGCAGGCGAGCGATTCCAGGAGCACAAGCCCGAACGTGTCGGTGCGGCTCGGGAAGACCAGCACGTCCGCCCCGGCATAGGCGGAAGCGAGGGCGGCTCCGCGCCTCGCGCCTGCGAAGTGCACGGCGGGGTAGCCACGGCGAAGGGCGGCAAGCTGCGGGCCCTCGCCGACCACCACTTTCGAGCCGGGAAGATCGAGGTCGAGAAAGGCGGAAATATTCTTCTCGACCGCGACGCGCCCGACATAGAGGAACACGGGGCGGGGAAAACTCCAGTCCTCGCGTGGATTCGGGCGAAAGACAGAGAAATCGACGCCCCGCGTCCAGCGCCTGATATTGGCGAATCCCCGTCGCGCCAGCTCGGATCGCAAGTTCGGCGCCGCCACCATCATCCCCGATCCGGCGGCGTGGAAGTGCCTGAGCCAGGCGTAGCCGAGCGCGGGTGGCAGGCCGGTGCGCGCGGCGATGTATTCGGGAAAGCGGGTATGAAAGGAGGTGGTGAACGCAAGCTTGTGGTGGCGCGCGTAGCTCCGCGCCGCCATGCCGAGCGGGCCTTCGGTTGCGATGTGCATGGCATCCGGCGCGATCGCCTCGATCCGCCGGGCGAGCTTGCGGCCCGGGAACAGGGAAAGTCGGATCTCGGGATAGGTGGGGCAGGGGATGGTGCGGAATTCGCCGGGCCCGATCACGCTCGCCTCGCGGCCCATGGCCATAAGCTCGTCCGCGACGGCGGCGAGCGTGCGGACAACACCGTTGACCTGCGGCGCCCACGCATCGGAAACGATCAGGATACGCTGCAGATCCGCCCCGTCCCGCGTGTCCGGCGCGAGTTCAGTGCGCGGGCAGTCGTTCGGCATCCGCCGCCGAGACCCGCGCCTCGATCGCCCATTCGATCAGCTCGAGCCGACCGTCGTGGTGCTCGACGAGCGCGGTACAGCTCTCCATCCAGTCCCCGTCGTTGGCGTAAAGGATGCCGCCGACGTCGCGCATCTCGGCATGATGGATGTGCCCGCACACCACACCGTCGAAGCCGCGCCGGCGCGCTTCGGCGGCAAGCGCGGTCTCGAAACGGTCGATCGCCTTCACCGCTTCCTTCACCTGGCGCTTGAGCCAGGCCGAGAGCGACCAGTAGGGATAGCCGAAGCGGCCGCGCACGGCGTTGAGCCAGCGATTGAGCGCGAGTGCGACCTCGTAGGCATGGTCGCCGAGCAGGGCGAGGAAGCGCGCGTAACGAACCACGCTGTCGAAGGCGTCGCCATGCAGCACCAGGAGCCGCCTGCCGTCGGCGGTGACATGCTCGGCCTCGGCGCTGAGCCGGATCCCCGCGACCTCGAGCCCGAGCGGCAGCCAGGCGCGGAACATGGCGTCGTGGTTGCCCGGAATGTAGGTCACGTTGGCGCCGGCGCGCGCGTGGCCCAAGATGCGGCGAAGCACCGCGTCATGGTGGTCGTCCCAATACCACGAGCGGCGCAGCCGCCAACCATCGATCATGTCTCCGACCAGGAAGAGATGCCGGCAGCTCATGCCGCGCAGGAACTCCGCGAGGGCCCGCGCGTGGCAGCCGCGGGCGCCGAGATGCGCGTCCGAAATGAACACGCTGCGGTACAGGGTCGGGCGGATGTTACCGTGCATCTGCTCCGGTCCGATAGCCGGAGAAGATCGCGCCGGCAGAGTGAAGTTTCAATGAAACGCGAGATTTTCGGCGTTGCCGTTTCAAATCATTGGTCTGTCACATCAATGTCATTCTCTGGCAACATCCCGGCGCGATACTGGAATCTTGTGATTGTGAGTCGCGATGCGTCCTGGCGTCGAGTCTGCGTGCTGATCGTCTTCAACCCCGCCGCCGGGCGGCGGCGCTCGCAGCGCCTCTGGCGCGTGCTCGACCTTCTCGTCCACAACGGCGTCCGGCTCGAAGTGGCCGAGACCGGCCATCGCGGGCATGCGACGCAGCTCGCGCGCGAGGCCGTCGCACGCGGCGCCGGGCTCATCGTCGCCGCCGGAGGAGACGGCACCATCGCCGAGGTGGCGAACGGCCTCTCTGACACCAGCGTGCCGCTCGGCGTGATCCCGCTCGGCACCGCGAATGTGCTGGCCCATGAGCTTGGCCTTCCCTTCGCGCCGCGCGCAGTGGCCGCAGCGCTCGCCTTCGGCCGCACGCGCCTTCTTTGGCCCGGGGTAGCACGCGGGCCCGCCGGCGAGCGGCTCTTCGTGCAAATGCTCGGTGTCGGCTTCGACGCCGCCGTGGTGCACCATCTCCCCGACGCGCTGAAGCGCGTGCTCGGCCGCGGCGCCTACGTTGCGCAAAGCCTTTGTGAAGTCGCGTGCTATCCTTTCCCGCCGCTCCGCCTTCGTCTCGCGGGCGAGGAGATGGAAGCGGCGAGCGTCATCGTCAGCAAGGGCCGCTACTATGCCGGGCGGCATCTTTTGGCACCTGACGCAAACCCGACCGAGCGGGGCTTCAGCGTCGCGATCTTCCGAAGGCGGGGGCGCCTTCCCGCCCTCCTCTCGGGGGCGCTGCTGCCCTTCGACCTCCTGCCGCGCACGCCGGGCATGCTTCTTATGCGCGCGACATCGGTGGAGATCGAAAGCGGCGCGCCCGCGCAGGCCGACGGCGATCCGGCCGGCTTGGCCTCGCTCAGCATCGCCGACGCGCCGAGCCCGATCGCGGTCGTCTGCGCCTGACCCGGACTTCTCCGATCGCGCCTACGCGCGCACGGTGGGACAGTCATGCGCCTGATCGACATTTCGGCACCCCTCAAGGCCGGCATCGCAAGCGATCCGCCGGAGATGCTGCCCGAGATCCAGTACCTGGAGCACCACGAGACCGCGCCGCGCATGGCCGACTACATGGGCGTGGGCGTCGATTCCTTCCCCGACAGCCAGTACGCGGCGATGGAGCGCTGCACAATCAGCACCCACAACGGCACCCATGTCGATGCGCCGTGGCATTATTTCTCTACGTCCAACCACGCGCTCAAGCCCGGGGGCGAGCCCGCGCCGCGCATCGACGAACTGCCGCTCGAATGGTTCTTCCAGCCGGCCGTGAAGCTCGATTTCCGTCATCTCCCGGACGGCTACGTCGCAACGCCCGGCGATCTCGAGGCGGAGCTGCGGCGCATCGGCCATCGCCTCGCCCCGCTCGAGATCGCCGTCGTCAACACCGGCGCCGGCGCCCGCTATGGCGAGGAGGACTATATCCATCGCGGCTCGGGCGTCGGGCGCGCCGGCACGCTCTGGCTGCTCGAGCAGGGCGTGCGCGTCGTCGGCACCGACGGCTGGAGCTGGGACGCGCCCTTCTCGCACACAAGGCGTAAGGTGGCGGAAACTGGGGACGCGGGCCTGATCTGGGAGGGCCACCGCGCCGGGCGCGAGATCGGCTATTCGCAGATCGAGAAGCTCTCCAACCTCGAGGCGCTGCCGGCCGACGGATTCCGCATCGCCTGCTTCCCGGTGAAGGTACATCGCGGCTCCGCCGGCTGGACGCGCGCGGTTGCCATCCTGCCCGACTGACGCGAACCTGTCGCATCGGCAACCGGAGCCTCGGCCCATGGACCTCGACCCCGCCATCGCGAAGACGCTTGCCGGAGTCTCGACCGCGACGCTCACGACGGTGCTGCTCAAAAAAGGCCTGCGCAATGTCTGGATGCGCGGCCCCCGCCCGCTCCGGCCGGGCCAGCCGAGGCTGGTCGGGCGGGCCTTCACGCTGCGCTTCGTCCCCGCGCGCGAGGACCTCGCCACCCCCGAAAGCTGGGCCTCGCCGCGCTCCACGCGCGCGGCGATCGAGGACATGCCGGCCGGCTGCATCACCGTCGTCGATGCCATGGGCGTCACCGACGCCGGCATTTTCGGCGACATCCTCTGCGGACGCATGGTCAAGCGGGGCGTGGCGGCGCTGGTGACCGACGGGGTCGTGCGCGATGTCGCGGGCGTGCTCGGCACGGGACTTCCCGTCTGGTGCCGGGGCGCGGCGGCGCCGCCCTCGGTCGGCGGGCTCACCTTCGTCAACTGGCAGGACCCGATCGCGTGCGGCGGGGTCGCCGTCTTCCCGGACGATGTGGTGGTGGTGGACGAGGACGGCGCGGTGCTGATCCCCCAGGCCATGCTCGAGCCGGTCGTCGCGATGGCGGAGGAGCAGGAGCGGCTGGAGACGTGGATCATGTCCGAGGTCGAGAAGGGTGCGGCCCTGCCCGGCCTCTACCCCCCGAATGCCGAGAACCGGGCGCGCTACGACGCCTGGTCGGCCAAGACCTGACCCTGATCACCCCCGATTTTCTCATATCCCGGTCAAACTGAGGCCACAAACGCCCGCCATTCGCTTTGCCATGAATTTCATCCGCTGGTCGGCGATCGTCATCCTCCTCCCGCTGCTGCTCGCGGGCTGCCTCAGCCTCAGCAGCAGCGATCCGCCGCCGCCGCAAAGGGGCACGACGGTGGTCGTCCCCGCGAGCCCGCCGCCCGCCTGCGCCAACGGCGCCGCCCCGCCCTGCTGAAGCAAGGCGGCGAACGCCCGAGGAGAATGTCATGTCCGCTTTCCGTTGGTCCGCGCTCGCCCTGCTCGCCCCACTCCTGCTCGGCGGTTGCATCAGCCTGAGCAGCAGCAATCCCCCTCCGCCGCGGCCAAACACGACCGTGGTCGTTCCGCCGGCCCCGCCAGCCTGCCCAAACGGCGCTGCCCCGCCGTGCTGATCGGCGATGGCTCGGGCGACGACTTCGCGGGCTCCGCTGCGCGGGCCTGCTGCATGACCTGCGAGGCGAACAATGTGCCGGCCGGGCTGAACGGGAGGCCGCCGGCGCGCAAGGCCGTCGCCGTCCAGGTGTTGCAGGTGTCGAAGGCGTCGTAGGTCACGCTGGAGGCGTAGAAGACGCTGCCGGCGTAGGGACCCTCCCCGTAGGGCGGGGGCAGGCGGCCGTTCTCGGTCGCCAGGCTGTTCCAGATATAGGCGCCGATCCAAGCGAAGCCCGCGCGCGTCACCGGGAGCGCCACCACGTGGGCGGCGCCGAACGCTTGCGAGGGCGAGGTGTTGAGCGCGGTGATCAGGATCAGCCCGGGGCTCGGCAGAAGCGCGCCGAGGGCATCGCCGACGCCCCGGTGGCGCGCCAGCACGAAGGCGCGGTCGCCGAAGCCGAAGGTGAGCGCGCGAGCGCCCGGAAAGCGTGCGGCGAGCGCGGAGAGCGGCGGGGCCAGCGCGGCGACCGAAAGGCCGATCTCCGTATGCCAACCGCGGCCGATCACATAGACGGTCTGCTCGGCCGGCCCGGCGAAGCGTTCCACAGGAGAAGCGGCGCAGCCCGAGAGCATCAAGGCGCCGACGAGGAGCAGCAGCACCCCCGGCCGGCGGCAAGCGTTCCCATGGCCCGATTTCCGTCGGTGTTGCGTCATGCGTCTTTCCATGCGCTCGGGTCGCGGCGAGACCAGGGCAGGGATGTCGATGACCGCGGCGCGCGACCCTTGCGCCGCCGGTGCGGCTTGCGCATCTTCGTCCGGTGGCCGCGACCCGGGACGAAGCGGCCGATGGAGGAAGGATGGACGGCGAGGCCGATCCGCGGCGCATCATCATTCACCGGCCCGACGATTTCGCGGGCATGCGGGCGGCGGGCCTGCTCGCCGCCGAGACGCTCGACATGATCACGCCCCATGTCGTGCCGGGTGTCGCCACAGCCGCGCTCGATCGCCTCTGCCACGAGTTCATCCTCGATCGCGGCGCGGTGCCAGCGCCGCTGAACTACCGCGGCTACCCGAAATCGGTCTGCATCTCGATCAACCACGTGGTCTGCCACGGCATTCCCGGCGAGCGCCGCCTGGTCGAGGGCGATATCCTCAACATCGACGTCACCGTCATCCTGAACGGCTGGCACGGCGATACGTCGCGCATGTATGTCGCCGGTCGCCCCTCCACCCGCGCGCGGATGCTGATCGAGGCGACCCATGCGGCCCTGATGGAGGGGGTGGCTGCCGTGCGCCCGGGGGCCGCGCTTGGTGATATCGGCCACGCCATCCAGCGCTTCGTCGAATCGCAGCGCTTCAGCGTGGTCCGCGACTTCTGCGGCCACGGTATCGGGCGGCGCTTCCACGAGCCGCCGAACGTGCTGCATTTCGGCCGCGCCGGCGAAGGGCCGGTGCTCAGGCCCGGCATGTTCTTCACCATCGAGCCGATGGTGAATGCCGGGCGCCCGGAGGTGAAGATCCTCGATGACGGATGGACGGCGGTGACGCGGGACCGCAGCCTCTCCGCCCAGTTCGAGCACATGATCGGCATCACCGAGACGGGCTCTGAGGTCTTCACCTTCTCGCCCGCCGGCTTCGACAAACCGCCCTACCTCGCGAGCCGATTTCCGACGTGATTTCCCTGGGTACGCCCGGCTGGTAGCCTGCCCGGGCCATGAAGAGCGCCGCCCCGCCGTCCGAGGAAGCCGCATCCACGATTCCGGGCGCGCTCGGCCACCGCGGCCGCCTGCGCGCCCGCCTGCTCAAGGCCGGCCCGGACGCGCTCGCCGACCACGAACTGCTCGAGATGGTTCTCTTCCTCGCGCTGCCGCGGCGGGACACCAAGCCGATTGCCAAGGACCTGCTCGCCCGCTTCAAGAGCTTCGCTTCCGTGATCGCCGCGCCCGCAGCCGATCTCGAGCGCGTTTCCGGGCTCGGCGAAGCGGGGGTCGCCGCGCTCAAGACCGCCCAGGCCGCCGCACTTCGCCTGGCGCGGGCGGAGATCGTCGATCGCCCGCTGCTCGACAACTGGGACCGGCTGATGGCCTATCTCCATGCAGGGCTTGGCCGCGAGACGACGGAGAAATTCCGCGTGCTCTTCCTCGACACCCGCAACCGCCTGCTCGCCGACGAGGAGCAGTCGCGCGGCACGGTCAACCATACGCCCGTCTATCCGCGCGAGGTGGCGCGGCGCGCGCTCGAGCTGGCCGCCACGGCGCTGATCATCGTCCACAACCATCCCTCCGGCGATCCCACGCCCTCGCGCGAGGACATCGCAATGACGCGCGACATCGCCGCCGCCTTGGCCGCTCTCTCGATCGTGCTCCACGACCACGTCATCATCGGCAACGGACGCTGGACGAGCCTTCGCCGCGAAGGGCTTCTATGATCAGAAGTGCCCGGCGACCTGGAACGAGCCCTCCCAGATCATCCTGAGCGCCACGAACAGAACGATCAGCAGGCCGATCCAAGCCACCCAACGCTGGCTCTCGAGCAGCCGCGAGACGAGGTCCGCGGCGACGCCCATCAGCAGGACCGAGAGCGCCAGCCCGAACACCATCACCCACGGGTGCTCGCGCGCCGCGCCCGCCACCGCGAGCACGTTGTCGAGGCTCATCGAGAGGTCGGCGAGGACGATCCGGCCCATCACGCGCGCGCGCGTTCGTGCGGGCGAGCGCCGCTTTTCCGCCACCTGCGCCTTCCGGCCCGGCCGGAACTCGCGAAATGTCTTCCAGCAGACCCAGAGCAGCAGAAGCCCGCCGGCGAGCTGCAGGCCGATCACCTCCAGAAGTGCCAGCGCGGTCACCGCGAAGCCGATCCGGAGCAGCGCCGCCGCGGCCACCCCGAAGAGGATCGCCCGCCGCCTTTCGCGCTCCTCGAGCCCCGCGACCGCGAGCCCCACCACCACCGCATTGTCGCCGGCGAGCACGAGGTCGATCAGCAGCACCTGGCCAAGGGCGGCGAGCGCGGGGAGCGAGCCGGCGAAATCCATATTCTCTTCCCGCCCCTCGCCAGAGCCTTGTCAAGCCGCCATCGGCGGCGCTAACCCCGGACCATGGTCCCGCGCTACACCCGCCCCGAAATGCAACGGATCTGGTCGGAAGAGGCCAGGTTCGGGATCTGGTTCGAGATCGAGGCGCTGGCCGCCGAGGCGATGGCCGCGCTCGGGCAGATCCCGCGCGAGGCCGCCGCGATCATCCGGGAGCGGGGGGGCAAAGCCGTCGCCGCGATCGGGCCGGCCGAGATCGCCCGGATCGCCGCGATCGAGGCCGAGACGCGCCACGACGTCATCGCCTTCCTCACCTGGCTCGGCGAGGCGATCGGGCCCGAAAGCCGGTTCGTCCATCTCGGGCTCACCTCCTCGGACGTGCTCGACACCGCGTTCGCCGTCCAGCTCGCGCGCGCTTCGGACCTCCTGGCCGCCGACATCGAGCGCCTGCTCGCCGCGCTGAAGGCGCGCGCTTTCGAGCACAAATTCACGCTCACCATCGGCCGCAGCCACGGCATCCACGCCGAACCCACCACCTTCGGCCTCAAGCTCGCCGGCCACTATGCCGAGTTCGCCCGCGACCGCGCCCGTCTTGCCGAGGCGCGGGAAGAGATCGCGGTAGGCGCGATTTCCGGCGCGGTCGGCACCTATGCCCATCTCGACCCGCGGATCGAGGCCCACGTCATGCGGCACTTGGGCCTCGCCCCCGAAACCGTCTCGACCCAGATCATCCCGCGGGACCGGCATGCCGTGTTCTTCGCGATCCTTGGCGTCATCGCCTCGGGGATCGAGCGGCTGGCGACCGAGATACGCCACCTCCAGCGCTCGGAGGTGCGGGAGGCGGAAGAGTTCTTCCATCCCGGGCAGAAGGGCTCGAGCGCAATGCCCCACAAGCGCAACCCGGTGCTCTCGGAGAACCTCACCGGGCTGGCGCGCCTAGTGCGCGCCGCGGTCATGCCGGCGCTCGAGAACGTCGCACTCTGGCACGAGCGGGACATCAGCCATTCGAGCGTCGAGCGGGTGATCGGCCCGGACGCGACGATCGCGCTCGACTTCGCGCTCGCCCGCGCCGCCGGCCTCATCGAGCGTCTCACCGTCTATCCCGCGCGGATGCGGGCCAATCTCGAGAGCTTGGGCGGCGTTGTTCATTCCGGGGAGGTGCTGCTCGCGCTCACGCGCGTGGGCTTCTCGCGCGAGGCGGCGTACCGCATCGTCCAGCGCAACGCGATGGCGACCTGGGAGGCCCTCGGCACGCCGGGCGGACGGAGTTTTCGCGAGAACCTCGAGGCCGACGAGGAGGTTGCCGGCCGCGTGCCGGAGGCGGCGCTGGACGCGGCGATGGATCCCACGCTCCACCTCTCCGCGCTCGACGACATCTTCACTCGCGCCTTCGGCGAGCCGGGACCGGGGCTCGCGGCGGCGGCGTAGCTGCATCACCACCCGAACGCATCACTGATTATGATGCGGCCATTCAGGGAAGATGATTTGGGCTTTGCCTGAGCGCCGCTCTATAGCGGTCGGGCAACGAAGAATAGTGCGGGGGAAGGGCCATGACGGAGCAGGCGGTTGCACGCACGCCGGGCGCGAGGCGCGCCGGAGAGGGCGAATTCTTCTTCGAGCTGGCCAAGGTGGACCCGATCCAGGGCGGGCCGGACTATTCCTCCGTCTTCGGGCCGTGCGTCGAGGGCGAGCGGATGATCATCGCCCTCATGCGCATGCCCGCCGGGACCGGCGCGGAGCCGCATCTCCACCCGAACGAGCAGTGGATCTTCGTCCTCGAGGGCACGGCCGAGGCGGTGGTCGGCGGCGAGCCGAAGCGCATTGTCCCCGGGACCGCGATCTATATCCCCGCCAACACCATCCACCAGATGCGCGCCGCCCCGGAGGCGGACGTGCTTTTCTTCACCTGCAAGGACGCCTCGCACAGCCTGCACGGGATGAAAGCGGCGGCGGAGTGAGAACGCGGCGAGGGGAGGACAAAGCTTGAGAAAAATCGTCGCGACGGCGTTCTTCGCTCTCTTGGTCTTCGCGGCCGCAGCGCCGGCGCGGGCCGCGCGCTATCCTTCCGGCACCGTCACCATCTACGTGCCCTACGCCCCCGGAGGGGCGACCGATATCGTCGCGCGCGTGCTCGCCGAGGAGATGCATCAGACCTTCCGCAGGACCGTGCTGGTCGAGAACAAGCCGGGCGCCTTCGGCATTCTCGCCCTCCAGCAGATCGCCGAATCGGCGCCGGACGGGCTCACGATGATGGTCGGCAATGTCAGCACCAACGCGATCACGCCGATCCTCTACCCGCACCGGATGGGCATCGACTACGCGAAGACGATCCTCCCGGTGACCGAGCTTGCCACGCTCCCGGCCTTCCTCACCGTGACCACGCACCAGTTCCCGGTGAAGACGCTGGCGGAGTTCGTCGCCTACGCCAAGGCTCATCCCGGGCAGGTGCGCTACACCGACGCCGGCCCGGGCAGCTTTCCCCAGTTCGACATGGAGCTGTTCGCTAGGCGCGTCGGGATCAAACTGGTCGAGCTGCCGGCCAACGGCGGTGCGGCGCAGATCATCGACAGCCTCGCCACCGGCGACGCAGACGCCGCCTTCCTCAATGTTGCGAGCTCGGCCGGGATGATCCGCGCGGGCCGCATGCGCCCGCTCGCCGTCACCACCGCGGCGCGCCTGCCGGAGTGGCCGGACGTGCCGACGATGGCGGAGCGCGGCTACGCGGGCATCGGCACCAACCAGTGGCAGGCGCTCTTCGTGCGCGCCGGCACGCCGGCGCCGATCGTCGAGGCGATCTTCAAGGCCGCCGTCGCGGCGATGAACTCGCCGGCTGCCGCGCGCGTGTTCAAGCCCGCCAACATCGCGGTGGCGACGACGAGCGCGCCGGACGCCGCCCCCGCCTGGCTCGCCGGCGAGATCGCGGAATGGCGTGAGGCGGTGAAGGAGACGGGCTTCCACGTCAACTGAGCGGAGCGCGGCTGCGATGGCGCCCCCTAGCGGCATCAAGGGCGGCAAGGGCGTCGCGAACCAGCCGCAGTTCTTCGCGGGCCTTCTCTTCACGGCGATCGGCGCCGCGGCGCTGGCGGGCGCGCGCTCCTATCCGCTCGGGACGCCGGCGCGGATCGGCCCCGGCTTCTACCCGCTCGTGCTCGCGATCCTCCTGCTCGTGCTCGGGCCCGCCGCCGCGCTCACCGCGCTCCGCTCGCCCCCCGTTCCGCGCGTGCAGGACTGGCCGCTGTTCGCGAGCGTGCTCGTGCTCTCGGGCGTCGTCGTCTTCGCGCTCTTGATCGAGCGCGCCGGGCTCTTCGCCGCCGGCTCGGGCCTGATGGCGCTCGCCTGCCTCGCGCGGCTGCGCTCCCGCACGCTCGAGTTCGCCGTGATCGCCGCTTCCCTTCTGCTCTTCGTCTATGTCCTCTTCGTCAGGCTGCTGGCGATGCCGATTCCGCCCTTCTGAAGATGGATCTCTGGCACAACCTCGCGATGGGCTTCGGCCTCGCGCTCACGGTGCAGAACTTCCTCTACTGCATGCTGGGCGCGGTGCTCGGCACGATCGTCGGCGTGCTGCCGGGCATCGGCCCCGTGACGACGATCGCGATGCTGCTGCCGATCACCTTCAAGCTGCCCGCGCTCGCCTCGCTCATCATGCTCTCGGGCATCTTCTACGGCGCGCACCACGCCGGCTCGACGACCGCGATCATGCTCAACATGCCGGGCGAGCCCACCTCGGTCGTCATCTGCATCGATGGGCATCCGATGGCGCGGCAGGGCCGCGCCGGCGCGGCACTCTGCATCTCCGCACTCGGCTCCTTCTTCGCCGGCTGCGTGAGCGTCGTCGTCATCGCGCTCTTCTCGCCGCTGCTCGGACGCGTGGCGTTGCTGTTCGGCGCCCCCGAATACACGACGATGATCGTGATGGCACTGGTCGCGGCGGCGGCGCTCTCGACCGGCTCGCTGCTCACCACGATCGCGATGGCGGTCACGGGGCTCCTCGTCGGCACGGTCGGCACCGATCCCGACACCGGCATCGCCCGCTACACCTTCGGCCTGCTCAGCCTTTCCGACGGGGCGAGCTTCGTTGCGGTCGCCGTCGGACTCTTCGCCTTCGCCGAGGTGATCCAGCACATGGGCGCGCCCGAGAAGCGGCCGCACGTGCTGTTCCGGCTCTCCGGCCTGCTGCCGACGCGGGCCGACCTCCGCGCTTCGCTGCTGCCGATCCTGCGCGGCACCGGGCTCGGCGCGATCTTCGGCGCGCTGCCCGGCACCGGCCCGCTCGTCAGCTCCTACGCGGCCTACGCGATCGAGAAGCAGGTCGCGCGCGACCCCGGGCGGTTCGGGCAGGGCGCGATCGAGGGCGTTGCCGCGCCGGAAGCGGCGAACAATGCCGCCGCGCTCACCCATTTCATCCCGATGCTCGGGCTTGGGATTCCCGCCGGGCCGGCGATGGCGCTGCTGCTCGGCGCGCTCACCATCCAGGGCATCACGCCCGGGCCGCAAGTGATGATGCAGCACGCCGACCTCTTCTGGGGCATCGTCGCCAGCATGTGGATCGGCAACATGATGCTGCTGGTGCTGAATTTGCCGATGGTCGGGCTGTGGATCCGGCTGCTGACCATCCCCTACCGGCTGCTCTATCCCGCGATCCTTCTCTTCTGCTGCATCGGGGTCTACAGCGTGCGCAACTCGCCGTTCGACGTCCTGCTCGCCGCGTTTTTCGGTTTCGTGGGCGTGCTCTTCAAGAAGTTCGAGTGCTCCCCGGCGCCGCTCATCCTCGGCCTCGTGCTCGGCCCGGTGCTCGAGGACAATCTCCGCCGCTCGATGGTGATCTCGCACGGCGATCCGGCGATTTTCTTGACGCGCCCGATCGCTGCCTTCTTCCTCCTCCTTGCCGTGGCGCTCGTCGCGGTGCTCAGCGTCTCGGGCATCCGCCGGCGCGGGGCCGAAGTTCTCGTCTGAAAGGAAACGCCTTCGTGCTCAACGCCGGACTCGTCGGGCTTGGCTGGTGGGGCCGCACCATCGCGGTCACGCTCAAGGACAGCACCGCACTCCACATCGCCGCCGCCTGCGACATCGATCCCACCGCGTGCGCCGCGGCCGCTTCGCTCGGCATCCCCTTCCGCGAAAGCCTCGACGAGATCCTCGTCGATCCGGCGATCGGCGCGGTCATCCTCGCGACACCGCACAGCCTGCACGCCGCGCAGATCGCCGCCGTCTCTGCTTCCGGCAGGCACGTCTTCTGCGAGAAGCCGCTTTGCCTCACCCGCGCGGACGCGGAAGCCGCGATCGCGGCCTGCGATCGCGCCGGCGTGGTTCTCGGCGTCGGGCACGAGCGGCGATTCGAGCCGCCGATCCTCGAGCTGCGCCGCCTCTTCGCCGCCGGCACGCTCGGCACGGCGCTGCAGATCGAGGCCAATTTCAGCCAGGACAAGTTCCTCTCCCTGCCCGCCGGCAACTGGCGTCTTTCCGCCCATGACGCGCCGGCGGGGCCGATGACGGCGACGGGCATCCATCTCCTCGACCTCGCTGTCGCCCTGCTCGGGCCGGCGCGGCGCGTGCTTGTCAATGTCCGAAGCCTCGGCAGCGCGCTTGCGAACGGTGACACGCTCGCAGCCTTGGTCGAGTTCGAAAGCGGGGCGAGCGCGCTCATCAGCGCGATCCTTGCGACACCCTTCGACGGTCGCTTCGCCCTCTATGGCAGCAAGGGCTGGGCGGAAGTGCGCGACAAGGCCCATCCGGAGAAGCCGGAAGGCTGGGTGCTGACCAGCGCGATCCGCGGCGGGGCGAAGCGGAGCGTGGAATATCCGCCCGCACCCGCGGTGCGGGCGAACCTCGAGGCCTTCGCCGCCGCCGCTTCGGGCGGGCCCGCCTACCCGGTTTCGCATGCCGAGATGCTGGCGACCGTCGCGGCGCTCGAGGCGATCGTCCGCTCGGCGGCAAGCGGCAATGTCGAAACCGTGTCCGGCAATTGACGAGCCTTTCGCCCCCGCCTACGCGCGGGCCAAACAACAGACACCAGCGGAGCATGCCAGCATGAGCGGGATCGAGATCGGGATCATCGGCACCGGCTGGTGCGGCGGCATCCGCGCCGCGGCCGCCGCGGACCACCCGCTGGTGAGCGCGCTTCACATCGCCGAAATCCGGCCCGAAAGGCTGGCCGAGGTGGCCGCCGCCACCAATCCCGCCAGCGCCACCACCGATTGGCACGCGCTGCTCGCGCGCGACGCGATCGCGGCGGTGATGATCAGCGCGACCCCAGAGACCACGCACTATCCGATGGCGCGCGAATCTTTACGCGCGGGCAAGCACGTCTTCCTCGAGAAGCCGATCGCGATGACGCTCGACGAAGCGGACGAGCTTGTGGCGCTCGCCCGCAACGCGGACCTCAAATTCACCATCGGCTACTCGCAGCGCTTCAACCCGAAATACGCCCATGTGCGGAAGGCGATCGCCGAGGGAACGATCGGGCGGCCGGTGAGCGCGCTCGTCAGCCGGCACATCACGCGTGGGCTCGGCAAGAAGATCAGCGGGCGAGTGAAGCTTTCTCCCGCCGCAATGGAATCGACCCACGACCTCGACTTCCTTCTCTGGTGCCTGGCGCCGGCGAAGCCCACACGGGTCTATTCCCAGGTCAATTACGGGGCGATGCGCGAGGGCGCGGGTGGTGCGGACATCCCCGACCTGCAATGGATGATGGTGACGCTCGACAGCGGGCTCTCGCTCGTCGTCGGCGGCGGCTGGAGCCTGCCGCCCGGCTATCCCAACTTCTCGAGCACCTGGATCGAGATCGTCGGCACCGAGGGCGCGCTGATGGTGGACGACACGCACCGCGACGTCGTGCTCAACACGATGAAGGACGGCATGCGCCTGCCGCTCTCGACCATGCCGGGCGAGCCGCTCGGGCACGTCTTCGCCGGCCCGATGGCGGCCGAGACGCTGCATTTCATCGACGCCGTGGCGCGCGACAGGCCCGTGCTGGTGACGCCGGAGGAGGCGCGGCAGGTGATGGAGGTCTATATCGCGGCGGATCTCTCGGCCGAAACGAACGAGCCGGTGACGCTGCCGCTCGCCAACAAGGTCGCGGCCGCCGCCTGAGCCTTGTGTACCGTCGTCCTCCGGATCGCGCCCGGCGAGCCGTTCCCCCTCATCCTCGCCGCCAACCGCGACGAGCGCGTGGACCGCGGCTGGGACCCACCGTCCGCCTGGTGGCCGGACCGGCCGGACGTGATCGGCGGCCGGGACAGCACCGCCGGCGGCACCTGGATGGCGCTGAACGCAGCCGGCGTCGTCGCCTGCGTGCTCAACCGGCCGGGGAGCCTCGGGCCCGCGCCCGGCAAGCGAAGCCGCGGCCTCCTGCCGCTCCTCGCGCTCGCCCATCAGGGCGCCTCGGCCGCCTCAGCCGCGATCCAATCGATCCCGGCCGAGGAGTTCCGCTCCTTCAACCTCGTCCTCGCCGACACCGAGACCGCCCTCTGCCTCCGCTCGGAAGGCGCCGGTCCCATCACGGAAATCCCCCTCGAGCCCGGCGTGCACATGATCACCGCCCGCGACCCCGACGACACGGAAAGCCCGCGCGTCGCCCGCGCCCTGCCCCGCTTCCGCGCGGCCCCGCCGCCCGACCCCGCGAGCGGCGACTGGTCCTTATGGAAGACCATCCTCGCCGACCGCTCCGGCCCGCCCGGCAGCGAAATCAACGTCCCCGAACGAGCCGGCTTCGGCACCGTCTCGGCCTCACTGCTCGCCCTGCCGCGCCACGGCAAGCCGATCTGGTTCTTCGCCGCCGGCCCACCCGACCGCGCCCCGTTCGTGCCAGTGGGCCCCGAGTTTCAAGGAAGGCCAAGGGGCTCTGCCCCTTAGAACCCCGCCAAGGGCTGAGCCCTTGGAACCCGCCCTTTTGCCCCCGCCGAGAGAATGGGGTCCAGGAGCCCAGCTCCTGGCAGGGGGTCCAGGGGGACAGCGTCCCCCTGGTCTTCCTTCGAACTACCCGCCGGTGACGCTCATGTGGCGGGCGACAGAGGGGCGGTTGTGGCGGCGGTCGATGACGAAGTCGTGGCCTTTGGGTTTGCGCGAGATCGCCTCGAGGATGGCCTCGTCGAGCTCGGCTTGGGTGGCGCCGGCGCGGAGCGGGTGGCGGAGATCCGCGGCGTCGTTCTGGCCGAGGCACATATAGAGCGTGCCGGTGCA
>DATJTV010000385.1:0-6964 GCA_035503055.1 Acetobacteraceae bacterium
TCGTAGAAGCCGCGGCCGGTCTTGCGGCCGAGCCAGCCGGCTTCGACATATTTCACGAGCAGCGGGCAAGGGCGGTACTTGGTGTCCGCCAGGCCCTCATGGAGGACCTGCATCACCGAGAGGCAGGTATCGAGCCCGACCAGGTCGGCGAGCTCAAGCGGGCCCATCGGATGGTTGGCGCCGAGCCGCATCGCGGTGTCGATCGCGGCGACCGAGCCGACGCCCTCGTAGATCGCGTAGACCGCCTCGTTGATCATCGGCACCAGGATGCGGTTGACGATGAAGGCGGGGTAGTCCTCGGCCACCGCCGTCGTCTTGCCGAGTCGCGCGGCCAGCGCCTGGGTCGCCTGGAACGTCGGCTCGTCGGTCGCGATGCCGCGGATCAGCTCGACGAGCTTCATCACCGGCACAGGATTCATGAAGTGCATGCCGATGAACTTCCCCGGCCGGTCGGTCGAGGCCGCGAGCCGCGTAATCGAGATCGAGGAGGTGTTGGAGGCGATCAGGCAGTCGGGCTTGAGGTGCGGCGTGAGCGTTTTGAAGATGGCGCGCTTGATTTCCTCCTTCTCGGTCGCCGCCTCGATGACGAGGTCGCACTCGGCGAAGGCGGCGTAGTCGCTCGCCGTCCGGATGCGCGCGAGCGCCGCCTCCTTCTCCTCCGCGGCGATGATCTTGCGCGCGACCTGGCGGTCCATGTTGTGGGCGATCGTCGCCATCGCCTTCTCGAGCGCCTTGGCATCGACGTCGAGCATGGTCACCGAAAGCCCGGCGAGGGCGGCGACATGGGCGATGCCGTTGCCCATCTGGCCGGCGCCGATCACGCCCACCGAGGCGATGGCGGGCGTCTCGAGCGCGATATTGGTGGCGGCCGCTGCCGGCTCGCGTTCGAGGTTCATGGGCTCTTCTCCAGCTCCTGGGCAAGTTCGGGCAAGGCAGTGAAGAGATCGGCGACGAGGCCGTAATCGGCGATCTGGAAGATCGGCGCCTCGCCGTCCTTGTTGATGGCGACGATCACCTTGCTGTCCTTCATGCCGGCGAGGTGCTGGATGGCGCCCGAGATGCCGACGGCGATGTAGAGGTCCGGCGCCACCACCTTGCCGGTCTGGCCGACCTGGTAATCGTTCGGCACGAAGCCGGCGTCCACGGCGGCGCGCGAAGCGCCGATGGCCGCGCCCAGGCGATCGGCGATCGGATCGAGGAGCTTGAAGTTGTCCCCGCTCTGCATGCCCCGCCCGCCCGAGATCACCACGCGCGCGGCGGTGAGCTCGGGACGCTCGTTCTTCGAGAGATCGGCCGAGACATAACGCGAGGCGCCCTGGGAAGCGGCATCGGCGGCGGGCAGGGAAACCGGCTCGACCGGCGCCGCGCCGCCCTCGGCCGGCACCGGATCGAAGCTCGCCGCGCGGACCGTGATCACCTTCTTCGGATCGCTCGAGCGGACGGTCGCGAGCGCGTTGCCGGCGTAGATCGGGCGGATAAACGTGTCCGCGTCGACGACGCCCGCGATGTCGCTGATCGGCTGGACGTCGAGCAGCGCGGCGGCGCGCGGCATCACGTTCTTGCCGGCGGCGGTCGCGGCGGCGAGCAGGTGCGTGTAGGAGGGCGCGAGTGAAACGAGCAGCGCCGCGAGCGGCTCGGCGAGCGGATGGGCGAGCGAGGGGTCTTCCGCCACCAGCACTTTCGCCACATCGGGCAGCTTCGCCGCTGCCGCGGCGGCCGCGTCGAGCCCGGAGCCGGCGAGCAGCGCATGCACCTCGCCGAGCTTCGCGGCCGCTGTGACCGCGCTCCGCGAGGGCTGCTTGATTGCGCCGCCCTCGTGCTCGAGCAAAACCAGGACCGTCATCAGATCACCTTCGCCTCGGTTCTGAGCTTTTGGACGAGCTCGGCGACCGAGGCCACCTTCTTGCCCGCCTGGCGGCGCGGCGGCTCGGCCACGCCGAGGAGGGTGAGGCGCTGGGCCGGATCGACGCCGAGATCTTCGGGCTTCAGCGTCTCGATCGGCTTGCGCCTCGCCTTCATGATGTTGGGCAGGCTCGCGTAGCGCGGCTCGTTCAGCCGAAGGTCGGTGGTGACGACCGCGGGAAGCGAGAGCGCCACCGTCTCGAGGCCGCCATCGACCTCGCGGGTCACCAGCGCGGTCTCGCCCTCGATCACGAGCCGGGAGGCGAAGGTGCCCTGTGGCCAGCCGAGGAGGGCGGCCAGCATCTGGCCGGTCGCGTTCATGTCGTCGTCGATCGCCTGCTTGCCGAGGATGACGAGGCGCGGCGTCTCGCGCCCGGCGATCGCCTTGAGCAGCTTGGCGACCGCGAGCGGCTCAAGCGCGATATCGGTCTCGACGAGGATGCCGCGATCGGCGCCCATCGCCAGCGCGGTGCGGAGCGTCTCCGCGCAGGCCGCCGGGCCGAGCGAGACGGCGATGACCTCGTCGGCAAGCCCCTTCTCCTTGAGGCGGAGCGCCTCCTCGACCGCGATCTCGTCGAAGGGATTCATCGACATCTTCACGCCGGCGGTCTCGACCCCGGAGCCGTCCGACTTCACCCGCACCTTGACGTTGTAATCGACCACCCGCTTGACGGGGACGAGGACCTTCATCGCCATGCCATGCCGTTTCCGGAAATTCGCTGAAGTTGCCCGCCGGCGGAAGGGGGCCGCCGTGCTGCGGGGGCGCCTCTATTCGCACCTGCAACAGAAGGGCGCGGGAACTTAGAGACCCCGCCCTCGGCCTGTCAAACCCGGCCCCGGAGGCGCGGGCGTTCGCTTCCGTTTCGCTGGTTGTTTCTCTGGCCTGTTTCGCCCGCTCGGGCTGCATTGTAGAAAAAGCGTGCTATGCCGCGCGGTGACCTCTTTCCCGAAATCGGCCCCTTCGAGAGCGGTTACCTGCCGCTCTCCGGCGGCCACGTGATGTATTGGGAGCAGGTGGGGAGCCCGCGCGGGCAGCCCGCGCTCTTCCTCCATGGCGGTCCGGGCGCCGGGGCGGGCGCCGTGCACCGGCGCTTCTTCGATCCCGGCTATTGGCGAACCGTGATCTTCGATCAGCGCGGCGCTGGCCGCTCGCGGCCGCTCGGCAGCCTGATGCAGAACACGACGCCCGACCTCGTCGAGGATATCGAGCGGCTGCGCCGGCATCTCGGCATCGAGCGCTGGCTGCTGTTCGGCGGCTCCTGGGGCTCGACGCTGGCGCTCGCCTACGCGCAGGCGCACCCGGACCGGGTCAAGGCATGCGTGCTGCGCGGCGTGTTCCTCGGGCGGCCCGACGAGGTGGATTGGTTCCTGCACGGGCTCGCGCACGTCTTTCCCGACGCGCACGCCAATTTCGCGGGCTTCCTGCCGGAGGCGGAGCGCGGCGACCTGCTCGGCGCCTATCTCGCCCGCCTCACCGATCCCGATCCCTCCGTGCACTTGCCGGCGGCACGGGCCTGGTCGATCTACGAGGGCTCGTGCAGCACCCTGCTGCCGAGCCCGGAGACGGTGGCCTCGTTCTCACAGGACCGCACCGCGCTCGGCCTGGCGCGGATCGAGGCGCACTATTTCGCGAACGGACTTTTCCTGCCGCCTGAGGGCCTGCTCGGCGGCATGGCGCGGATCGGCGCGATCCCGGCCGAGATCGTGCAGGGCCGCTACGACATGGTCTGCCCGGCGTGCACCGCCTTTGAGCTCGCCGCCGCCTGGCCCGCCGCGCGACTGACAATCATTCCGGACGCCGGCCACTCGGCGCTTGAGCCCGGGATTCGCCGCGCCCTGGTGGCGGCGGTGGAGCGACTGCGCACGCTGCGGTAGTGCCTGATCGCGGAGTTTCGTGGGAAGCGGAGCGATCACGAAACGCAGCGTGAATCAGGCACTTGGACAACGCCCTCGTGTCAGCTTTCTGTGAAAGCTGACACGAGGGCGGTTTCAGCGGGAAGCGGGCGGCAGCGCCTCGGAGCGCCGGCTGCGGGCGATCAGCCAGGCGCCGATGGGAATGAGCGGCACGGAGAGAAGCTGGCCCATCGTCACCGGGAGCAAGCGGTCCGGCGCGAGGAAGAAAAGGTAGCGAAGGAACCAGTCAGGCTGGCGAAAGCATTCGCCGATGATGCGCGCGATGGCGTAGCCGACGAGGAAGCTGCCGGTGAGGAAGCCGGCGCGCCGGCGGAGCTTCTCACGCCGAGAGAGCCGGTACATCACGATGAAGAGGACCACGCCCTCGAGCAGCGCCTCGTAGAGCTCGCTCGGATAGCGCGGGATCGGGCCGGCGCGCGGATAGATCATCGCGAACGGCCACCACTTCGGCGCCGGGCGGCCCCAGAGTTCGCCGTTGATGAAATTGGCGATACGGCCGAGGAAGAGCCCAATCGGCGCGGTCACCGCAACACGGTCGGCAAAGCCCAGGGTGTCGACCCTGTTGTGATGGCAGAACCATGCGATCGCGCAGGCGACGCCGATCAGGCCGCCATGGAAGCTCATCCCGCCGTCCCAGACCGCGCCGATCATGAGCGGGTGCGTGAAATAATAGCCGGGCTGGTAGAATAGGACGTAGCCGAGTCGGCCGCCGAGGACGACGCCGAGGGTGGCCCAGCTCAGGAAGTCGTCCACCTGCACGGGCGAGGCGACGGCGGGGGCCTCGCGCACGAGGCGGTGCAGGAGCCGCCAGGCGAGCAGGAGCGCCGCGATATACGCGAGCGCATACCAGCGGATCGAGAACGGGCCGAGATGCACCGCGACGGGATTGAGATCGGGCCAGATCAGCACGGACATCATCGATAGGGATCCGCGGTCGCGAGGAATTCCTTGACATAGCGCCGCACACCCTCGGCGAGCGGCAGGAAAGGCCCTGCATAGCCGGCGGCGCGCAGCCGGCGCATCGCCGCCTCGGTGCGGTACTGGTACTGGCCGGCGAGCGCGTCCGGCATGTCGACGAATTCGATTTGCGCCTCGCGGCCGGCCGCCGCCGCGACGGCCTCGGCAAGGGCAAGATAGGTCGCGGAGCCACCGGTGCCGAGATTGTAGAGCCCGTTGACATCCGGACGATCGAGCAGCCAGAGCAGCACGTCGACGACGTCGCCCACCCAGATGAAGTCGCGCCGCTGGGCGCCGTCGGGGATATCCGGCCGCCCGGAGCGGAAGAGGCGCATCACGCCGTGCTGCACGAGCTCGTCGAACTTCACCTTGACGACCGAGATCATCGCGCCCTTGTGATACTCGTTCGGGCCATAGACGTTGAAGAATTTGAGGCCGACCCATTGCGGCGGGCGCGCGGCGCCGCCGGCCAGCAGGCGCGCCACCTGAAGGTCGAAGGCGTGCTTGCTCCAGCCGTAGAGGCTGAGCGGGCGGAGGCGGGCGAGCGCAGCCGGGTCGGGATCGTCCTCGAAGCCGGCCGCGCCGTCCCCGTATGTCGCCGCCGAGGAGGCGTAGATGAAGCGCACGCCGCGCAGCGCGCACCACTCCCAAAGGCTGAGTGGCAGCGCGACGTTGCTCTCCCAGACGAGATCGGCCTCGCGCGCGGCCGTATCCGTCACGGCGCCGAGGTGGAAGATCGTCTCGATCGGCGGATGGCCGTCGAGGAAGTCGGGGAGGTCGGCGGGCGGCAGGATCTGGGCGGGCGGATGGTGGGCGAGATTGCGCCACTTGCCCCCCGCGCGGAGCCGATCGACAATCACCACTTCCAGGCCGCGCCGGGCGAGCGCTGCGTGCAGGTTCGAGCCGATGCAGCCGGCGCCGCCGGTGAGCAGGATCATGGCGGCGCCTTATAGGGGTGGGCCGCCGCCTTCGGAAGATGCGGGAGGGAGAGCGATGGGGCAGCGGCCGCCACTGTTCGATGATCTCGCCGGCGTGGCCGGCGGCGCATTCTCGGCGCTCGCCGGTATTCGCGAGGAAACCGAGGCGGCGCTGCGCTCCCGGCTGGAGGACCTTGTCCGCCGCCTCGACGTGGCGTCCAGGCCCGACCTCGAGGCGGTGAAGGAGCTTGCCGCGAATGCCAGGACCGCCTCGGAGGATGCGAGCGCCTCTCTCGCGAGGCTCGCGGAGCGGCTCGATGCGCTCGAAGCGCGGATCGCCGCACTCGAGAAGCCGCGAGCGCCGGAGGCGTGAAGAGGGCCCGCTTGCGGCGCAGCGCGGCGCGTCGTTATGGTGCGCCGCCACCGGCCCACGTGAGCCGCCCCGATTCGCCGCCGCGAAGCCGGCCTTCGACAAGGGAGGTCCCGATGCCCCCCACCGCCTATTCCGCCCAGAGGGACGCCGTCGCCAATCCCCTCGATACCGTCGAGCAGATCGTGGCCTCCAACGACTGGTCGTTCGATCGCCGCGGCGAATGCGAGATTGCGGCCAAGGCCCCCGGCCAATGGTCCGACTACGTCCTCTACTTCAACTGGTCGGCCGAGATGAGCGCGATGCACTTCACCTGCGCATTCGATCTCAAGGTGCCGGAGCGACGCCGCGCGATTCTCTACGAGCTGCTGGCGCTGGCCAACGAGCGGCTCTGGGTCGGGTATTTCGGGATGGACAGCGACGATGGCGCGCCGGCCTTCCACCATTCCGTGCTGCTGCGCGGTGCCGCCGGCGCCTCGTCGGAGAGCCTCGAGGACATGGTCGATATCGCGATCACCGAGTGCGAGCGCTTCTTCCCCGCCTTCCAGCTCACCCTCTGGGGGGGCAAACCGGCCGCCGAGTCCCTTGCCGCCGCCATGCTGGAATGTGCCGGCGAGGCGTGACCGCTTCGGACCTGCCGGAGACATCGTGAGCGCAAGCCTTCCGCCCATCCTCCTCGTCGGCTGCGGGCGGATGGGCGGCGCGATGCTCGGCGCCTGGCTCGAACGCGGGCTGGCACCCTCGGTGCTGGTCGATCCGGCGCCGCGCCTGCCGCCCGGGGCTGAGGCGATGACGGTGGTGGGCGAGGCGGAAAAGGTGCCCGCCGGGTTCAAACCGGCCGCGATCGTGCTGGCGATCAAGCCGCAGCAGGCGGAAGCGGTCGTGCCGCGGTTCGCCCGCTTCG
>DATJTV010000386.1:0-4690 GCA_035503055.1 Acetobacteraceae bacterium
CGACGCGCCGAATCGCGAGCCTGCCGCCGAGCAGCGGGAGCAGTGCTGCCTGGATGTCGAGCCGCTTGAGCGTCGCCATCTCGGGGCGGGAGAAGCCCGGGGGATTGGCCAGTGCCACGTCCTCGGCCGAGATCGTCGGCGCGAGCGAGAGGGAGAGCGAGAGCGGCCCCCTGAGCGCGACCTGGCGATGGAGCGCGCGATCCAGCGCCTGCTCGATCTCGGGCTTGTATTCGTTCGGGTCGAACCGGGCGACGAAGACGGCAGCCACGATAACCGGCACGAGGACCACCACCGCGACCACGCCGACGGCGATGCGGCGGATGCGCCGCCGCAGCCGTCGCCGTGAAGCAGGATCGAGGGTCTTCGCCACGCCGCCGCTCATACCGGAAGTGTCACGACGGCCGTGGCCCCGCCGCTCGCACGGTTGACCAGCGTCACGTCCCCGCCATGGGCGCGCAATATGTTGCGCGCAATCGGCAGCCCGAGCCCGCTGCCGCCGGTCTCGCGGTTGCGGCTCGCCTCCAGCCGCTGGAAAGGCTGGAACACGCGCTCGAGGTCGGTGGGCGGAATGCCCGGCCCGTCATCCTCGATCTCGATCCGCGCCAGGCCGGACTGCGGCGGCACCAGCGTCAGCCGTGCTCCGCCACCATAGGCGATGGCGTTGCCCACCAGGTTGCCGAGCGCCCGCTTGAGCCCGGTGATCCGCGCCCGCGCGGTGAGATGGAGCGGCCCGGAATAGGCGAGCCTTTCGGCCGCCTCGGGGCGCACGTCGCCGGCCTCGTCGATGACGGTCTGGCAGAGAAGGGCGAGATCGACGGGCGCCACCGGCTCGGACGCTGTGGCGTCGCGGCCGAAATCGAGCGTCGCTGCCACCATTGTCTCGAGCTCGTCGAGATCGGCCAGGATCTTCCGCCGCTGCTCCTCGTCCTCGACGAACTCGGCGCGCAGCTTGAGCCGGGTGATCGGCGTCCTGAGGTCGTGCCCGATCGCGGTGAGCAGGAAAGTGCGATCGTCGACGAAGCGGCGGATGCGGGCGGCCATCGTGTTGAAGGCGGCGGCGGCCGTCGCGACCTCGGCCGGCCCGTCCTCGGCGAGCGGCGGGGCGTTGACGTCGCGGCCGAGCCGCTCGGCGGCGGCGGCGAGGGTGCGGACCGGCTCGGTCAGCCGCCGCACCGCCCAGACGGTCAGCAACGCCGCGACGACGGTCATCAGCACGAAGGCGCCGAGGAATCCCGGCGAATGCCAGGGCAGCGGCGGCGGCACGCGCACGCTCACCGTGAGCCATCCCCCCTGGTTCGGCAGCCGCATGCCGATCAGGAGCCGCCCCCGAGGGAAGTCGCCGCGGACGACGAACTTGTCCGGGCGCAGCCAGGGCGGCATCGGCACCAGCAGCATCGCCACGTGGAGCGCGCGCCGGAGCTCCTCCGGCGCGAGCGGCAGCGGCCCCGCGGTGTCGAGCGGTGATTTCGGCAAGATCTGCGCCCGCATTTCGGGCGGCAGCGCGATCGCCCGGAGTGCCTCCGCGCGGTCGTCCCGGGGCGCGCTCGCGACCGCGCGAAAGAGCGTGCTGAGGCGGATCGAGATATTGCGGACCTGGGCCAGCCGGGCGAGATCGAGCCGGTCGAGCGCGTCGATGGAAAGGCCGGCCACCTGCACGGTGACGAGGGCCGCGAGCAGCAGTACGGCCGTCCGCGCCGCCAGACTACGCGGCCATAGCCCCGCGAGCCGCCTCATCGGCGCTCGATCGCGGTCGCGAGCACATAGCCGCCGCCGCGCACGGTCTTGATGAGCTGGGCGCGGCGACCGTCGTCGTCGAGCTTGCGCCTCAACCGGCTGATTGCGACATCGATTGCGCGGTCGAATGGCCCGGCCTGCCGGCCGCGCAGGAGGTCGAGGAGCATGTCGCGCGTCAGCACCCGGTTGGCGCGCTCGACGAGGGCGAGCAGAAGGTCGTACTCCCCGCCCGTGAGCGGCACCTCGACGCCCTCGGGGTTGACTAGGCGCCGGCGCGCCGGCTCGAGCGTCCATCCCGAGAAGCAGAGCGCCTGCGCGCCCACCGTCTCACGCCGCTCCGCCGGCTCGCCGGCGCGACGCAGCACCGCGCGGATGCGTGCCAGCAGCTCGCGTGGGTTGAAGGGCTTGGTGAGATAGTCGTCTGCCCCGAGTTCGAGGCCGATGATGCGGTCCGTCTCCTCCCCCATCGCCGTCAGCATGATGATCGGCACGTCGGACTGGCCCCGCATCCAGCGCGCCAGGTCGAGCCCCCCCTCCCCCGGCAGCATCAAATCGAGGACGACGAGATGGAAATGGGCGTGCGGCCAAGTCCGTCGCGCCTCGCGCGCGTCGCGCACGGCGGTGACCCGAAACCGGTTGCGCTCGAGGAAGCGCGCCAGCAGTTCGCGGATCTCGCGATCGTCGTCAACGATCAGGACGTGCTGGGCGGTCTCCACGGCGCTCTATCATACAACTTCGGCGAGGATTTCTCACGTGCCCGACCCCACGCGCCGGCCCCCCAGGGGACGCCCCAGGGGACGAGGACGCGCGGTTGCAATCGGTTGCATTTCATCGCGATGCCGCCGAATTCGGGCTGGCATAGTCCGCGGCCTCGCACGAACCACCATGGAGACGCCATTCATGCGCAAGCTCATTCCCGGCCTCGCCGTCGCGGCCCTGCTGGCCGGCGGCGTCGCCCCGCCGATGCTGGCTGACGCCCAGACCGCGCCGGCCGCCGGCGCGCCTGCCCAGGTCCTGCCCGCGCCCGCCCCGCCCCCCGGCCCGATGCGCGTCCCGCCCTCCGCCGGCGCCTGGGCTCGCGGCCCGATGATGCGCGGGCCGGCGCCAGGCTGGGCGCCGCCCTGGATGGCGCGGCACGCCATGCACGCCGCCTTCGCCTGGCGCCGGACTTGGGGCCTCTTCCATCGCCCGGCCGACCTCGGCCTTTCCGCCGCGGACGTCCAGACGATCGCCGAGGGCATCCTGCTCCGCAACGGCGAGCATGACTGGAAGGTGGGCGACGTAACGGCGAACGCCGATCATACGGTGAGCTTCGCCTTCGTCACGGCCCACGGCGACGTCATCGCCCAGTTCGTCATGGACACGCAAAACGGTCGGATCAGCCGCACCGATTGAAGCGCCTGGCCCGCATCAGCCGCCGCGCGGCGGCTGATGCGCCCCCGCCCGCAGCCGCGCCGGACGAAGCGCCGCGGGCAGGAAAGGCGCCATCCTGAGCAGGACGAAGTCGCCGAGTACGAAATGGTGCGCCAGCGCCGCGAGCGCATGAAGCGCGGCCAGCACGCCCACGAGATCGGCGAGCGTCCCGTGCAGATGGGCGAGCAAGGCGAGCGGGCCGTGGGCGACGAGGGCAACCCGCGGCACGACCTCGGTCCCGTAAAGGCGGATGCCGTGCGCGAGCGCACGGGTGAGCCCGGCGAGCACGGTCACGCCGATCGCGGCGTAGAGCGCCAGATGCATGGCCTTCCCGACCAGCCCGAGGCCCCCTCGCTCGGCGGCGAGCCGCCTTCCCGGCCCCGCCCGCCAGGCGATGCGCACGAGCAGCAGCACGCCGATCGACATGCCGATCAGCATGTGCGTGGAGAGCACTGCCGCGCGCGGGCCGCCCGCGGGGAAGAACGGGCGGGTCTGCCCGAGCAGCCAGTTGAGGGCGATCAGGAGGGCCATGGCCCAATGCAGGAAGATGCTGGCCGAATCGTATTGCTCGGCGTGCCGCGAAGCAGCGGCGAGGGATCGCAATTGGCTCATGGTCCGCTCCGGTTGCGGACGATCCCTCCGGCTTGGCGCGAAGATAGGATCGGCAAAGGCCGCCGGCTCGTGACAAAAAGTAAGGGAATCGGGGCCTAAATGCGTCCGGCCGGATCAGCTGCTGCCGATCAGCACCCCGGTCGCGAAGACGAGCGCACCACCGAGCGCCACCTGCAGCGTCGCGGAGACCGGCGGCGTATCCATGTACCGCCAGCGGATCCAGCTGATCACCCCAAGCTCGACCACGACCACCGCGATCGCCACCGCAATCGCCGTGTGGAAGGCGGGGATCAGGAACGGCAAGGTGTGGCCGATCCCGCCGAGCGTCGTCATCAGTCCGCAGATCGCCCCGCGCAGCCAGGGTGAGCCGCGCCCGGTGAGGCTCCCGTCATCGGAGAGCGCTTCGGCGAAGCCCATCGAGATCCCCGCCCCCACCGAGGCGGCGAGCCCGACCGCGAAGGCGTCCCAGGATCGCCCGGTCGCAAAGGCCGCCGCGAAGACCGGGGCCAGGGTGGAGACCGAGCCGTCCATTAGGCCCGCGAGCCCCGGCTGGATGATCCTGAGCACGAACATCCGCCGGGCCGTCTGCGCCTCTTCCTCGCGCACCGCTGTCGGCAAATTCTCCTGCACCAGCCTGTCGGCTACGTGCTCGTGCTGGACCTCGGCCTCGGCGAGATCGCCGAGCAGCTTGCGGATCGAGGCGTCGGACGTCCGGCTCGCCGCGCGGCGGTAGAACCGTGTCGTCTCCAGCTCCATGAGCTGCGCCTGCTTGCGCACCGTATCGAGGCCGAGCGGGCGGATCTGCCAGACCGGCCGGCGGGTGATGAACCCCCGCACGTCCTGGCGGCGGATCAGCAGGATGTGCTCGCCGAACTTCTCGCGATAGAGATCGATCAGGCGGCGCCGATGCTCGCCCTCCTCGGCCGCCATC
>DATJTV010000387.1:0-4592 GCA_035503055.1 Acetobacteraceae bacterium
GGCGATGCCGATCTCACCGCCGAATTGCTCTCGCTCGGCGCCCGCTTCATGATCGCCGGCAGCGACGTCGGCTACCTCGCCGAGGCGGCACGGCGGGACGCCGAGAAGATCCGCGCCCTCGCGAAGAACCCGCGCGCGTGATGCTCGACGTCGCGCCGTCCTTCCCCGCGCCCGCCGATGCCTGCGACTCACACTTCCACGTCTTCGGCCCGCCCGAGCACTATCCCTACGCCGGCGAGCTCCGCTACGCCCCACCCGTCGCCCCGCTCGACGAATACATGGCACTCGCCCGCCATCTCAACCTCACGCGCTTCGTCTTCGTCCAGCCGAGCGCCTACGGCACCGACAATCGCTGCATGCTCGACGCCATGCGCCAGGTCGGCATCCATCGCTGCCGCGGCATCGTCGATCTCGACGAATCCCGAACCGACCCCGAAACGCTTGCTGCCTGGCACGCGCTCGGCGTGCGCGGCATCCGCGTCAACGTCTCGCCGGTGCGTAAGCCCGAACCCGGCCTTGCCGAGGCGCTCCGCCCGCGCATTCGCCGCCTCGCCGCACTTGCCGCCGATCTCTCCTGGCACCTCGATTTCCTCATCCCCGGCTGGCTCGTCCGCGAACTGCTCCCCGACCTCCGCGCCCTCGAGATCGACTTCACCCTCGCCCATCTCGGCCTTTTCCCGGCCCGCGACGGCGCCGATCAGCCCGGCTTCCGCGAGTTCCTCGCCCTTCTCGGCTCCGGCGCACGCCATTGCTTCGTCAAGCTCACCGGCGTCTATCGCATCTCCTCCGCCCCCGACTTCGCCGACGCCGCCCCGCTCGCCCGTGCGCTGATCGAGGCCGCCCCTGACCGCCTGATCTGGGGCAGCGACTTCCCCCACCTCTCCTTCGCCGACAAAGTGGGCTCCGTCGCCCTCTTCAACCTGCTCGGCGATTGGGCCCCGTCGCCCGCCCTCCGCCGCCAAATCCTCGTCGAGAACCCCGCCGCCCTCTTTGGCTTCGCTGATTGACGGAGATCAAGGCGCCCGCAACGCATCGCCCCGAAGGTCGCGTATCCCGACAAAGGTGCGCCATGATGCCGACGCCCATCCCCTCCCAAGGCCCCCGCCGCTGGGGCCGCGCCCAGGATCGCGCGATCAACGATCCCTACAAGCGCCCCGACAAGCTGCACGAGCCGACGGTTTGCCCCCAATGCGGTGCCGTCTATCATCACGGGCGCTGGCAGTGGTCCGATCGCCCCGCCGGCGCGCACGAGGCAACTTGCCAGGCCTGCCAGCGGATCAACGACGACTACCCCGCCGGTATCGTCACCATCGGCGGCAACTTCGCCACCCTCCACAAGGACGAGATCCTCCACATCGTCCGCCGCCAGGAGGCGACCGAGAAGCCCGAGCACCCGCTTAACCGCATCATCGCGATCACGGACGAGCCCGCCCAGATCACCGTGACAACCACGGACATCCACCTGCCGCACCGGATCGCCGAGGCTCTGAAACGCGCCTTCGACGGCACGCTCTCGCTCCAATACGACGAGAACGGCTACTTCCTCCGCGCCACCTGGCACCGCGACGATTAAGCAAGACCAGGGGGCGGCTTGCCCTTTGGACCTCCTGGCAAAGACGGAGCCTTTGCAATCCATTCGCTCGCGCCGGCTGAGGGCCGGCGCAGAGAACGGGTTCCAAGGGCTCAGCCCTTGGCGGGGGGTCCAAGGGGGCAGAGCCCCCCTGGTCTTTCAGGCGGAAGGGCGGCGTGGAGGCGGTGCCAGGCGGATTTGGTGGGGGGCAGGCCGAAGCGGAGCCAGGTGGGGTGGTCCGGGAAGCGGCGGACGAAGAGGCCGGCGCGGCCGAGGCTCGTGAAGGTTGCAAGCGCGTCGTCCGAGCAGGCGAGGCGGAAGAGGCGGGTGCCGCCGAGGATTGTGAGGCCGGCTTGGGTGAGCAGGGCGTCGAGGCGGGAGGAAGCGGCGGCGAGGTGGTGGGTTGTGGTGGCGAGCCATGCGTCGTCGGCGAGGGCGATGCGGCCGATGGCGATGGCGGCGCCGGAGACGGGCCAGGGGCCGAGGGCGGCGCGGATGGCGCTCGCGCGGGCGGGTGCGGCGAGGGCGAAGCCGAGGCGGAGGCCGGGGAGGCCGTAGGTCTTGCCGAAGGAGCGGAGAACGATCAGCGCGGGGTACGGCAGGGCGCCCGCGAGGCTCGGCGCGTCGGGTTCGAGGTCGGCGAAGGCCTCGTCCACCACCAGGAGGCCGCCGCGGGCGGCCATTTGATCGGCAAGGGCGAGGAGTTGTTCGCGCGGGATGCGGCTTCCGTCGGGGTTGTTGGGGTTGCAGAGCACGGCGCCCTCGGCTGCGGCGAGGGCGGAGAGGGTGGTTGCGTGGGCGACGCGGGCGCCGGCGCGGGCCCAGGCAGGGGCGTGCTCGGCGTAGGTCGGGCCGAGCACCGCGACCGAGCGGAGGGGGAAGAGGCGCGGGATGAGGCCGATGAGGATCTGCGTGCCGGGCGCGGCGGCGACCATGGCGGGATCGGCCACGCTGTAGGCGCGTGCCGCGGCGGATTGCAGGGCGGCGAGGTCGGCGGGCTCGGGCAGGCGGGTGAGCCATTCGAGTGTGGGCGGTTCGAATGGGTAGGGATGCGGGTTGATGCCGGTCGAGAGGTCGAGGAACGGCTCGGGCGCGCCGGGGAAGAGGCGCCGCGCCTCGGCGAGGGAGCCGCCGTGGGCGATGCCCTCTGCCCGGGCGGCGGGGCGCATGCTACCGACGCGGGTCAAAGCCATCTCATGTCGCCATAGCGTGACGTTCGCCGCAAATCTTTCGATTCTCGCCGGTGCTTTGCTGCTCGAGGCTGTCTTTGGCTATCCCGAGTGGCTCTATCGCGCCATCCGCCATCCGGTGGTGTGGATGGGGGCGCTGGTGGCGTGGCTGGAGCGGCGGCTGAACCGCGAGGCGGCGCCGGCGTGGCGGCGGCGGGCGGGCGGGGTGGCGGTGGTTCTGGTTGTGGTATGCGCGGCGGCGCTGCCGGCGGCCGCGGTGGAAGTGGGATTGGGGCGGGTTGAGACGGTGCCGATGGTGGTGGCGGCGACGCTGCTCGCGCAGCGAAGCCTTTGGGCGCACGTGCGCGCGGTGGGCGAGGCGCTCGAGCGCGAAGGGCTGGCGGGGGGGCAGGTGGCGGTTGGGCGGATTGTCGGGCGCGATGTGGAGATGCTCGACGAGGCGGGGGTGGTGCGCGCCGCGATCGAGAGCCTGGCCGAGAATTTCTCCGATGCGGTGGTGGCGCCCGGGCTCTGGTGCGCGCTGCTCGGCCTGCCGGGGATCGCGGCGTACAAGGCGATCAACACCGCCGACAGCATGATCGGGCATCGCACGGCCCGGCACGCCGCATTCGGATGGGCGGCGGCGCGGCTCGACGACCTGGTCAATCTACCGGCCTCGCGGCTGGCGGCTTGGTGGCTGGTGGTTGCGGCGCTGGTGCATCCGCGTGCGCGGGGCGTCGCGGCGCTCGGTGCG
Source organism: Acetobacteraceae bacterium (assembly GCA_035503055.1). Taxonomy (GTDB): domain Bacteria; phylum Pseudomonadota; class Alphaproteobacteria; order Acetobacterales; family Acetobacteraceae; genus JAKAWQ01. The sequence goes on from DATJTV010000387.1 coordinate 3,494, forward strand.
GTGTGGCGCGATGCGGGCCGGCATCGCTCGCCGAACGCGGGCTGGCCGGAGGCGGCGATGGCGGGCGCGCTCGGGCTCAGCCTGGCGGGACCGCGCGTTTATGGCGCGACGCGGGTCGAGGATTCCTGGATGGGCGGCGGGCGACGGGCGGCGACGGTGGACGATCTCGAGCTTGCGCTTTCGCTCTATCGGCTGGCGTGCGGGATCGAGATCGCGGTGGTGGTGCTGGGCGCGATCACCGTGCGAGTCTGAGCAGGCGGTCGATATCGACATGCGTCTCGATGTGCGCGGCGAGCGCGTCTAGCGCGGCCGCGATCGCGGCGGCGTGGGGGGGCGCGGCGGGGATTGCGCCGTGGGCGGCGAGGAAGGCGGTGCGGGCGGTTTCGGCGGCGAAGAGGGCGTGGAGGTAGGTGCCGGCCACGCGGCCGTCGGGCGAGAGCGCGCCGTCGGTTCGCCCGTCGTCGAGGAGCGCCATCGGCCGGGTGGTGGCGGGGCCGGCGGTGAGGCCGACATGCATCTCGTAGCCCTCGAGGCGGGCGTTGGCGGCGGCCAGGCGGCCGCGGACGCGGGCGAGGGATTTGGCGGCGGTCAGAACGGTTTCGACCTCGAGGAGGCCGAGCCCTGCCACGGTTTGCGGCGGGCCTTCGACGCCGTCGGGATCGGTGATGCGGCGGCCGAGCATCTGGTAGCCGCCGCAGATGCCGAGCACGCGGCCGCCGGCGCGGACGTGGGCCGCGATATCGATGTCCCATCCTTCCGCGCGCAGGGCGGCGAGGTCGGCGATGGTCGCCTTCGAGCCGGGCAGGATGACGAGATCGGTGGCGCGGGGGAGTGGCGTGCCGGGCCGGACGAAGCGGAGATCGACGTCGGGCTCGGCCGAAAGCGGGTCGAGATCGTCGAAATTGGCGATCCAGGGGAGCAGCGGGACGGCGATGCGGAGCGTGGCGCCCGGGCGGGACGCGCCGGCGAATTCGGCCGGCTCCGCCGCGTCCTCGGCGGGAAGTGCGGCGAGCGCGGGAAGATAGGGGACGAGGCCGAGCGCGGGCCATCCGGTGTGGCGGGCGATCGCCTGCATGCCTTCGTCGAAGAGGCTCGGATC
>DATJTV010000388.1:0-2382 GCA_035503055.1 Acetobacteraceae bacterium
GACGCCGCCATGATAGCCGCCGCGGAACGCCAGCACCTTCCGCCGTCCGGTCACGGCGGCGGCGGTCGCGAGCGCCATCAGGTTGGCCTCGGTGCCGGAATTGGTGAAGCGCACCCGCTCGAGCCCGAAGCGCTCGGTGACGGCGCGCGCGAACCGCGCCTCGAGCAGGTTATGGCCGCCGAGATTGATCCCGCCATCGAGCGCGGCCTCGACCGCGCGGCGAATCGCCGGATGCGAATGGCCGTAGATGCCGGCCGTGTACTCGCCAAGAAAGTCGATATAGCTGGCACCGTCGAGGTCCCACAGATGCGCGCCCTCGCCCCGCGCGAGCACCACCGGAAAGGGCGCGTAGAAGAGCACGCTCCGCGTATTGCCGCCCGGCATCACTTCGCTCGCTTCGACGAAGCGGGCGTGGCTCCTCGGATTGCGCGCGACATAGGCCTCGCGCACCTCGGCGAGGGCCGAATCGAGATCGGCGTTGCGAAGCCCAAGATCGTCCATCGCACCCTCCGCCGATTGCCCGCACCGAAGCCGCCGCGATAGAACGACCATTCGGTTGCTAGAGCAGCATGGGATCGCGGGCGCTCACCCATCCTGCTCCAGCTTTTGTTCTCTCGCGTGATTCACGCTTCCGGCGCCGGGGTCCCCGCGAACGAGTTCGCCGGGACCCCGATCCCGCCTTCAGCGATCACGCTCTGGCTCGGCGTAGGGGAAATCTGCATGGACCTCAAGGATCACATCCGCGGCATCCCCGATTTCCCCAAGCCCGGGATCCTCTTCTACGACATCTCCACCCTGCTGCGCCACGCGGAGGCCTGGCAGGTGGCGATGGACCGGATGGCCGAGGCGGTGCGGCCGTACCATCCGGACCTGCTCGCCGGGATCGAATCGCGGGGCTTCCTGATGGCCGCCCCGCTCGCGCTCAAGCTCGGCTGCGGCTTCCTGATGCTGCGCAAGCGCGGCAAGCTACCCGGCCGGATCATCGGCCACGAATACGCCCTCGAGTATGGCGCCGACCGCGTCGAGATCCAGGCCGACGCGATCGAAGGAGGCGAACGCGTGGTGATCGTGGACGATCTGCTCGCCACGGGCGGCACGATGGCGGCCGGCATCGCCCTTCTGAGGCATGTCGGCGCCGTGGTGCCGGCGGCCGCCGCGCTGATCGAGCTCTCCTTCCTCGACGGCCGCGCCCGCCTCGACGTCCCCTTCGAGTCCCTTATTCGATACGCCTCTTAAGAGCGTGCCGCTCCAGATTGATTTGACAGCAGGCGCCGGTCGCGTAGGACTCCCCCCGCGAATGGGGGACGAGGTGATGCGGACGGGCGGGAACCCTTCGCGGCGCGTGGCATTGCGGTTCATTCTGGGCTCCTGCGGGGCGAACCTGCTCCTGCGCGGCCCGCTCGCCCGCGCCGCGACCGCGATGGCGGCCGTCCCCTTTCCCGGCGGGGCAACGGTCCTGGTGGCCGGCACGCCGGACGGGCCGCTCGATCGCTGGGCCGGCATCCTGATGCCCGCGCTCGCCCGCGCGCTCCCGCCGGGCACACGGATCACCAAGCAGAACGCGATCGGCGACGACGGCGTGACGGGCGCCAACGAGTTCACCGCCCTCGCCGCGCCGGACGGGACGACGGCGCTCCTCGTCCCCGGCGCCGCGGCCATCGCCTGGCTGGTCGGCGATCCGCGCGTGCATTTCGACATGGCGAGCTGGATCCCCGCCATGGATGCCCTCGCCCCGGCCGTCGTCGTGGGCAAGGCGCCGCTCTCCGCGTTGGCGCCCGGCCAGAGCCCGCGCATCGCCGCCGCCGCGCCGACCGGGCCGGACCTCCCGGCGCTGCTCTCGCTCGAGCTGCTCGGGACCAACTTCACCGCCGTCTTCGGCCTCGGCGAGCCCGATCTCGCGCGCCAGGCATTGCGCGACGGCGCCGTCGATCTCGTCTTCCTCCACGGCGAGGACGTGCCCCAGCGCGCGAGCGTGCTCGCCGGGGAGGGGGCTTCGGCGCTCTTTTCGCTCGGCGTGGTCAACGCGGCAGGGCAGCGGACGCGCGATCCGCTGATGCCGGCGGTTCCAACGCTCGAGGAGATCTCGCTCACGCTCACCGGCCGTCCGCTCCGCGGCAAGCTGGTCAGTGCCTGGCAGGCGGCCGCGGCCGCGACGACGCTCGACTATGCGCTGATGCTGCCCGCGCTCACGCCGCCCGACGTCGTCGGGCTCTGGCGCAGCATGAGCGGCGTGATCGGGACGATGCCCGCGGTGCGCGCGCTCGCCGATGCCGCTTCGGTGCGGATCGAGACCGCGCCGGCCGCCAACGCAAGCACCCTTGCGGTCGCCGCCGACTCGGCCACGCTGCTCGAGCTTCGCGGCTGGCTCGCCAAGCGGTTCGG
>DATJTV010000389.1:0-21440 GCA_035503055.1 Acetobacteraceae bacterium
CTGGCACGTCGCCCAGAGAAGCGCGACGCCGCCCCGCGCCTGCGCGAGCCGCGCCACCTCCTCGTCATGGGCGAGGGCGGCGAGCGTGGTGAAGTCCGACGCATCCGCCCCGCGCCGGAGCCAGGGCCGCGGCGGCGCCTCAGCGAGGCTCGCGAGCAGGGTCGGGATCGAGCCGAAATCGAGCGCGGCGTTCCGCCAGCAGAGCTGAGCCAGCGGCGGGAAGCGGTGCGCCTCCATGGCCGCCACCAGGTCCTCGGGAAGCGGCGGGCAGGCCCCCGTCGTGCCGAAGCTGCCGTCGCGCATCCCCCTTCCGGCGCGGCCGGCGATCTGGGCGAGCTCGGCCGCGCGGAGCGGCCGCTGGCGGTGGCCGTCGAACTTGCCGAGGGCGGCAAGCGCCACGTGATCGACATCCATGTTGAGGCCCATCCCGATGGCGTCGGTCGCCACCAGGAAGTCGACCTCCTTCTCCTGGTAGAGCGCCACCTGGGCGTTGCGCGTCCGCGGACTGAGCCGGCCCATCACCACCGCCGCGCCCCCCCGGCGGCGGCGGATCAGCTCGGCGATCGCATAGACGTCCGCGGCGCTGAAGGCCACCACGGCGGTACGCGGGGGCAGGCGCGAAAGCTTGGCGGGGCCGGCGTGCGCCAGCGTCGAGAGGCGGGGGCGCGTCTCGATCTCGGCCTCCGGCACCAGCCGGGCAAGCAGCGGGCGGATCGTCTCGGCGCCGAGGAAGAGCGTCTCCTCGCCCCCGCGCGCGGAGATCAGCCGCTCGGTGAAGACGTGCCCGCGGTCCGGGTCGGCGGCGAGCTGCACCTCGTCCACGGCGACGAAGGCCGCCTCGCGTTCGAGCGGCATCGCCTCGACGGTGCAGGAGAACCAGCGGGCGCCGGGCGGGGCGATCTTCTCCTCGCCGGTGATGAGCGCGACCTGGCCGGGGCCTTTGGCCGCGACCATCCGCTCGTAATTCTCGCGCGCAAGCAGGCGGAGCGGGAAGCCGATGATGCCGGAGCGGTGCGCCAGCATCCGCTCGACGGCAAGGCGGGTCTTGCCGGTATTGGTCGGCCCGAGGACCGCCCGCACCCGGGAGGAATCGCTCCTCATGGGTGAATGTTCGGGGCCCGGCGCCCCATTTGCAAGCCTCTCGCGCCCAATTGAAATGGGGCGGAGGCGGAGGCATATCGCGCCCCGCGAGGAGAAGGGACATCCCATGGGCGAAGCGGCGGTCGACGAGGGACAGGGCACGGAGCAGCCCCGGGGATCGAAAAATCCGGAGCGGCACGAATTCGCCGCCGAGGTCGGCCGGCTGCTCGATCTCGTGGTCCATTCGCTCTATTCCGAGCGTGAAATCTTCCTCCGCGAGCTGGTCGCCAACGCCGCGGACGCGATCGACCGCCGCCGCTTCCTCGCCCTCACCGATCCCGCGATGGCCCTCCCCGAAGAGGCGAGTGGAAGCGCCAAAGTGCGGATCCTGCCGGACAAGCCAGGGCGCCGGCTCACCATCGAGGACGACGGCATCGGCATGAGCCGCGAGGAGCTGGCGAGCCAGCTCGGCACGATCGCCCGCTCCGGCACTCGCGCGTTCGGCGAGGAGCTCGCCGCGGCGAAGCCGGAGGAGCGACCGAGCCTGATCGGCCAGTTCGGGGTCGGCTTCTATTCCGCCTTCATGGTGGCCGAACGGGTCGAGGTGGTTTCCCGCCGGCCCGATGCCACCGAGGCCTGGCTCTGGTCCTCCGACGGCTCCGGCTTTTCCCTCTCTCCCGCGGCCCGCGAGAATCCCGGGACCAGCGTCACGCTGTTCCTGAAACCCGACGCCGAGGAATTCCTCGACCCGGTCGCCCTCGAGACGGTCGTCCGCAAGTGGGCCGACCACATCACCGTGCCGATCACCATCGCCCGCGACGGGAAGGACCTGCCGGCGAACGAAGGGACCGCGCTCTGGCGCAAGCCGCGGGGAGAGATTTCCGAACAGTCCTATCACGGCTTCTACCGCCATCTCGGGCATCTCTTCGACACGCCGGCGGCGATCATCCACTGGCACGCCGAAGGCTCGCTCGAGTTCTCGGCGCTGCTCTTCATTCCCGGCAGCCGCCCGCTCGATCTCTTCGAGCAGGACCGCCACGCCCACGTGCGCCTCCATGTCAGGCGCATGTTCATCACCGACCAGGCGGACCTGCTTCCCTCATGGCTGCGGTTCGTCCAGGGCGTGGTCGATACCGAGGACCTGCCGCTCAACGTCTCCCGCGAGATTTTGCAGGCGACGCCTGTGGTGGCCCGCATCCGCAAGGCGCTCGTCAACCGGGTCCTCAACGAGCTCAAGACCCGCGCCAAGGAAGCCGGGGAGTACGAGAAAATCTGGGAGAATTTTGGCCCGGTGCTCAAGGAGGGCGTGTGGGAGGACGAGGAGAGCCGCCGCGAGATCGCGCCGCTGCTCCGCTTCCGCTCCTCCGCGTCTGATAGCGCCCCTGGGGGCCCCGCGCCGGGCCTCGTCTCGCTTGCCGATTATGTCGCCCGCAAACAGCCCGGCCAGGAGGCGATCTACATCCTGCGCGGCGACGATCCCGCCCAGCTTGCCCATTCCCCGCAGCTCGAAGGGTTCCGTGCGCGCAAGCTCGAGGTCCTGCTGCTCGCCGACCCGATCGACGCGTTCTGGCCCGATCGCCTCGGCGAATACGAAGGAATGCCGATCCGCAGCATCACCCAGGCCGCAACGGATCTGGAAAAATTCCCCCTCGAGGGCGAGGAGGCTCCGGGAAGCGATACCGAGCTGCTTGTCGCGAGGCTCAAATCCGCGCTCGAGGACGCGGTGAGCGCGGTGCGGCCCACCGCGCGTCTGGTCGAGAGCGCGGTCGCGCTCGCCGCGGCCGATAGGGGCCCGGATCTTCATCTCCAGCGGCTGATGCGACGCTCGGGCCGGCCAATGCCAACGGCCGCGCCGGTGCTGGAGATCAATCCGCGCCATCCGCTGATCCGCGCGCTCGCCGCGACCAAGGGGACCCTCGGCGAGGAAGCGGCGCTCCTGCTCGATCTTGCCCGCGTCCAGGAGGGCGATCCGCCGGCCGATCCCACGCGCTTTGCCCAGCGCGTTGCGACCGCCCTGGCCGGCGCGCTGGCCCGGACCGCAACGGCGGCAGGATCTGCCGCGTGAGCGGACGCCCGGACCTATCCGTTCGTCTCTCGAATTGCCTGCTCGATCCGGCCTCGCCCGAGGCGGCAGGGGCGTTTCCCCTTTACGCGCTCCGTCCAACCCAGCTTCCGGCCTTCTTTCAGGGCCGCGCCGAGGCGGAATTCCTGAGCCGGATCGGCTTCGCAGCGCGGGCGGGCGAATTGGTGGTCGCACCTGCCGGCGGGGGCGGAATTCTCGCGGCCCTCGGCCTCGGCGAGGACGCCTCCCCCTTTGCCTTCGGCGGCCTTGCCACGGGCTTGCCGGAGGCGAGCGTCTGGCGGCTGGCGGAGGGTGCTCCGCCGCATGAATTCAACCACGCGGCGGCGGCGCTCGGTTTCGCCCTCGGCGCCTATCATTACGAAGAATTCACGAACGCGAAGCGGCCTCCCGCGCGCCTCGTGCTGCCGGAGCCGCCGCCGAAGGATGCGCTTGCCGCCGCCGTGGCGACCTGGCTGGTGCGCGACCTCGTCAACGCGCCGGCCAACCTTCTCGGCCCGGCCGAGCTTGCCGCGGCGGCACTTGCCGTCGCATCCGAATTCGGTGCCGCCGCGACGCTCACCGAGGGGGCTCCGCTCGCCGCGCGCTATCCGGCGCTCGCCGCGGTCGGCGCCGGTTCCGCCCGGCCGCCGGTCGTGGTGCATATCGGCTGGGCGGGAAGCGGCGCGCCGGCGGCGGCACCGCTCATCGCGCTCTGCGGCAAGGGCGTCTGTTTCGACACCGGCGGCCTCGACCTCAAGCCCTCGGCCGGGATGTTGCGGATGAAGAAGGACATGGGCGGCGCGGCGGTGGCGCTCGGGCTCGCCCGGCTCGTGATGGAGGCGGACCTTCCGGTGCGGCTTTCGCTCCGCCTCGGCTGCGTCGAAAACGGCGTGTCCGCGACTGCTATGCGTCCGCTCGACGTGATCCGCACCCGCCACGGCCTCGCCGTCGAGGTCGGCAACACGGATGCCGAGGGACGTCTCGTGCTCTGCGACCTGCTCGCCGAGGCAGCGGCGGAGAACCCTGCCCTGCTGATGGATTTCGCGACCCTCACCGGTGCCGCGCGCGCAGCCCTCGGGCCCGACCTTCCCGCCCTCTTCTGCTCGGAAGATGCCTGGGCCGAGCGCCTGCTCGCCGCGGGCCGGGAGGTGCATGATCCGCTCTGGCGGCTCCCGCTCTGGGAGGGATATGCGGGTTGGCTCGAGAGCCCTATCGCCGATCTCAATACGGTCTCGACGAAGCCTTACGCAGGGGCGGTGGTCGCCGCCCTCTTCCTTCGCCGCTTCGTCGCGCCCTCGATCCCCTGGGCCCATGTCGATCTCTATGCCTGGAACGACGAGACCCGGCCGGGTCGCCCGCGAGGGGGGGAGGCGCAGGCGATGCGCGCGGCCTTCGCGGCGATCGCGCAACATTTCACTCGGAGCTGACAGGCGGCACGCACGGATATTGCATCTTCGAACATTCGGGAGATCGTGCCGGCGGACGACAGCCGGCAAGGCGGCGGTTGCGAAGAGTGTGCCATATGGGCCTGCGATCGGAACATGAACGGAACATCTTCGCGAGAAACATTGAGGAAATTAAATCACTGCGCCACTGCAATTGACGCCCGGTTGCTCTTAGACTCCTTTGCTAGCGGGCCTTGTGCCCCAAGAGCGAATCGCGGTTGACTCGACGGACCTGCCCGCGGGCGAGCGAGGCCGCCGCGTTGCGCTCGGCCAATGAGTTGGAGCGTGTTATCGGGTCTTGAGCGTGCTCCGAATTTGGGACATGCCGTAGACATTGCGGCCCAAAAATGAAAGGGGACATCATGGCGAGTCTTTCCACCGCCGACCAGCTGCTCGGCATCCTGCGCGAGACGGTCGTCGCTCTCGTGCGTCGCGACGGACCTGACCTTTCCGCGCGGCAGCTTGGCGTCTTTCTCACCTGCTACCTCCAGGACGGCGCCCATACGGTGCGCGGCCTGGCCGCCGAGCTTGATGTCTCCAAGCCGGCGATCACCCGCGCGCTCGACCGGCTGGGAGAGCTCGATCTCGCGCGCCGCAAGGTCGATCCTGCCGACCGGCGCAGCGTGATCGTGCAGCGCACGCTCAAGGGCGCCGCCTTCCTGCGCGACGTCCGGGCAGTGATGTCCGAGGCCTCTCAGCACGCGCGGAAGAACGGCTACCACGCCGAGCAGCGCCGCGCCGGCTGAGCAAGGCCGGCTGAGCAAGACGGAGCGGACCTTACCGGATCGGGGAGCGATCCGGTAAGTCGTTCCTCCGCTCGGAAACGCAACCGGAGCGCGCTTCCCGGACTGGCCGCGCAATGGTGCGAGGCGATGTGTCCCGGATAAGCAGGCAGTCCCTCGCGCGGCGGCCGGGTCCGCGCCTTTCCGGCGGCCCTGATCGTTTTGCCGGGCAGGGTTACCCGCCGCGGGATCGTTTCGCGATTCCCGTCGCGCGCGATCTGCTTTATCGCTAGGCGCTTGTTTGTGGCCGGGCACCTTTAGCGCCGGGCGCTGGGCTTGAGGAGAAGAGAGATGGTCTACAGGGTCGCGGTCGTCGGCGCCACCGGCGCGGTCGGACGCGAGATGCTGAAGATCCTGGCCGAGCGCCGCTTCCCGGTCTCCGAGGTCGCGGCCGTCGCCTCCGGCCGCTCGACGGGCATGGAAGTCTCGTTCGGCGACAAGGAGATCCTCAAGGTCCAGCCGCTCGAGAAATTCGACTTCGATGGATTCGACATCGGACTCTTCAGCCCCGGCGCCGCGGTCTCCGCCGTCCACGCCCCGCGGGCGGCGGCGGCGGGCTGCATCGTCATCGACAACACGAGCCAGTTCCGCATGGAGCCCGACGTCCCGCTCGTCGTTCCGGAGGTGAACGCCGAGGCGCTCGCGAAGTTCTCCCGCCGCAACATCATCGCCAACCCGAACTGCAGCACGATCCAGATGGTGGTCGCGCTGAAGCCGCTGCACGACCGTTTCGGCGTCCGGCGCGTCGTCGTTTCCACCTACCAGTCGGTCTCGGGTGCCGGCAAGGAAGGCATGGACGAGCTCTTCCAGCACACCAAATCGGCCTACGTGCACGAATCGGAGAAGCCGCAGCAGTTCACGAAGGAAATCGCGTTCAACGTGATCCCGCACATCGACCACTTCATGGACGACGGCGCGACCAAGGAAGAATGGAAGATGGCGGTCGAGACGCGGAAGATTCTCGACCCGGACATCGCGGTCATCGCGAGCTGTGTGCGCGTGCCGGTTTTCATCGGCCACGGCGAGGCGGTGCACGTCGAGTTCGCAAGCCCGGTTTCGGTGCCCGAGGCGCGCGCCGCGCTGCGCGCCGCACCCGGGGTCACCCTGGTCGATGCGCGCGAAGACGGCGGCTACGTCACGCCGCTGGAGTCCGCCGGCGAGGACGCGGTCTTCGTCAGCCGCGTGCGCAAGGACCCGACGGTGGCGAACGGGCTCGCCTTCTGGTGCGTCTCCGACAATCTCCGCAAGGGCGCGGCGCTGAACGCCGTCCAGATCGCCGAGACGCTGCTCACGCGCCGGCTTCTCGCCGCGCCGCGGGGCCGGCCGGCGGCGGCCTGACGGGCCGGCGGCGGCCTAAGCGGGGCGGCATCGCCGGCCCGCGCCGCATGGAGCCACCCATGGAACCGAGGTGGCTCACCTGGGCGCGCGAGATCCAGGCCATCGGACAAACGGGCCTCGCCTTCACGCAGGACGTCTATGATCGCGAGCGGTACGAGCGCCTGCGCGACATCGCCGCGCACATGATGGCCGACGAGGCCGGCGGCGATCCGGCCTTCGTGGAAGGGCTCTTCGCCGGCGAGACCGGCTATGCGACGCCGAAGATCGACGTCCGCGGCGCCGTCTTCATGGAGGGGAAAATTCTGCTCGTGCAGGAGCGCGCCGATGCCGGACGCTGGACGCTCCCCGGCGGCTGGGCGGATGTCAACCGCTCGCCGAGCGAGGCCGTGATCGCCGAGGTGCGCGAGGAGGCCGGGCTCGACGTGCGGCCCGTCAAGCTCGCCGCCCTCTACGACCGTACGCACCACCCGCATCCGCCGCTGCCGTTCCACATCTACAAGCTCTTCTTTCTCTGCGAGATCACCGGCGGCATCCCTGCACCCGGCACGGAAACCGCAGGCGTGGACTTCTTCGGACGGGACGCGCTGCCCGAGCTTTCGACGAGCCGCGTGCTCGCCTCCCAGATCGCGCGGATGTTCGCCCACCATGAAAGCCCGGACCTGCCGACCGAGTTCGACTGATTGAAAATGCTACTGCGGTGGTCGTCCGACGCGTCTTTCTGCGCTTCCGGTGCTCACGGCCCCAAAAGGCCGCTCCGCTCCGGTTCTCGAAAGCCACGCCGGCCGGAGCCTGCGGCGCCTCCGACTCACCGCAGCGCATTTTCAGGAGAGGGCTATCAGGTCGGCGCGCAGCGCATCCGCGCGCGCCCGGGGCAGCAGACGCTCGATCGCCGCGTGCTCGCGCCTCCAGATGGGAACCGCGGCGACGAGCAATTCTCTCCCCCCCGGCGTCAGCGCAAGAAGGCGGGTGCGCTTGTCGGCGCCGTCAACCACGGTGCGCACCAGGCGGCGACGCGCGAGCGGCTTGAGATTCGCGGTGAGCGTCGTGCGGTCGATGCCGAGCAGGGAAGCGATGCTCCTGATGCTCGCCGGCTCCGGCCGGTTGAGCGCCATCAGGAGCGAGAACTGCCCGTTGGTCAGTGCGAGCGGCCGCAGGGCCTCGTCGAACCGCCGGGCGACCGCCCGCGCCGCACGCTGGAGATGAAGGCAGAGGCAGGTGTCCCGGACCTCGATCGTGACGGCGAACGGCACCTCGGCGCGGCTTGACATGCGACAACTATGTTGATATCAACGTAAATGTCAACGCTGGCGCATGACGACTTCAAGTCGCCATGCGCCAGGCTCTGTTTTGCCGAGCAATTTCATGGCTCTGTTGAATCGCTGCGCGATCCGGCTTCGAGCCATGTTTCTCCGGGGAGGAAGTGCCGTGGACGTTCGACCCTACCTCTTCTTCGACGGGCGCTGCGACGAGGCGATCGCGTTCTACCGCGATTCCGTGGGCGCCGAAGTCCAGATGCTGATGCGCTTCAAGGACCATCCGGAACCGCAAGGGCAGGCCGCGATCCCGCCCGGCGGAGGCGAGAAGGTGATGCACGCAGAGCTTCGCATCGGCGAGACGGTGATCTTCGTCTCCGACGGGAGGTGCCTGGGCCAGCCGAGCTTCCAGGGCTTCGGGCTCGCCCTCACGGCGCGCGACGACGCGGAAGCCGCAAAGCTCTTCGCCGCCCTCGGCAAGGACGGCAAGGTCACGATGCCGCTCGCGAAGACGTTCTTCTCGTCGAGCTTCGGCATGCTCGCCGACCGCTTCGGCATCACCTGGATGGTGCTGGTCCGCGCCTGATCCGATCCTTGGGCAATGCCTCGGAAGCGGCGAGCTTTCGCCATATTGGGACCCAACCGGACTCCGAGCCTGGCGGTGATCGCCAATGCGGAGTCATGCCATGCCGAGGTGTCAGGCAGGCTTGTGGCCGGTATTGGGCGCCTGCGCGCTGCTCGCGCTCGCGGCGCTGACGCCCGCTGCTTCCTTCGCCCAATCGCCGCCGCCCGAAGTGGTCGGCTGGATCCAAGAGACCTCCGGAACCGTCTGGGTCGCGCCCGGCTCGGGTGAGGCTTGGCAGACGCCGGTCGCCAACGAGCCGATCAGCGCCGGCGAGGCGATCTCCACCGCGCCCGACGGGCAGGCGACGATCATGGTGATGGCGATGCGCGCCGAGCTTGGCCCGAGCAGCGAGCTTGGGATCCAGCAGATCGGCGCGCAGACGCTGACCGCCGTGGACCTCTCGGGCGAGGTGGCGCTCGACCTTTCCGCCCTGCCGCCGGGGGCGAGTGTGGCGATCGGCACCCCGCGCGGCACCGTCGAGATCGCAACGCCGGGGCGCTACGCGATCATCGCCGGCGGCGGCGATCAGCCGACGCTCGTCACCGCCCTCGACGGGAGCGCCCGGATCGTCAGCGGTGCCGACGTCGAGACGGTCGGGCCGGGCCAGACGGCAAGCCTCACCGGCGAGAGCGGCAGCACCTTCTCCGTGGCGATCGGGCCGGCAAGGCAGGATCCTCTGCTTCAGGCGCTTATCGCGAGCGCCCCTCCGCCGCCAACGGTCGCACCTCCGCCAACGGTTGCGGAGATGACGGGAGGCGTCGATCTCGCTTCCTACGGCGCCTGGACCGTGGTGCCGACCTACGGGACGGTATGGTTCCCGAACGTCGCGACGGGCTGGGTCCCGTACCGGTACGGCCAGTGGCTCTACATCGCGCCTTGGGGCTGGACCTGGTGCGACGACGATTCGTGGGGCTTCGCGCCCTTCCATTACGGACGCTGGATCCAGATCGGGCCGCGCTGGGGATGGGTCCCCGTGAGCCCGGGCATCAGGGTGGCGGTCGGCGTGCCGGTCTATGCGCCGGCGCTCGTTCATTTCTTCGGCGCCGGCCCGAGCGTGGGATGGGTTCCCCTCGGGCCCGGCGAGGTCTACCGGCCGCCCTACCGGGCGAGCCCGGCCTATGTGCGCTCGCTCAACCGCTACGACGTGCGCGACTGGAGCGCGATCGCGGCGAGGCCCGGCCCTGCGCCCGGCCCTGGGGCCGGCATCACCCGCTTCGCCGATCGCCGGGCGCTGACTTACGTTCCCCGCTCGATCCTGGCCGGCGGGCGTCCGGTGGCGCCCGCCTTCGCCCATAGCCCGTCGCGGGAGGACCCGGCTTCGTTCCGTTCGCTTCCGGCGGGCGCACCGCAGCATTTCCCCAGCGCGGCGCCGGCGCAGCGAACGGCTGCCTTGCGGCCGCCGCATCCCGCCCGGACCGGGCCCGCAATAGCCCATCCGGTGGTGGCCCATCCGATTCCGCCGGCAGCGCGCGCGGCGCCGCCACGTCCGGCGATGGCGCGACCGGTGATGGCGCGGCCGGTGATGGCGCGGCCGGCGATGGCGCGGCCGGCGATGGCGCGACCGGCGATGGCGCGACCGGTGATGGCGCGGCCGGTGATGGCGCGGCCGGCGATGGCGCGGCCCGCACCTCACGCCGCCCCGCCACCCCACTTTGCCCCGGCAGCCCCCCGCTATGCCCCGGCTCCGCACTTCGCCGCTCCGCCACCGCGGCCGATGGCGCCGCCGCGCTTCGCGGCCGCGCCGCGCCCTGCCCCGCAACCGGCCCACCGGGCCCCGCCGCCCGACCAGCGGCGCCCGCCGTGAAGGCCGTGCCTTCCGACGGGACGGCACTGCGCTGGAGCGCGAGCATCGAAGGGCAGCCTCCTTGGCATGAGAGGCCGGAACGATCGCCGGCACCGCTCGGGCCGAACGAGCTTCGGTTGCCGGAAGGTTGCAAAATTGGCAATGAACGGTGCGGATACTGGCGCTCGCCGCCATGATCGGCGATCAATTCGCCGAACGGGCACTCGGCATCGGAGGGCAATGAGCGAGCCGGAGCGACAGGTGGGCGCGGCGTCGATCGATGCGCCGGACTGGCGCTCGCTCGCCGGGAGGTTGGCGGCGCTCGGCAGCATCGCCGGCGAGGCCGCGCACCGGTTCAACAATTTGCGGAGCGTGATCGACGGAACGCTCGATCTTATGGCGGGCGACCCCTCGGGTGCGCTGACCGAGCGCCGGCTCCAGCGCGTGCGCGACGCCGCGGCGCGCGCCCAGGCGCTGGCCGCAGGCCTGGCGGCGCTCGGGCGCTCTCGCGCCGGAGCCGAGATCCCGCTGGACCTTGCGGACTGGCTCGTCGCCGCGAAGCCCTGGATGCGCCAACTCCTCGCCCCGGGCACCGAGCTCTCGCTTGCGGTTTCGGATCAGCCGGCGACGCTGCGTGCCGATCCGGATGCGCTCCGGGCGGCGATGACCGCACTGGTGCTGAACGCGGCGGCGGCGGTGGGCGCGGCGGGCCGCGTGAGCATCCGCCTCGCGCCGACAAAGGCAACGCATGGCGCCGCCCTGCTCTCGGTCGCCGACGATGGCCCCGGAATGCCGCCAGAGGTGGCGGCACGGGCCCGCGAACCCTTCTTCACCACGCGACCTCCGGCCGCCGGCCTCGGCCTCACGGTGGCAGAGTCGTTTGCCGCTCACCGCGGGGGACGGCTCGAAATGTCGAGCGAGCCTGGCCTGGGAACGACCGTCTTCGTTCATCTAATTCCCTGATTGTCACGATCGCGGCGTTGCGGCCCCGATGCCGGCACGATGCCGCCACGATTGCTTCGTTACGTTCTCTTACATTCAAGGATGGCCCCGGATCGGGCGGCCATCGGGCGACCGGGGACGGCGGCTTTCTCGTGCGGCGGCGCTTCCGCGCGCTCTGCCGCCCGCTCTCGGCGACGTTCGCCTGGCGCCCCTTGCGCCACCCTTGAACCGCGCCGCGCGCTTCGCGGCGTGCCCCGATTCCAGTCAGGCGCGATCTGCTCTAGAACGTGCGCGATTCTCCTCTTGTTCCGGAGGCACTGCGACCGCGATGGCGGGCCATTCCCAATTCAAGAACATCATGCACCGTAAGGGGGCGCAGGACGCCCGCCGGGCCAGGCAGTTCGCGCGACTGATCCGCGAGATCACGATGGCGGCCAGGCACGGCCTGCCCGAGGTGGGCTCGAACCCGCGCCTGCGCGCGGCGGTCGCGGCCGCCCGCGAGGCCAACATGCCGAAGGACACGGTCGAGCGGGCGATCCGCAAGGCCGCCGGCGCCGGCGCGGGCGAGGATTTTGCCGAAGTGCGCTACGAGGGTTATGGGCCATCCGGAGTCGCGATCATCGTCGAAGCGCTCACCGACAACCGCAACCGTACCGCCTCCGACGTGCGCGCCGCCTTTGCCCGCAACGGCGGGACGCTCGGCGAGACGAACTCCGTTTCGTTCCTGTTCGAGAGGCAGGGCATGGTGCGCTATCCGCGGCGAATCGCCGGTGCGGACGCGATGCTCGAGGCCGCGATCGAGGCCGGCGCCGAGAACGTCGAAAGCACCGACGAGGGCCACGAAGTGACCACGGCGGTGGAAGACTTCTTCGCCGTGCGCGATGCTCTCGAGGCTCGATTCGGCCCGCCGGAGCGGGCGGAGATCGAGTGGCGGCCGAGTACCTCGGTCGTGCTGAATGCCGAGCAGGCCGCTGCCGTCCTCAAGCTGCTCGACGCGCTCGAAGAGATCGACGATGTGCAGAACGTCAGCGCCAATTTCGAGATCCCCGAGGCGGTGATGCAGCGCCTCGAGGCCTGAGCGCGGCGTATGCTGCACCTTCTCGGCCTCGATCCCGGCCTCGGCGTGACCGGCTGGGGGATCATCGCCGTGGCGGGCAACCGGCTCTCTCCGATCGGCTGCGGCGTCATCGCGACCGACGCCGCTACGGATGTGCCAACCCGGCTGAGACTGCTCCACGAGGCCCTGGCGGCCCTGATCGCTGCGCACGCGCCCGCCGAAGCCGCGGTCGAGGAAACCTTCGTCAATCGCAACGGCGCCAGCACGCTCAAGCTCGGCTATGCGCGCGGCATTGCGCTGCTGGCCCCTGCGCTCGCGGGGATCCCGGTCGCCGAATACGCCGCCCGGACCGTCAAGCAGTCCGTCGTCGGCACGGGTGCTGCCACCAAGCAGCAGGTCGCGATGATGGTCCGCCGGCTCCTCCCCGGCGCCAGGTTCGACCGCGCGGACGCCGCCGACGCGCTGGCGGTCGCCATCTGTCACGCCCATCACCGTTCGAGCCGTGAGATCTGGGCCCGGGCGGCAGCGTTGGCGGATCGGGCAGGCCGGGGGGCGTCCGGATGATCGCGAGCCTCACGGGCCAGGTGGCGGCGCTGGAGGAGCGGAGCTGCGTCATCGATGTCGGCGGCGTCGGCTATCTGGTGCACGCCTCGGCGCGCACGCTCGCTGCTCTCCCCGCCCCACCGGCGCCCGCCCACCTCCTGATCGAGACCCAGCTCCGCGAGGACGCGATCCTCCTCTACGCTTTCTCCGACCCTGCCGAGCGCGCCTGGTTCCGCCTCCTGACCGCTGTCCAGGGGGTGGGCGCCAAGGTGGCGCTCGCGATCCTCTCCACTTTCGCACCGGCCGAGCTTGGAAGCGCGATCGCGTCGGGAGAGAAGGATTTCCTCACCCGCGCCCCGGGCGTTGGGCCCAAGCTCGCGCAACGCCTGTTGGGCGAGCTTCGCGAGCCCGCCGCCCGGCTTCCCGCGAGCCTCGCGCCTGCCGCGCCGCCCGGGGCCGTTTCCGCCGACGCCCTCTCCGCCCTCCTCAATCTCGGCTACCGCCGTACGGAGGCCTGCACGGCGCTTGGACGGGCGGCCGCGCGGCTGCCCGCGGGCGCTGCGCTCGAGGCGCTGGTCCGCGAGGGCCTGAAGGAGCTTGCGAAGTGAGCGGTCTCGCGGCGGGCGAGGAGCGCGCGGTGAGCGCCCGGGCGGGCGAGGAGGACGCAGCCGAGGGCAGCCTCAGGCCGCAGACGCTGGCCGATTTCATCGGCCAGCGCGCCTTGCGCGACAATCTCGGCGTCTTCATCGCCGCCGCCCGCACCCGGGCCGAGCCGCTCGACCATGTGCTGCTGCACGGACCGCCCGGGCTCGGCAAGACGACGCTCGGCCAGATCATCGCCCGCGAGCTCGGCGTCGGTTTCCGCGCGACTTCGGGGCCGGTCCTGCAGCGGGCGGGGGACCTCGCCGCCGTGCTCACCAATCTCCAGCCGCGCGACGTCCTCTTCATCGACGAGATCCATCGCCTGGCACCGGCGATCGAGGAGATCCTCTACCCGGCGATGGAGGACTTCCAGCTCGACCTCATCATCGGGGAGGGGCCTGCCGCACGGAGCGTGCGCATCGACCTTTCGCCCTTCACGCTGGTGGGCGCGACCACCCGCGCGGGGCTCTTGGCGACGCCGCTCCGCGAGCGCTTCGGCATCCCGCTCCGGCTTTCGTTCTACACGCCGGCCGAGCTCGAGCGGATCGTCACGCGCGGCGCGCAAAAGCTCGGGTTCGCCCTCGGTGTGGACGGCGCGGCAGAGATCGCCGCCCGCTCCCGCGGCACGCCGCGCATCGCCGGGCGGCTGCTCCGCAGGGTCCGCGACTTCGCCGCGGTCGCCGGCCACGGCCCTGTCGATCGGCCGCTCGCCGACGCTGCCTTGAACCGGCTCGAGGTCGACCGGCTCGGTCTCGACGCGATGGACCGGCGCTATCTCTCGCGCATCGCCGAGCACCACGGCGGGGGACCGGTCGGCGTGGAGACACTGGCGGCCGCGCTCGCCGAGGCGCGCGACACTCTCGAAGACGTGATCGAGCCCTTCCTGATCCAGGAGGGGCTGGTGCTGCGTACCCGAAGCGGCCGGGTTCTCGGCGAGCCGGGCTGGCGGCATCTCGGCCTCAGCCCCCCGCCGCGGCTGCCCGGCCAGTTCGACCTTTTGGACGAGCAGGCGTGAGCGCGCATCTCTTCACCTGCCGCGTCTATTTCGAGGACACCGATGCCGCGGGCGTGGTCTACCACGCCAACCATCTCCATTTCGCCGAGCGTGCGCGCACCGAGGCGTTGAGGGATCTCGGTGTGCCCCACGCGGCACTGATCGAGGAGCACGGCCTCATCTTCGTGGTGCGACGCATCAAAATGGACTATCTGCGTGTCGCCCGGCTTGACGATTCGCTGGAGGTTGCCACGACGGTGCTTGCCGTGGGGGCATCGAAGATCGACCTCCGGCAGGCGATCCGCCGGCAGGGCGAGACGATCGCGGAGGCGGAAATCGGGCTCGCCTGCGTCCGGCGCAACGGCGGCAGGCCTGCCCGGATTCCGCCGCGTTGGCGCCATGCCCTGGCAGCAATGGCCGGGGATTAGGCAAAGCGCCGGCGCGACGGCGGCGCATGAGGAGTTGTACGCGTGGACCAGGCGGTCAATGCCGTGAATCTCGGGGGCGTGGGAGTCAATCTCTCCCTCTGGAGCCTCTTCCTTGAGGCCGACATCGTCGTGAAGTTCGTGATCCTCGGACTGCTCGGCGCGAGCGTCTGGGTCTGGGCCATCATTTTCGAGAAATGGTCCGCGCTCAGCCGCGCGAACCGGGCCGCCGAGGCGTTCGAGAGCCGGTTCTGGTCCGGCGGCAGCCTCGATTCCCTCTACGAAGAGCAGGGCCAGGCGCCTTCGCACCCGATGGCGGCGGTGTTCGGCGCCGCACTCGGCGAATGGCGCCGCACGGCCCGCGTCGTCGGCGCCGACATCAGCCATTCCGGGGTCAAGGAGCGGGTCGACCGGGCGATGGCGGTCGTCACCCAGCGCGAGATGGACCGGATGGAGCGCTGGATGACGTTTCTCGCCTCGGTCGGCGCCACGGCCCCCTTCGTCGGCCTGTTCGGCACCGTCTGGGGCATCATGCATAGCTTCTCGGCGATCGCCGCGATGCACAACACCAACCTCGCGATCGTGGCACCCGGCATCGCACAGGCCCTCTTCGCCACCGCGGTCGGGCTCTTCGCCGCGATCCCGGCGGTGCTCGCCTACAACACGATCAGCAACGACCTCGCCCGCTTCGCGGGCCGCCTCGAGGCCTTTGCCGCCGAATTCGGCGCCATCCTCTCCCGCCAGACCGAGGAGCGCGCCTGAATGGCCGCCCTGCTTCCCGGTCGTCTCAACGGGAACGGCCGCCGCGGCCGCTATCGCCCGCTCGCGGAGATCAATGTCACGCCGCTGGTCGACGTGATGCTCGTGCTGCTGATCATCTTCATGGTCACCGCGCCGCTGATGACCTCGGGCGTCACCGTCGATCTTCCCAAGGCGGACGCGGCACCCCTCAACCAGGACGCGACACCGATCACCCTCTCGATCGACGCGGCCGGCCAGATCTATCTCGAGGATACGCAGATCCCGCTCGACACCCTGGTGGCAAAGCTCAAGGCAATCGCGCAGAACAACCCCGACCGGCGCATCTTCGTCCGCGGCGATCGAAGCCTGCCCTACGGCCGGATCATGCAGGTGATGGCGACCATCACGCAGGGCGGCTTCACCAAGGTGGCGCTGCTCGCCGAGGAGGCGGCGCCGCCGGCCGCTTCCGGCGCCGGGTCCGGCCATACCGGGAGATCCGGCCAGAAGGGCTGACGCCCGCCCAGAGGCCTGTTCCCGATGAGCCCTGAGCTACGCCGCGGCGCCGCCTTCTCCGCCGTCCTGCATGTCGCGGTGGTGATCCTGCT
Organism: Acetobacteraceae bacterium; assembly: GCA_035503055.1. Taxonomy (GTDB): domain Bacteria; phylum Pseudomonadota; class Alphaproteobacteria; order Acetobacterales; family Acetobacteraceae; genus JAKAWQ01. The sequence goes on from DATJTV010000389.1 coordinate 16,318, forward strand.
CGTCGTCACCGTGGCCCCTTCGCTGCCGCCGGAGGCGCCGGAGGGGGTCGCCGTGAGCATGGAATTCGCCGGCCCGACAGCGAAAGGGCCGACACCGACGCCGACACCGGCGCCGACCAAGGCGCCCACGGTCACGAAGAAGCCGCCGACCAAGCAGCCGCCCAAGAAGCAGCAGCCGCAGGCGCCGCCGCCACCACCCCCGCCGCCGCCTCCTCCGACCCCGGCCGAAAAGGCCCCGCCGCTGCCAAAGCCCGCGCCGCCCGTGCCGCAGGTCCAGGCGCCGACGCCGATCCCCACACCCACGCCGCCGCCCAAGCCGACGCCACCGACGCCGGAGCCGCCCAAGCCGGCACCGACACCGCAGCCGCCCCTTCCGCTGCCACCGCCGCCGGCGCCCCCGCCGCCGGCCCCGCCGAGCCCGACGCACCAGCCGAACCCGACCACCAACCCGGCCGCCTCGAGCCAAGCGCTCGAGAACACCCTCGAGAAGCTGCGCTCGCTCGAGCAGCAGACGAACCCGCCGAAGGCCCTGCCCAATCCGACCCCGGGCGGCGCACCCAACCCGGGGGGCAACCCGCAGAGCAACGACACCGCCGCTCTCTCCGCGTCGGAGCGCGGCGCGATCGGCGCCGAGGTCCGGCGCTGCTGGACCTATGACCCGGGCGCCGAGGGCGTGAACCAGTTCTCGGTGCTTCTCGATGTCACGACGGACGCGGCCGGCGTCGCGCGCATCGCCTCCATAGCGCCCGCGGACCAAGGGCGCGTGGCCGGCAACCCGCAGTTGCAGGCCTTCGCCATGCGCGCGGTGAACGCGGTGCTCGATCCGCGCTGCTCCAACCTGCCGCTGCCGTCCTCGATGCTCGGCTCGGTGCGCCATCTCGAGTTCCGGTTCACGCCGTGAGAAACCGTTCGAGATGCGGCGCGGAATGTCATCCGGATGCAGCGACATCCGATACAGGCGCGGGATATGAACAAGCGCCACCTTGCAGGAGTTTCATCCGGCGAGGGGGATTTCCTTCACGTCGCGGGCTTGCTTTTACGGAGTAAGGAACGGGCCTAATGGGGGCTTTGAAAATCATCCCGCCCCGAACCGTCGCGCCGCAAACCATCCCGCCACGGTGTCTCAGGATAGAGAGGTCGAAAAGCGACATGCCGAACTTGCTCGTTGGACGAAGGGGCCTGCTTGCCGGCTCGGTCACGGTCCTTGCGATGGCGCCGAAATTGGTGACGGCGCAAACGGCGCCGCCCGCCGCATCGGGCGGCGCGGGCGGCGGGCAGAGCGCGGTGATCGACGTGAACCGCGCCCAGGTGGCACCGATTCCGATCGCCATCCCGGTCTTTGCAGCCGGCGGCGGCAAAGCCTCCGAACTCGCCTCCGGCATCGTCGAGGTGATCAGCAACGATCTCCAGGGATGCGGCCTGTTCCGTCCACTCGATCCCGCCTCGTTCGTGCAGGCGGCCGCGGATATCGGTGCGGTGCCGAAATGGCAGGACTGGAAGGTGATCGGCACCCGGGCGCTCGTCACCGGCAAGGTCGACGAGCCCTCGGCCGGCCAGGTGCGGGTCGAATTCCGGCTCTGGGACGTGCTGCCCGAACAGCAGCTGCAGGGAACCGCGTACACGACGGCCGACGGCAACTGGCGTCGCGTCGGCCACATGATCGCGGACGTGATCTATGAACGCCTGCTCGGCGAAAAGGGCTACTTCGACACGCGGATCGCCTACATCTCGGATACCGGGCCGCGCAGTGCGCGCATCCGCCGGCTCGCCATCATGGACCAGGACGGCGCCAACAACCGCTTCCTGACCAGCGGCGAGTGGACGGCGCTCGATCCGCGATTCCATCCCATCAAGGTCAACGAGCTGGCCTTCATGAGCTATGCCGAGAATCAGCCGCGCGTCTACCTCTTCGACCTCGGCTCCGGCCGCCAATCGCTGCTCGGCGCCTTCAGCGGCATGACCTTCGCCCCGCGCTTCAGCCCGGACGGCACGAAAATCATCCTCTCGGAGGCGCGCGGGGCGGGATCGGACATCGTGGTGGTCGATCTCGGCAGCATGATGCCGACGCAGCTGACCTCTTCCGGGGCGATCGACACCAGCCCCTGCTACAGCCCGGACGGCTCGCAGATCGTCTTCAACTCCGACCGCGACGGCTCGCCCCAGATCTACGTCATGGGAGCGGACGGCGCGAACCCGAAGCGGATCAGCTACGGCGAAGGGCGGTTTTTCGCCCCGGTATGGTCGCCGCGCGGCGACCTCATCGCCTTCATCAACCAGAACGGCGGTACTTTCGGGCTCGGCGTGATGAACACCGACGGGACCGGAGAGCGCATTCTCTCGGAGGGGTTCACGGTCGATGGGCCGAGCTTCTGCCCGAACGGACGGGTGATCGCCTTCTGGCGCACCACGCCGGCGACCAGCTCGAGCGGCGCCGGCTACTCGACCCGGCTCGTCAGCATCGACATCACCGGGTTCAACGAACGGTTGATGCAGACCCCGACCGACGCCTCCGACCCCGCCTGGTCGCCCCTGCTCTCCTGACCGGGCCCGAGTAGCCCTCCCCCGGTGGCAACGTGGGGACATCTTCGCCTTTTTATTGTGACAGCTTCGCTATAGACCCTTGACCGATATGGAAAGAGCGCGCTAAGCGCGGGCTGCAACCGCAGGGGGATACCGCTGCGGGGCGATATTGCGTGGCCTTCTGCTCTCACACCCTGACAGGGACGGATCCCCATGAAATTCAGGCTTATCGGCGCGTTAGCGGCCGTGGCGCTGCTTTCGGCATGCGCCGCCCATCCGAAGACGACCACCGGCGGCACCGGCGCCACCGCCGCCACCTCGGGCCCTGCCCCCGGCAGCGAACAGGACCTGGTGCAGAACGTGGGTGACCGCGTCTTCTTCGCCTTCGACGTGTCGGCCCTCTCGTCGGAGGCCGAGGCCACTCTCGACCGCCAGGCGGCCTGGCTCGCCAAGTACCCTCAGGTCAGGGTGCTGATCGCGGGGAACTGCGATGACCGCGGCACCGAGGAATACAACCTCGCCCTCGGCTCGCGCCGCGCCAACGCCGCGCGTGACTACCTGGTGGCCAAGGGCGTCGACCCGTCCCGGATCCAGACGATCAGCTACGGCAAGGACCGGCCGGTCGCTCTCGGGGACAACGACCAGGCCTGGGCGCAGAACCGCAACGCCATCACCTCGGTGCAGGGCTTCAACCCGCAGGCCCAGTAGCGAAGGCCCGTCCGTATCGGCCGGCGGTATCGGACCGCAGCGCTTCGTTGGCCCCTCGGCCGCCAACGAAGCGCCTGTCGCTCCGTTCCTGCGGAGCCGTCCCGGAGCGCCGGGCCGTTCGGCGCCTCGCCCTCTCGTCCCTCGGGTTGCTTCTCGGCCAAGCGCGGGCCCCGGCACGCCTCTGAACGCGGCTGCCGGTCCGCGGCGGGACGAAGAGGTAGCCATCCGCCAGTGGCGATTCCCCCCCGGCGCAATAGGCTCTACTGTTCGCGTTAGCTTTCTCGGGCGCCGCTGCTCCTCGGGACGGACCCGGCGCCAAAGGGTGCATCAGAGGCTGCCGGGGATCGACCGATGACGATCAGGGTTTTGCTCGCCGCCGCGCTGCTGCTGTTCGCCGTGCCGCTGTTCGGTTCCTGGCCGGCGCGGGCGCAGATCGAAAGCCGCGAGGCGATCGCACTGCGCGACCAAATCCTGCAGGTCCAGCAGGAGGTAGACCAGCTCCGCAGCCAGATCCAAAGCGGTGGCGGCAACCAGGGCTCCGCGCTCGGCGGGAATTACAGCCAGGCGCCGAGCGCGCCGAACGGCGACCTCGTCGCCTCCCTGCTCCAGCAGGTGAGCTCGCTGCAGGACCAGGTTCGCGAACTGCGCGGAGAGGTGGACGACCTCTCGCACCGGGTCGACCAGCAGGTGGCCGATATCGGCAAGAAGGTGGACGACCTCGCCTTCCAGTTCCAGCTCGTGCAGGGCAAGGGCAGCGCTGCCGGCGGGCTGATCGCGCCGGCGCCCCGTGCCGCGACGCCAGTAGCCGCCGCGCCGGTTCCGCCGGAGGTCATCCTGCGTCAGGGTGAGGCGGCCCTTGCCCGCGCCGATTACACCGGAGCCGCCAACGCCGCAGAGACCGTGCTGAGGGCGGACGCGCATTCCCCGCGCGCCTACGACGCCCAGTTCCTGCTCGCCCAAGCGCTGTTCGGCCAGCGCCAGTATACCCGCGCGGCCCTTGCCTACGATGACACCTTCAACCGTTCACCCGGCGGCTCTCGAGCCCAGGACTCGCTGCTCGGCCTCGCCCGCTCGCTCGCCGCGATCGACCAGAAGCCGGCCGCCTGCGCCGCCCTTTCCAAGCTCCGCCAGCAATTCGCCACCTCGCTTCGCCCCGATATCGCTCAGAGCGCGGCCTCGCTCTCCCGCCAGACAAGCTGCTCCTGACCGATAGAAGTCGGGACGCAATCGCGTCGCGGTCCGCCAGAGCCACGAAGCCCGTCTCGCCGGCCGAGTTCGCCGGCCTGATGGCCGGGCTCGGCCCCTTTGATCCCGCTCCGCGTCTCGCGCTCGCCGTCTCCGGCGGCGCGGACAGCCTCGCTCTGGCCTTCCTCGCCGATGGCTGGGCGCGCGCGAACGGTGGAGAGGCGCTCGCCTTGATCGTCGATCACGGGCTGCGGCCGGAGGCGGCGGCGGAAGCGGCGGCGAGTGCCGGGCTCCTCGGCCGGCTCGGCATCCGCTCGCGCATCCTGAGGCTGTACGGCCTCGGCTGGGGTCCGGGCATGCCGGCGCGCGCGCGCGCCGGGCGCTATGCCATTCTCGAGGCGGCCGCGGCCGAACTCGGGATCACCCTCCTTCTCCTCGGCCATCACGGGGCCGATCAGGCGGAGACGCTCCTTCTGCGCGCGCTCGACGGCAGCGGGGAGGCTGGCCTCGCCGGGATGGCGGCGCGACGCGAGACCGCGCGGGTGGCGCTGCTCAGGCCCTTCCTCGGCACGTCCCCGGGACGGCTTCGTGCGACGCTCGCCGCGGCCGGCCTCACCTGGCTGACCGACCCGAGCAACGCGGACCCGGCGTTCCTGCGTGCGCGACTTCGCAGCGCGCGGGAGGATGGGGGAGGGGACGGCGTGGCGACG
>DATJTV010000390.1:0-9126 GCA_035503055.1 Acetobacteraceae bacterium
CACGCCCGGCATCGAGGCGACATCGACGGTGAGCCCGCTCCCCTCGCAGATGAAGACCGGCCAGATCAGGTCGTCCACCGAGAGCCGGCTCTCGGCGACGAGCCGGCGCGTCCAGGCGTCGTGCCGGTTGCGCCGCATGCGGGTGGCGGGGAAGCGGCCGAGGCTCATCGGGGATCTCCTCTCGCGTGCGGGCCGATCGGTCCCCATTTCTACCGGCGCGGGGCAGGGGCGTCATCGCCGGGCCTGTTGGCCCCGGAGACCCCCGTGCTAGAGCGTCGCTTTTGTTGCAGGAATAGCACCGCATGAACGATGAGGCTGCCTTGGCCTCGCGGGCCGGCTTTTTCTCCGCCCGGCTCGCCGAGACCGACCCGGAGCTCGCCGCGGCGCTCGCGGCCGAACTCGCGCGCGAGCAGGACGGGATCGAGCTGATCGCGAGCGAGAACCTCGTCTCGGCCGCCGTGCTCGAGGCCCAGGGCAGCGTGCTCACCAACAAATACGCCGAGGGCTATCCCGGCCGGCGCTATTACGGCGGCTGCGCGGCGGTGGATATCGCCGAGGCGCTGGCGATCGCCCGCGCCTGCCAGCTCTTCGGGTGCAGCTTCGCCAACGTCCAGCCGCACTCGGGCGCCCAGGCCAACGAGGCGGTCTTCCTCGCCCTGCTCAAGCCCGGGGACACGATCCTCGGCATGAGCCTCGCCGCCGGGGGGCATCTGACGCACGGCGCCGCTCCGAACATTTCGGGGAAATGGTTCCGCGCGGTGCAGTACGGCGTGCGGAAGGAGGACGGGCTGCTCGATTATGAGGAGCTCGAGCGGCTGGCGGAGGCCGAGCGGCCCAAGCTCATCATCGCCGGCGGCTCGGCCTATCCCCGCTTCATCGATTTCGCGCGCATCCGCCGCGCCGCCGACGCGGTCGGTGCCATCCTGATGGTGGACATGGCGCATTTCGCCGGGCTGGTCGCGGCGGGGCTCTTCCCGAGCCCGCTGCCGCACGCCCAAGTGGTGACGACGACGACCCACAAGACGCTGCGCGGCCCGCGCGGGGGGATGATCCTCGCCAACGACCCGGAGATCGGCAAGAAGATCAATTCGGCGATCTTCCCCGGCCTCCAAGGTGGCCCGCTGATGCACGTGATCGCGGCCAAGGCCGTCGCCTTCGGCGAGGCGCTGCGCCCGGAGTTCGCGAGCTACCAGCGCGCGGTGAAGGAGAATGCGCGCGTGCTCGCCGAGACGCTGAAGGAGCGCGGGCTCTCCATCGTCACCGGCGGCACCGACTGCCATCTCCTGCTCGTCGATCTCCGGCCACGGCACGTGACGGGCAAGGCGGCCGAGGCGAGCCTCGAGCGCGCGCGCATCACCGCCAACAAGAACGCGATTCCGTTCGATCCCGAGAAGCCCACCGTGACCTCGGGCATCCGCCTCGGCAGCCCGGCCGCGACCTCGCGCGGCTTCGGCCCCGCCGAGTTCCGCGCGGTCGGCCTCTTCCTCGACGAAGTGCTGGCCGGGCTCTCCGCCTCGAACGACGGCAGCAACGAGGCCGCCGAGGCGGCGGTCGGCGCGCGCGTCGGCGAGCTCTGCGCGCGCTTTCCGATCTATCGCCGCGCCTGAGATGCGCTGCCCCTATTGCGGCCAGGACGACACGCAGGTGAAGGACAGCCGTCCGAGCGAGGATGGCGCGGCGATCCGCAGGCGCCGTTTCTGCACCGGCTGCGGCCAGCGCTTCACGACGATCGAGCGGGTGCAGCTCCGCGACCTCGTCGTCATCAAGACGGATGGGCGCCATGTTCCGTTCGATCGCGACAAGCTCGCCCGCTCGATCCGGATAGCGCTGCGCAAGCGCCCGGTAGAGGAGGAGCGGATCGAGCGCATCGTCAACGGCATCGTCCGAAAGCTCGAGCAGATCGGCGAGGTCGAGATCCCCTCCAAGCAGATCGGCGAGCTGGTGATGGAGACGCTGAAGGAGGTGGACGCGGTCGCCTACATCCGCTTCGCCAGCGTCTATCGTGATTTCAGCGAGGCCAAGGATTTCGGGGCGTTCGTTGGCGCGCTCGACGAACCGCCGTGAGCGCGGCCGCGGACAGTTCGCACATGCTGGCCGCCCTCGGGCTTGCCCGGCGAGGCCGGGGCGTGACCTGGCCCAACCCTCCGGTCGGCTGCGTCCTGGTGCGCGAGGGAAGCGTGGTCGGCCGCGGCGCGACCGCCCCGGGCGGGCGGCCGCATGCCGAGACGGTGGCGCTCGCCATGGCCGGGGAGCAGGCGCGCGGTGCGACCGCCTACGTCACGCTCGAGCCCTGCTGCCACCATGGAGCGACGCCGCCCTGCACCGAGGCGCTGATCGCCGCCGGCGTCGCGCGCGTCCTCGCCGCGGTGCGCGACCCGGACCCGCGCGTCGATGGGGAGGGGCTGGCGCGGCTCCGCGCGGCCGGGATTGCGGTCGAGGAAGGGATGCTCCGGGCGGAGGCCGAGGAAGTGGCCGCCGGGTTCTTGAGCCGCGTCCGCAACGGCCGCCCCGCGATCACGCTCAAGCTCGCCGCCACGCTCGACGGCAGGATCGCGACGCACGAGGGAGAGAGCCGCTGGATCACCGGCGGGCCGGCCCGCCGCGCCGCGCACGCCTTGCGCGGGCGGCACGACGCGGTGCTGGTCGGCATCGGCACCGCGCTCACGGACGATCCGGAGCTCACCTGCCGGCTGCCCGGCTTCCGCTCGCGGCCGCTGGTGCGGATCGTCGCCGATAGCGGGCTCCGCCTGCCGCTCACCGCGAAGCTGGTCGCAACCGCCCGCGAGGCGCCCACCTGGATCCTCCACCGCGAAGGCGCCGACGCCATGCGCGCCGCCGCCCTCGAGGCGCTCGGCCTCCGCCTCTTCGCCCTCCCGGCGGGCGGCATTGGCATCGATCTGGCGGCCGCACTCGCCGCGCTGGCCGCCGCCGGCCTCACCTCCGTGCTCGCCGAAGGCGGGGCCGGGCTTGCCGCCGGCCTCGTTCGGGCCGATCTCGTGGACCGGCTCGTCTGGTTCCACGCCCCGGCGCTGCTCGGCGCGGACGCCTGGCCGGCCGCGGCCGCGCTCGGGATCGAACCGCTCGCCGCGATGCCCCGCTTCCGGCGCCTCGCGAGCCGAGCGGTCGGAGAGGATCTGATGACCGAGTTCGCAAGGGTCGGCTGAGGCGATGTTCACCGGGATCGTCACCGCGCTCGGCACCGTGCGCGAGATCGCCCCGCTCGGCGAAAGCGCCGATATGCGGATCGCGATCGTGGCGCCGTGGGAAGACGCGGCGGCGATTACCCTCGGCGCCTCGATCGCCTGCTCCGGCTGCTGCCTCACCGCCGTCGCGGTCGGGGCGGACGGGTTCTCCGCCGACGTCTCGGCCGAAACACTCGCCCGCACCACGCTGGGGCAATGGCTGCCCGGCACGCGCGTCAATCTCGAGCGCAGCCTCCGCCTCGGCGACGAGCTCGGCGGGCATATCGTCTCGGGGCATGTCGACGGCGTCGGCGAGGCGCTGGAGGCGCGGGGCGAGCACGGCTCGGTCCGCTGGCGCTTCCGCATCCCGCCCTCGCTCGCCCGCTTCGTCGCGGTCAAGGGCAGCATCGCCGTGGACGGGGTCTCGCTCACCGTCAACGAGGTCGGACCCGAAAGCTTCGCGGTGAACATCATTCCGCACACCGCGAGCGTCACGCGCTTCGGCTCGCTCGCCCCGGGCGATGCGGTCAACCTGGAGATCGACATGCTCGCCCGCTACGTTGCCCGGCTGACAGAGGCACAATGAAGACCGCGATCCTTGCCGAATATCTCTCCTCGATCGAAGAGCTGATCGCCGAGGCGCAGGCCGGCCGGATGTTCATCCTCGTCGACGACGAGGACCGCGAGAACGAGGGCGACCTCGTCATCCCCGCGCAGTTCGCGACCCCCGAGGCCGTCAATTTCATGGCCCGTCACGCGCGCGGCCTGATCTGCCTCGCACTCGCCCGCCCGCGCGTCGAGCAGCTCGGGCTCGCGCTGATGAGCCAGTCCAACCGCTCGCGCCTGCAGACCGCCTTCACCGTCTCGATCGAGGCGCGCGAGGGCGTGACCACCGGCATCTCGGCAGCCGACCGCGCGCACACCATCGCGGTCGCCATCAATCCCGAGAAGGGACATCAGGATATCGTGAGCCCCGGCCATATCTTTCCGCTGATGGCGCGCGAGGGCGGCGCGCTCGTCCGCGCCGGCCACACCGAGGCGGCGGTGGACATCGCCCGCCTCGCCGGGCTCAACCCCTCGGGCGTCGTCTGCGAGATCATGAACGACGACGGCACGATGGCGCGGCTGCCCGATCTCGTCGCCTTCGCCCAGCGCCACAACCTCAAGCTCGGAACGATCGCCGATCTCATCGCCTATCGCCGCCGCACCGAGCGGCTGGTGCGGCGGGTCGCCGAGAGCGTGCTCCAGCACGCCGAGGGCGGGGAGTGGAAGCTGCTGATCTATGCCAACACGGTCGAATATGCCGAGCACCTGGTGCTGCTGAAGGGCGATCTTTCCGGGCCCGAGCCGGTGATGGTGCGCATGCACGCGGTCGATCTCCTGCACGACATGCTGGGCGGCCCGGCGTGGGACACGCTGCACGGGGCGATGCGGCGGATCGCCACCGAGGGCCGCGGCGCGGTGGTGCTGATCCGCGATGCGCGGGCGACCGCACTCTCCGAGCGCGTGCGTGCCGCGGCGGCAAGCCCGCGGCCCCACCGCGAGCTTCGCGATTACGGGATCGGCGCGCAGATCCTGGTCGATCTCGGCGTGCGGCGGATGATCCTGCTCTCCAACACGCAGCGGACGATCGTCGGCCTCGAGGGCTACGGGCTCGACATCGTCGATCAGCTTCCGATCGGGGATACAGCGGGCGAATGAGCACCGAGAACGCGCCCGCCGCCGAGCCCGTCGAAGTCGAGGGACCGCCGCCGCACCTTCTCATCGTGCGCGCGCCCTATTACCGCGAGGTGGTGGAGCGCCTCACCGAGGGCGCCGCGCGCATCCTGAAAAGCTCCGGCGCGAGCTTCGAAATACTGGACGTCGCCGGCGCGTTCGAGCTTCCCCAGGCGATCCGCATCGCGCTGCGCGGTCCGCCCCGCCATGACGGGTTCGTAGCACTCGGCTGCGTCGTGCGCGGCGAGACCGACCATTACGAGCATATCTCCCGCGAGGCGATGGGCGGGCTGATGCACGTGGCACTCGCCTTCGGCATCCCGCTCGGCACCGGCCTCCTCACCGTCGATCGGCTCGAGCAGGCGCTCGCGCGTGCGAGCGAGTCCGGGCCCAACAAGGGCGCGGAGGCCGCCCGCGCCGCACTGCTGCAGATCGTCGCGGCGCGCCGCTTCGGCGCCGCCTGGCGGGCTACCAAAGGGGACGGCGGCTGATGGCGCGCGAAAACCTGCGCCGCCGCACCGCCGCCCGCCTCGCGGCCGTGCAGGCGCTTTACCAAAGCGACCAGACGGGCGATGCGGCCGACCAGGTGATCGACCAGTTCGTACGCCATCGCCTCGGCGAGTCCGCCGGCGCCGGCGGCTACCAGGAGGGCAGCGTGCCCGAGGCCGAGGTCGCGCTCTTCACGCGCATCGTGCGCGCCGCTTCGCTCGGCCAGGCGGAGCGCGACGAATTGATGGCAGGCGCTCTGCCTTCCGACTGGCCGGTCGAGCGGCTCGATCCCGTGCTGCGCTGCGTCCTCCGCGCCGGCATGGCCGAGCTTTCGATGGCGGACGGCCCGCCCGCCCGCGTCGTGATCAACGAATATCTCGACGTCGCGCACGGCTTCTTCTGGGGCGACGAGCCGGGCCTCGTGAACGCCGTGCTCGACCGGCTCGCACGCAGCCTCCGCCCCGCCGAGTTCCCCACCACCGCCGCGCAATGAGCGCGCTGCCCCGGGAGTTCGCGCTGATCGCGCGGTACTTCCGCCCGCTCGCCGGGCCGGAGGGGCTCGGCCTCGCCGACGACGTGGCCCTCCTTGCCCCTCCCGCCGGCAAGGAGCTCGTGCTGACCGTCGATGCGCTGGTGGCCGGCGTTCACTTCCTCCCTTCCGACCCGCCGGACCTCGTCGCGCGCAAGCTCTTGCGCGTGAACCTCTCCGATCTCGCCGCCAAGGCGGCAATTCCTCTCGGCTACCTCCTCACCATCGCCGCCCCGGCCGACACCACGGACGACTGGTTTTTTTCCTTTGCCGCCGGCCTTGCCGAGGACCAGCGCGAATTCGGCATCGCGCTCCTCGGCGGCGACAGCGCCGCGACCCCCGGCCCGCTCACCCTCTCGCTCACCGCCATCGGCACAGTCGATGCCGGCCGCGCCGTGCTGCGCCGGGGCGCCGCCACCGGGCACGGGATCTGGGTCACCGGCACAATCGGCGACGGCGCCCTCGGCCTCGCCGCACTTCAGGGCCGCCTCGCCGATCCCTCGGGCTTCCTCGCCCAACGCTACCATCTTCCCGAACCCCGCCTCGGGCTTCGCCTCGCCGGCATCGCCGCGGCTTCGATGGATATCTCGGACGGTCTCGTCCAGGACCTCGGCCATCTCTGCCGCGCCGCCGGCGCTGCCGCCGAAATCGAGACCGCCCTCGTCCCGCTCTCGGGACCCGCCCGTGCGGCCGGACCCTCCTGGCTCGAAACCTGCCTCACCGGCGGCGACGATTACGAGCTCCTGCTCGCCGTCCCGCCTTCCTCGGAGGCGGCGCTCCTGGCCGAGGTCAAGCGTGCCACGCTCGCCATCACCCGAATCGGCCGCTTCCTCGCCGGCCCGCCCTCCGTCACGGTGCGCGGACCGGACCGCGCGCTCATGACGTTTTCGCGCCCGGGATGGAGCCACTTTTGATGGGGCTCAAGATCGGCCGCGGCGCCGCGGCGCCGCCGTTCCTGGTGATGGACGTGATTCGCGCCGCCAATGCGCGCGCCGCCGCGCTTGCGCCCGGGGCGCCCGGGATCATCCGCATGGAGGTGGGCCAGCCGGGCACCGGCGCGCCGGCGGGGGCGCGGGAAGCGGCGCGGGCGGCGCTCGCTTCCAACGATTCGCTCGGCTACACCGAGGCACTCGGGCGGCCGAGCTTGCGCGCGCGCATCGCGCGGCACTATGCGGCGTGGTACGGGCTCGCGCTGCCCGATGAGCGTGTCGCGGTGACGATGGGCGCCTCGGGCGCCTTTCCGCTCGCGTTCCTCGCCGCCTTCGATCCGGGAGACCGGATCGCGCTCACCGCACCCTTCTACCCGCCCTACCTCAATATCCTGACCGCGCTCGGGCTCGAGCCCGTGGTGCTGGAAACGGGACCCGAGACGCGGTTCCAGCCGAACGTGGCGATGCTGCGGGCGCTGGACCCAATGCCTCACGGGCTCATCATCGCGAGCCCCTGCAACCCTGCGGGCACGATGCTACACGCGGACGAACTCGCTTCGATCGCGCGCTACTGCGACGAAGCCGGCATTCGGCTGATTAGCGACGAGATCTATCACGGCCTCAACTACGGCACGAAGATAGCGACGGCCGCCGCCTTCAGCAAAAGTGCTCTGGTGATCAACAGTTTCTCGAAATATTTCAGCATGACCGGCTGGCGGGTGGGCTGGATGGTCTGCCCCGAGGATCTGCTGCGCCCGGTCGAGTGCCTGGCGCAGAATCTCTTCATCAGCGCGCCGCATATCGCGCAGATCGCGGCAGAGGCCGCGTTCGATTGCGCGGACGAGCTTACGGCGAACGTCGCGCGCTATCGCCGCTCGCGTGATCTTCTGCTCGCGCGGCTTCCCGGCGCGGGGTTTCCGAAGCTCTCGCCGGCGGAGGGTGCGTTCTATCTCTTCGCCGATATCTCCGAGCGCAGCAATGACAGCACGGCGTTCGCGTCACGAATGCTGGCAGAAGCGGGCATCGCCGTGACGCCGGGTGTCGATTTCGACCGCAGGCGCGGGCATCACTTTCTGCGCTTCAGCTATTGCGGGCCGGAGGAGGACATGGCGGAGGCCGCGGCGCGGCTCGCGCGCTGGCGGTAGATCCGCCCGCTACCAGAGCCTGGCTGCGAATTCGCCGATGCAGTGTGGCGAGGCCTTCGCATAGGTGCCGCGCCGGCTCACCACCGATCCGGTGAGCCGATAGAGCCCGAGCGCCATCTCGGCCGCTTTGGCGGCGACCGCGATGCCGTTCAGCACCAGCGCCCCGTCGATGAGGAACGGCGCTTCCCTAGCGAAGAGCAGCATCGGCAGACCGCCGGCAGGCAGGATCACTTCCGCGCCCGCCGCCACCAGCGGGCGAACCTGCTCGACGAAATTGGCACGAACCCTCTGATAGGCCGCATCGTCGGTGAAGGCCTGCATGAAGCCCGGGAGGTCGTTGGTGATGGCGCGCACGCCCGCCAGGCGCTGTTCCAGCGCGTGCATGCGAACCTGGCGCTCGTGCCACTCGATGAAGATCGGGTCGATGGTGACGAGGCCGAACTTGCGGCCCATGGTGCAGGCGGCGAGCAGATTGGCCTCGCCGAGCGCGATGACCGGGATCTCGAGGGTCGCGCGTATTTCCAGGAGGCCCGGCTCCTGGAAATGGCCGATGACGAAGGCGTCGTATTTCTCGCGCTCGGCGCGCAGCGCATTGCGGATGGTTTGCATCGCGCACCGGAACTCGGTGAGCGGGTGGAACATATGGTCGGGCGGATCGAGCCCGTGCACCTCGAAACGGATGCCCGGGCTTGCGGCCGCGTCGAGCTCCGCCTGAAGCCGCTCGATATAGGGCTGTTGCTCGACGGGATGGACGAAGCTCTGGTACCAAATCCGGGATCGCGTCGAATTCGAGGTCATCCGATCCGTCCTCCTTCCGAATCATTGTCCGCGCCGGCACACCACCGGGCAGGCGAAGCTCAGGGCTTTGGCGCCGTGAGAGGCTTCGACATGGGATAGCCCGAGCTTGTGCCGAATTCGCCGACGGGCGGCCCGTCCTCATTGTAGCCGCAGGATCGATAGAAGCGGCGCGCCGTCTCGGTGCTGGTGAGCGTGCACCTCGCATTGCCTCGCTCTATGGCACGGGCTTCGAGCGCGCCGAGCAAGGTTCGGCTGACCCCGCGAAATCTCGCGTCCGGCGAAACGTAATTGAGGGTGATCCTTCCTTCGTCCGTGACCGAGCCCACCCCTAGGATGGC
>DATJTV010000391.1:0-20347 GCA_035503055.1 Acetobacteraceae bacterium
CGAGGTCGGCGGCGAGATCCTGACGATCGAGAGCGTGCTGCTGCCGGGCAAGGGCAACGTGAAGCAGACCGGCAAGCTCGGCGACGTGATGCAGGAGAGCGTGCAGGCCGCGATCTCCTACGTGCGCAGCCGGGCGATCAATTTCGGCATCAAGCCCAACGTCTTCGAGAAGCGGGACATCCACGTCCACGTGCCGGAGGGGGCGACGCCGAAGGACGGTCCCTCCGCGGGGATCGCGATGGCGACCAGCATCGTGAGCGCGCTCACCGGGATCCCGGTGCGCCGCGACATCGCGATGACCGGCGAGATCACGCTGCGCGGGCGGGTGCTGCCGATCGGCGGGCTGAAGGAGAAGCTGCTCGCCGCACTGCGGGCGGGCATGCGCACCGTCTTGATTCCCAAGGAGAACGAGAAGGATCTCGCGGAGATTCCGGACAACGTGAAGAAGCACCTGACGATCGTGCCGGTGGCGAGCGTGGACGAGGTCATCTTCCGTGCGCTCGCGCGCAAGCCCGAGCCGATCATCTGGGAGGAGCCGGAGGAGGCTCAGGTCACCCCGCCGCCGCCGGCAGCGGAACAACTGCCCCTCCCGCACTGAGGCGTGCGCGAGCGGTGCCGTTGCTGCATCGCAGCGCCGAGTCGGGCACGGGGTTTTGCGGGCCGGCGTCTTCAGTCTCGTTGACGGGGCGGAATCGGGCCCTCTAGTCTCGGGGACCAGCGTCGCGAGTCGTGCGGCCGGCTGGTCGCGTTCTGCAAGCTGCATGTGAGGAAGGGGGGTTCCCGAGTGAACAAGATGGATCTGATTGCCGCCGTCGCGGAAGAGACCGATCTGGCGAAAGCCAAGGCGAGCGAGGTGGTGGATGCCGTCTTCGGCGCCATCGAGAAGGCGCTCAAGAAACACCAGGAAGTCCGGCTGGTCGGGTTCGGGAGCTTCGTGACCGCCAAGCGGAAGGCCGGCAAGGGGCGCAATCCGCGCACGGGCGAGGAAATCAAGATCCCCGCTTCCACCTCGGTGCGGTTCAAGGCCGGCAAGGCCCTCAAGGACGCGGTGAACTGAAATCCTCTCCCGAACCCCTTTCGGCCGGAGCGCCGGCCGGGCTTCATTTCCTCAGGGGCGGTTAGCTCAGTGGTAGAGCGTCTCGTTTACACCGAGAGGGCCGGCGGTTCGAACCCGTCACCGCCCAGGTGCGGCTGACCGGCCGCGCTTGAACCGCTGTGCTTGACGGGCCGGGGTCGCCGGCCTACAGGCCCAACCTTCCGTCCACGGTCCGCGGGTGTAGCTCAGTTGGTTAGAGCGCCGGCCTGTCACGCCGGAGGTCGCGGGTTCAAGTCCCGTCACTCGCGCCATGGGCCGGGAAGCACCCCGCGCCACTATGGCGCGGGCGGGTGGATGCGGCTAATGTCCGCCCCGCCTGCTGCGCTGCAAAACCGGCCGGGTGGGCAGAGGACAGGGGGATGCCGCCGATCATCGTTCATTATCTGCCGATTCTGGCGTTCCTGCTGCTGGCCGCCGTCATCGCCGGGGCGCTGGTCGGCGGCTCGTTGCTCGCCGCCCGGCAGAAGCCCTACGCGGAGAAGCTCTCCGCCTACGAATGCGGGTTCGAGCCGTTCGACGACGCGCGCCGGCGCTTCGACGTGCGCTACTACCTGGTCGCCATCCTCTTCATCATCTTCGACCTCGAGGTGGCCTTCCTCTTTCCCTGGGCCGTGAGCCTCTCCGCGATCGGGATTTTCGGCTTTCTTTCGATGGTGGGGTTCCTTGCGGTGCTGACCGTCGGTTTCATCTATGAGTGGTGCAAGGGCGCTCTCGAGTGGGAATGAGGACATGAGCGCGGGAATTGAAGCGAAGACGGCGGTCGCCTGGAACCGCCAGGCGCTGGCGCCGGGCGCCGAGCAGGACGCCGTGGTCAAGGGCATCACCGGCGAGATCGCCGGGCGCGGCTTTGTGGTCGCAGGGCTCGACAAGCTGGTCAACTGGGCGCGCACCGGCAGCCTCTGGCCGATGACGTTCGGGCTCGCCTGCTGCGCGGTGGAGATGATCCACGCCTATATGCCGCGCTACGATCTCGACCGCTTCGGCATCATCCCGCGCGCGAGCCCGCGCCAGAGCGACGTCATGATCGTCGCCGGAACGCTGACCAACAAGATGGCCCCGGCGCTGCGCAAGGTCTACGACCAGATGCCGGAGCCGCGCTGGGTGATCAGCATGGGGAGCTGCGCCAACGGCGGCGGCTACTACCATTATTCCTACTCGGTGGTGCGCGGCTGCGATCGGGTGGTGCCGGTGGACGTGTACGTGCCCGGCTGCCCGCCGACCGCGGAGGCGCTGGTCTACGGCATCATGCAGCTGCAGAAGAAGATCCGCCGCACCGGAACGATCCTCAGGGACTGAGGCGGCATGAGCGAGAAAACGGCCGGGGTCGCGGCGCTCGAGCGGCAGGTTGCGGCACTTCCGGGGGTCGGCGCGACCGCGATCGAGCAGGGCGAGGTGGTCGCCCATGCCGGGCGGGAGGACCTGGTCGCGCTGATGATGCGCCTGCGCGACGATCCCGGCCTCGAGTTCGCGCAGATGATGGATCTCTGCGGCGTCGACTGGCCGGAGCGCGGCGAGCGCTTCGACGTCGTCTACAATCTCCTTTCGGTGGCGCTGAACCAGCGGCTGCGCGTGATCGTGACCACCGACGAGGCGACCCCCGTCCCATCGGTGCACGGCGTCTGGCCGGTCGCGACCTGGTGGGAGCGCGAGGCGTGGGATCTTTTCGGCATCGTCTTCTCCGGCCAGCCGGACCTGCGGCGAATCCTCACCGATTACGGGTTCGAGGGGCACCCGATGCGCAAGGACTTCCCGCTCACCGGCCATGTCGAGGTGCGCTACGACGAGGAGCGCAAAGCGGTGATCTACGAGCCGGTGAAGCTGGTGCAGGATTTCCGCAACTTCGATTTCATCTCGCCCTGGGAAGGGATCACCACGCTGCCGGGCGATGAGAAGGTGCATGAGGAGCGCGAAGAGGCGGAGCGGAAGGAATGAGCGATACCGCGCCCCAGACGCCCGCGCGCACCCATACCGTCCAGATCGACCATCACGCGATCAATTTCGGGCCGCAGCATCCCGCCGCCCATGGCGTGCTCCGGCTGATCCTCGAGCTGGACGGCGAGGTGGTCGAGCGCGCGGACCCGCATATCGGGCTGCTTCATCGCGGCACCGAGAAGCTGATCGAGCACAAGACCTATATCCAGGCGGTGCCCTATTTCGATCGTCTCGATTACGTCTCGCCGATGTGCCAGGAGCACGCCTTCGCACTCGCCACCGAGAAGCTGCTCGGCATCGAGGTGCCGGAGCGCGGCCAATGGATCCGCACGCTCTTCGCCGAGATCACGCGCGTGCTCAACCATCTCCTCAACGTCACCACCTACGCGCTCGATGTCGGCGCGCTCACGCCGAGCCTCTGGGGGTTCGAGGAGCGGGAGAAGCTGCTCGAGTTCCACGAGGCGGCGTCGGGTGCCAGGCTGCACGCGAATTATTTCCGCCCGGGCGGCGTCTCGCGCGACCTGCCCGCCGGGCTCGTCGAGAGGATCGCCGCCTGGGCCGAGACATTTCCGAAATTCATCGACGACGTCGAGGAGCTGCTGACGGGCAACCGCATCTGGAAGCAGCGCACGGTGGATATCGGCGTGATCTCGCCCGACGATGCGCTGGCCTGGGGGTTCTCCGGTCCGTGCCTGCGCGCCTGCGGCGTGCCGTGGGACCTCCGCCGCGCCCAGCCCTACGACATGTACGGCGAGGTCGAGTTCGCGGTCGCGACCGGCCGGAACGGGGACTGCTACGACCGCTACCTGGTGCGCATCGCGGAGATGCGCGAGAGCGTGAAGATCGTGAAGCAGTGCCTGGCGCGGATGCGTCCCGGTCCGGTGAAGGTGCAGGACCGGAAGTTCTCGCCGCCGACGCGCGCGGAGATGAAGCGCTCGATGGAAGCGCTGATCCACCATTTCAAGCTCTATACCGAAGGCTTCCACGTTCCCCCCGGCGCCACCTACACCGTGGTCGAGGCGCCGAAGGGGGAGTTCGGGGTCTATCTGGTGGCGGACGGAACGAACCGCCCGTACCGCTGCAAGATCCGGGCCACCGGCTTCGCCTTCCTCCAGGCGCTCGAGGTTCTCGCCCGGCGGCACATGCTGGCCGACACCGTGGCGATCATCGGTTCCCTCGACATCGTTTTCGGTGAAATCGACAGGTGATAATGGCGGACGATCCGGGAAAGGAAGCGGCGCAGCCTGAGAACTTCGCCTTCGACGCCGAGAGCGAGGCGGCGATTCCGGCGATTCTCGCCAGATACCCCGCGGGACGAGAGGCGAGCGCGGTGCTGCCGCTGCTCGACCTCGCGCAGCGGCAGATGGCGCGCACCACCGGTGCTGCCTGGATTCCTCTGGCGGCGATGGATGTGGTCGCACTTCGGCTCGGGATGGCGCCGATCCGGGTCTACGAGGTCGCGACGTTCTATCTGATGTTCAACAAGCGGCCGGTAGGGAAATTCCACCTCCAGCTCTGCACGACCACGCCCTGCTGGCTGCGCGGCTCGGACGAGATCGTCGCTGCGTGCCGGCAGGCCACCGGGATCAAGGGCTGGGGCGAGACGAGCGAGGACGGGATGTTCACGATGACCGAGGTCGAATGCCTCGGCGCCTGCGTCAACGCGCCGATCCTCCAGGTGAACGACGATTTCTACGAGGACATGGACGCCGCCGCGACCGAGCGGTTGCTCGCGTCGCTGCGGCGGGGCGAGGTCCCGCCGGCCGGCTCGGCGATCGGGCGGCAGGGCTCGGCGCCGGCGGGCGGGCCGACGACGCTCCTCGACGCCGAAGCCGGGGAGTGAGGCGATGCTGACGGACGCCGATCGCATCTTCACCAATCTCTACGGCGTGCACGACTGGCGGCTCGCGGGCGCGCGCGCGCGCGGGGACTGGGACGGCACCGCCGCGATCCTCGCCCGCGGACGCGAGAAGCTGGTCGAGGAGATGAAGGCCTCGGGCCTGCGCGGGCGCGGCGGCGCCGGTTTCCCCACGGGCGTCAAATGGTCGTTCATGCCGAAGCAGTCCGACGGCAGGCCCGCCTATCTCGTGGTCAATGCGGACGAGAGCGAGCCCGGCACCTGCAAGGATCGCGACATCCTGCGCAACGACCCGCACAAGCTCCTCGAAGGATGCCTGATCGCGGGCTTCGCGATGGGCGCGGTCGCCGCCTACATCTACATTCGCGGCGAGTTCTACAACGAGGCGGTGCGGCTCGAGACGGCCGTGAAGGAATGCTACGAGGCGGGGCTGCTCGGCCGCAATGCCGCCGGCTCCGGCTACGATTTCGAGGTTTACGTCCATCGCGGCGCGGGCGCCTATATCTGCGGCGAGGAGACCGGGCTGCTCGAAAGCCTCGAGGGCAAGAAGGGAATGCCGCGGCTCAAGCCGCCGTTCCCGGCCGCGGTCGGGCTTTACGGGTGCCCGACGACGGTCAACAATGTCGAGACGATCGCGGTGGCGCCGGCGATCATGCGCCGCGGTGCCGCCTGGTTCTCCGCGCTCGGCCGGCCGCGCAACTCCGGCACCAAGGTCTTCTGCATCTGCGGGCATGTCGAGAAGCCCTGCAATGTCGAGGAGGAGATGGGCATCCCCTTGCGCGAGCTGATCGAGCGCCATGCCGGCGGCGTGCGCGGGGGATGGGACAATCTGCTCGGCATCATTCCGGGGGGGGCGAGCGTGCCGGTGATCCCGAAATCGGTCTGCGACACGGTGCTGATGGATTTCGACAGTTTGCAGGCGGTGAAATCGGGGCTCGGCACGGCGGCGGTGATCGTGATGGACCGCTCGACCGACATCATCCGGGCGATCGCGCGGCTCTCGAAGTTCTACAAGCACGAGAGCTGCGGGCAATGCACGCCCTGCCGCGAGGGCTGCGGCTGGCTGATGCGGGTGATGTACCGCCTCGTCGAAGGGCGCGCGGAGGTCGAGGAGATCGACACGCTCGAGAAGGTGACGCGGCAGATCGAAGGCCATACGATCTGCGCGCTGGGCGACGCGGCGGCCTGGCCGGTGCAGGGGCTGATCCGGCATTTCCGCCCGGTGATCGAGGAGCGGATCGCCGAATACAAGCGACGGGGCCTCAGGATGGCGGCGGAGTAGCGGCGATGACGAAGCTCACCGTCGACGGGATCGAGATCGAGGTGCCGGCCGGCTCCTCGGTGCTGCAGGCGGCCGAGCTCGCCGGCAAGGAAATCCCCCGCTTCTGCTACCACGAGCGGCTTTCGGTCGCCGGCAATTGCCGGATGTGCCTGGTCGAGGTGGAGAAGGTGCCGAAGCCGGTCGCCTCCTGCGCCTGGCCGGTCGCCGAAGGCATGGTGGTGAAGACCGACAGCCTGATGGTGCGCAACGGCCGCCGCGGGGTGATGGAGTTCCTGCTGATCAACCATCCGCTCGATTGCCCGATCTGCGACCAGGGCGGGGAATGCGATCTGCAGGACCAGGCCATGGGCTATGGCTGGGACCGCTCGCGCTACCGCGAGCCCAAGCGCGCGGTGACCGACAAGGAGTTCGGCCCGCTCGTCAAGACCGTGATGACGCGCTGCATCCAGTGCACGCGATGCGTCCGCTTCATGACCGAGGTGGCGGGCGTCGCGGAGCTCGGCGCCACCAGCCGCGGCGAGGACCTCGAGATCGGCACCTATGTCGAGAAGGCGCTCGGCTCCGAGCTTTCCGGCAACATCATCGATCTCTGCCCGGTGGGCGCGCTGACCTCGAAGCCCTATGCCTTCGTCGCCCGCTCCTGGGAGCTTGCGCGGACGGACAGCGTCGACGTGCTCGACGCGGTGGGCGCCAACATCCAGATCGATGCCCGCGGGCCCGAGGTGCTGCGCGTGCTGCCGCGGATCAACGACGAGGTCAACGAGGAGTGGCTCGGCGACAAGTCGCGCTTCGCGATCGACGGGCTCAAGCGGCGCCGGCTCGACCGGCCGTGGATCCGCCGCGGCGGCAAGCTCGAGGCGGCCGGCTGGGACGAGGCGTTCGCCGCGATCGCCGAACGGCTCAAGGATCTTCCCGGCGAGCGGGTGGGCGCGATCGCGGGCGATCTCGCCGACGCCGAGAGCATGCTGGCGCTCAAGGACCTCATGGGCGCGCTCGGCTCGCAGAACCTCGATTGCCGCCAGAACGGCGCGCGGCTCAATGCGAGCCGGCGCGACTTCTACCTTTTCAACACGACGATCGCGGGCATCGAGGAGGCGGATGCGGCGCTGATCGTCGGCGCCAACCCGCGCCGCGAGGCGCCGGTGCTCAATGCCCGCATCCGCAAGCGCTGGCTCGCGGGGAACTTTCCCGCCGCCCTCATCGGCCCGCCGGCGGACCTCACCTATCCGGCGGAATGGCTGGGCGAGGGGCCGAAGACCCTCGCTTCGCTGCTCGCGGGCGAGCATCCCTTCGCCCGACTTCTCAAGGCCGCGAAGAACCCGATGCTGATCCTCGGCCAAAGCGCGCTCGCCCGGCCGGACGGGCAGGCCGTGCTCGCCGCTGCCTGGCAGCTCGCCGCGCTTAGCGGGATGCTGCGGCCCGACTGGCACGGGTTCAACGTCCTGCACACGGCCGCGGCGCGCGTGGGCGCGCTCGATCTCGGCTTCGTCCCCGGGCCGGGGGCCAAAGGGTTCTGGGCGATGCGCGGCGGCGGCGTCGATTTCCTCTGGCTGCTCGGCGCCGACGAGTTCGACGTCGCGCGGATTCCGCCGGCGACCTTCGTCGTCTACCAGGGGCACCACGGCGACCGCGGCGCCGAGCGCGCGGACGTGATCCTGCCCGGCGCCGCCTATACCGAGAAGGACGGCACCTACGTCAACACCGAGGGACGGGCGCAGCGCGGCTGGCTCGCGGTCTATCCGCCGGGCGAGGCCCGCGAGGACTGGAAGATCCTGCGCGCGTTGAGCGGCGTTCTCGGCCGCCCGCTGCCCTATGACGATCTCGCAAGCCTCCGCCGCCGGCTCGAAGCGGCCCATCCCGCCTTCGCCCGCGTCGGCGCGGTGGCCCGCGCCTTCTGCGAGGATTTCGCGGGCCCGGCGGGCGATCCGGCCGCGATGCTGCCCAGCCCCTTCGTTCCCGCGATCGCGGATTACTACCGGACCGACCCGATCAGCCGGGCGAGCCCGACCATGGCGCGCTGCACGGCGACCTTCGGCACCGGCACCGCACTCGCCGCGGAGTAGGAGATGAGCGGCTTCTTCGCGACCATCGCGGGCGAGATCGTCCTCACCTTCCTCAAGGCGCTGGCGCTGATCGTGCCGCTCCTGATCGCCGTTGCCTATCTCACCTACGCCGAGCGGAAGGTCCTCGCGGCGGTCCAGCTCCGCAAGGGGCCGAACGTCGTCGGCGTCTTCGGCCTGCTCCAGCCCTTCGCCGACGCGCTCAAGATGATCTTCAAGGAGACGATCATCCCGACCGGCGCCAACCGCGTGCTCTTCGTGCTCGCGCCGATGATCACCTTCGGCCTCGCCATCCTCGCCTGGGCGGTGATCCCGGTGGACAACGGCTGGGCGATCGCGAATATCAATGTCGGCATCCTCTATCTCTTCGCGATCAGCTCGCTCGGGGTCTACGGCATCATCATCGCCGGCTGGGCGAGCAATTCGAAATACGCCTTCCTGGGCGCGCTCCGCAGCGCCGCCCAGATGGTGAGCTACGAAGTCTCGATGGGCTTCGTCATGGTCTCGGTGCTGCTCTGCGTCGGCAGCCTCAATCTCAACGACATCGTGCTCGCGCAGCGGAACGTCTGGTTCTGCATCCCGCTTTTTCCGATGTTCGTGGTGTTCTTCATCTCGACGCTCGCCGAGACCAACCGTGCGCCGTTCGACCTCCCCGAGGGAGAGAGCGAGATCGTCGCCGGGTTCTTCGTCGAGTACAGCGCCATGGCCTTCGCGCTCTTCTTCCTCGGCGAATACGCCAACATGATCCTGATGAGCGCGCTCACCACCATTCTCTTCCTCGGCGGCTGGCTCTCGCCGCTGCCCTTCGCGCCCTTCACGTGGCTGCCCGGCCCGCTCTGGTTCATCCTCAAGATCCTCGTCTGCCTGTTCGTCTTTCTCTGGGTCCGGGCGACCTTTCCGCGCTACCGCTACGACCAGCTCATGCGGCTCGGCTGGAAGGTCTTCCTGCCCCTCTCGCTCGGCTGGCTCGTGCTGACGGCGGCGGTATTGATGGCGACCGGCTGGCTCCCGCATGCGGCTTGATGGCGGCATGGGAAGGGTTTATCCCCGGCACGCCGCGGAAGGAGGGGGCGATGGCGTTTCTTGACCGTACCGCGCGCAGCCTGCTGCTGGGCGAGCTGGTGGCCGGCATGGCGCTGACGCTGCGCTATTTCTTCAAGCCGAAAGCGACCATCAACTATCCTTACGAGAAAGGCCCGATCAGCCCGCGCTTCAAAGGCGAGCACGCGCTCCGCCGCTATCCCAACGGCGAGGAGCGCTGCATCGCCTGCAAGCTCTGCGAGGCGATCTGCCCCGCCCAGGCGATCACCATCGAGGCCGAGCCGCGCGCCGACGGCTCGCGGCGCACCACGCGCTACGATATCGACATGACCAAGTGCATCTATTGCGGTCTCTGCGAGGAGGCCTGCCCGGTCGACGCGATCGTCGAGGGGCCGAACTTCGAGTTCGCGACCGAGACGCGGGAGGAGCTGATGTACGACAAGGACAAGCTCCTCGCCAACGGCGACCGGTGGGAATCGGAGATCGCCAAGCGGCTCGAGCTCGATGCGGCTTACCGCTGATCTGCTGACGGTGCAGCGGGGCAGGATCAGGCCGTGATCGCAACCATCGGCTTCTATGTCTTCGCGGCGATCCTGCTCGCTTCGGCGGTGATGGTGGTGAGCGCGCGCAACCCGGTGCACTCGGTGCTGTTCCTGATCCTCGCCTTCTTCAACGCGGCAGCCCTCTTCCTGATCGCCGGGGCGGAGTTCCTGGCGATGATCCTGGTCATCGTCTATGTCGGCGCGGTCGCCGTTCTCTTCATGTTCGTCGTGATGATGCTCGACGTGAATTTCGCGGAGCTGCGCGAGGGGTTCCAGCGCTACGCGCCGATCGGCGCTGCGGTGGGCTTCGTGCTGCTCGCCGAGCTTGCCCTCGTGCTGGGCGCCTGGCGCTTCCATCCGGGGGTGTCGGGCCTCAGGCTCTCGCCGACGCCGGCCAACCTCTCCAACACCGCTGCCCTCGGGAACATCCTCTACACGAAATACGTCTTCCTCTTCCAGGCGGCCGGCCTGATCCTTCTGGTCGCGATGATCGGCGCGATCGTGCTGACGCTGCGCGAGCGGCGGGAGGCGAGGCGGCAGAACATCGCCCGGCAGACCGCGCGGCGCCCGGCAGACACGCTCGCCATGGTGCAGGTGGCGATCGGCGCAGGCACCACGGAGACCGGGATCCTCGAGCCCCTCCCTGCGCCGGGACCGGAGCCGGAGCACGCATCCGCCCACGCTCCCTCCCACGCCTCTTCCCATGGGGCGGAGGGGCACTGAGCATGGTGGTCGGGCTCGGGCATTATCTCGCCGTCGGCGCGTTCCTTCTGGTCATCGGCGTCTTCGGCATCTTCCTCAACCGGAAGAACGTGATCGTCATCCTGATGTCGATCGAGCTGATCCTGCTTGCCGTCAACCTCAACCTCGTCGCCTTCTCGGCCGCCCTCGGGGACCTCGTCGGCCAGGTCTTCGCCATGTTCGTGCTCACCGTCGCCGCCGCGGAAGCCGCGATCGGGCTCGCCATCGTGGTCGTCTATTTCCGCAACCGCGGCTCGATCGAGGTCGAGGACGTCACGTTGATGAAAGGCTGAGATGCTCCCCCTCGTCGCCGTCTTCGCCCCGCTGCTCGGCGCCGCGGTCGCCGGCCTCTTCGGCCGCGTCATCGGCACGCGCGCGAGCCAGGTGATCACCATCCTCTTCATGATCGTGGCCGCGATCGCGGGGGTGAGCGGCGCCATCCTGCTCGGCATCGGCGCCACGAGCGCGGGCGTGATCCCGATCACCACCTGGATCACCGCGGGCTCGCTCACGGTTTCCTGGGCGCTCAAATACGACACGCTCTCGGCGGTGATGGTGGCGATGGTCACCACCGTCTCGATGCTGATCCATGTCTACAGCGTCGGCTACATGATGCACGAGCATCGCTCGGCGCGCTTCTTCAGCTATCTCTCGCTCTTCTCCTTCGCGATGCTCATGCTGGTCACTTCCGACAACATCCTCCAGCTCTTCTTCGGCTGGGAGGGCGTCGGCCTGATGAGCTACCTGCTGATCGGCTACTGGTACGAGCGGCCGAGCGCCTGCGCCGCCGCGATCAAGGCCTTCGTCGTCAACCGCGTGGCCGACCTCTTCTTCTCGGTCGGGATCGCGCTGCTCTTCCTCCAGTTCGGCACGCTCAGCTTTCCCGCCATCTTCGCCGCCGTCCCCGCGCACGCGCACGCCGAGTACTCGCTGTTCGGAACCTCGTTCCCGGTCCTCGAGGTGATCGGCGTCCTGCTCTTCATCGGCGCGATGGGCAAGTCCGCGCAGCTCTTCCTGCACACCTGGCTGCCCGATGCGATGGAAGGGCCGACCCCGGTCTCGGCGCTGATCCATGCCGCGACGATGGTGACCGCCGGCGTCTTCCTGATGGCGCGGATGTCGCCGCTGATGGAATACGCGCCGGTGGCCCTCGGCATGGTCACCTTCATCGGCGGCTCGACCGCCTTCTTCGCCGCGACCATCGGCTGCGTGCAGAACGACATCAAGAAGGTCATCGCCTACTCGACCTGCTCGCAGCTCGGCTACATGTTCCTCGCCGTCGGCATCAGCGCCTATCCGATTGCCATCTTCCACCTCATCACGCACTCCTTCTTCAAGTCGCTGCTCTTCCTCGGCTCCGGCTCGGTGATCCACGCGATGTCGGACGAGCAGGACATGCGCAAGATGGGCGGGCTCTGGCGCAAGATCCCGATCACCTATGCGGTGATGTGGGTCGGGTTTCTGGCGCTCTCCGGCATCCCCCCCTTCGCCGGCTACTACTCGAAGGACGCGATCCTCGATTCCGCGGCAACCGCCCCCTCGGGACTCGCCCATTACGGCTATGTCATGGGCGTGATTGCGGCTTTCCTGACCGCGTTCTACTCCTTCCGCGTGCTCTTCATGACCTTCCACGGACGCTCGCGCGTCGAGCCCCACGTGCTCGAGCATGTGCACGAGAGCCCACCGGTGATGACCGTGCCGCTGATCCTGCTCGCGATCGGCGCGGCCTGCACGGGCTTCGCGCTCAAGCCCGTGTTCATCGGCCATGCCTGGCAGAGCTTCTGGGGCAGCAGCATCTTCGTGCTGCCCGCTATTCACCCGATCGCGCGGATCGCGAGCATTTCCGCGTTGCTCGATCCGCTGCCCTTCGTGGTCGGGCTGCTCGGGATCGCGACCGCGTATCTGTTCTACATCGTGCGCGTGGATATCCCGGCGTGGCTCGCCGAACGCTTCCGCCCGATCTACCTCTTCCTCCTCAACAAGTGGTATTTCGACGAGCTCTACGATTTCCTCTTCGTCCACCCGACGATGTGGCTCGCCCGCTTCCTCTGGAAGGTGGGCGACGCCGCCGTGATCGACGGCGTGCCGAACGGCATCGCGGTGCTGGCCACCGATTCCTCGGCCGAGGCGGTCAAGCTGCAGAGCGGCTCGGTGGCGCAATACGCCTTCGCGATGGTGATCGGCGTCGTCGTCCTGATCGCCGTCTTCCTGGTCTTCGGGTGAAGCGATGAACGCGGCAGGCTTCCCCGTCCTCTCGCTGATCACCTTCCTGCCGCTGGTCGGCGCCGCGGTGATCCTCTCGATCCGCGGCGACGAGGCGACGGTTGCGAGCAATGCGCGCTGGGCTGCGCTCTGGACGAGCCTCATCGTCTTCGGGCTCAGCCTCGTCCTCTGGGTGGACTTCGATCCCTCCAATCCCGGCTTCCAGTTCGTCGAGAGCCTGCCGTGGATGCCCGAGTACGGCCTCGGGTACAAGATGGGCGTGGACGGCATCAGCGTCCTCTTCGTGCTCCTCTCCACCGCGCTTACTCCGCTTTGCATCCTCGCGAGCTGGGAGGTCATCAAGCGCCGGGTCCGCGAGTACATGCTCGCCTTCCTGGTCCTCGAGACGATGATGGTCGGCACGTTCTCCACGCTCGACCTGGTCGTCTTCTACATGTTCTTCGAGGGCGTCCTCATCCCGATGTATCTCATCATCGGCATCTGGGGCGGGTCGCGACGGGTCTATTCCGCGATCAAGTTCTTCCTCTTCACGTTCGCCGGCTCGGTCCTGCTGCTGCTCGCGATCCTGGCGATCTGGGCGTACACCGGCACCGCCGATATCCCGACCCTGCTCCACACGCGGCTTCCGGTCGCGATGCAGGGCTGGCTCTTCTTCGGCTTCCTCGCATCCTTCGCGATCAAGCTGCCGATGTGGCCGGTGCACACCTGGCTCCCGGACGCGCATGTCGAGGCGCCGACCGCGGGCTCGGTGATGCTGGCGGGCGTGCTCCTGAAGATGGGGGCCTACGGCTTCCTCCGCTTCTCGGTGCCGATGCTGCCGGACGCCTGCGCCGCCTTCGCGCCGCTGATGTTCGCCTTGGGCGTGATCGCGGTGATCTACACCTCCTACGTCGCGCTCGCGCAGGAGGACATGAAGAAGCTCATCGCCTACTCCTCGGTCGCCCACATGGGCATCGTCACCATCGGCATCTTCACCTTCAACATCCAGGGCATCCAGGGCGCGCTCTTTCAGATGCTCTCGCACGGGATCGTCTCGGCGGCCCTCTTCCTCTGCGTCGGCGTGCTCTACGACCGGATGCACACGCACGAGATCGCGCGCTTCGGCGGCCTCGTCGAGCGGATGCCGGTCTATGCCGTCATCTTCATGTTCTTCTCTCTCGCGAGCGTCGGGCTTCCCGGGACCTCGGGCTTCGTCGGCGAGATCCTGGTGATGATCGGGGCGATGCAGGTGAACTTCTGGCTCGCATTGTTCGGCGGCGTCGGCATGATCCTGGGGGTCGCCTACATGCTCTATCTCTACCGCCGCGTGATCTTCGGCGTGCTGACGAAGGTGGAGCTCAAGGGAATTCTCGATCTCAGCCCGCGCGAGGTCGCCGTGTTCGTCCCGCTCGTGGCGCTCACCCTCTGGATGGGCGTCTATCCCACGAGCTTCTCGAGCTTCTGGGCGGCGAGCGTCGATCAGATGGTGCGGACGCACGCGGCGATGCTGCATCACGCGACGCTGACGGCGATGGCCTCGCGATGAGCTGGACCCTCGCCCTTCCCGAGATCGTCCTCTCGCTCGCGGCGATGGCGATCCTTGTCTTCGGCGTGCTGAGCCGCCGCGATCAGAGCTTCGCCTGCAACATGCTGGCGCTCGGCGCGATGCTGGTCGCGGCCTTCCTCGTCCTCGCCTCGCCGCAAGGCGTCGCGTACGGCGGGCTCTTCGTCGTTGACGCCTTCTCGCGGTTCGTGAAGATCCTCATCCTCGCGGGCTCGGCGCTCGCGCTCATGCTCTCGCTCGACTACAACCGCCAGGAGGGCCTCGCGCGCTTCGAGTTCCCCGTGCTCATCCTCTTCGCCGTCGTCGGCATGATGGTGATGGTCTCGGCGGCGAACCTGATGACGCTCTATCTCGGGCTCGAGCTGCAATCGCTCGCCCTCTACGTGGTCACCGCGTTCAACCGCGATTCGCTGCGCTCGAGCGAGGCCGGCCTCAAATATTTCGTGCTCGGGGCGCTCGCCTCGGGCCTGCTGCTCTACGGCATCTCGCTCGTCTACGGCTTCTCCGGCTCCATGTCCTTCTCCGCACTCGGCGCCGCGCTCGGCGCCTCCCCGGCGACTTCGGCCGGCCTCGTGGTCGGGATCGTCTTCGTGATCGCGGGGCTGGTGTTCAAGGTCTCGGCGGTGCCGTTCCACATGTGGACGCCGGACGTGTACGAGGGCGCGCCGACGCCCGTCACCGTCTTCCTCGGCACCGCGCCGAAGGTCGCGGCGATGGCGCTCATCCTGCGCACGCTCGCGACGCCCTTCGGCCATCTCGCCGACAACTGGCGGCTCCTGATCGAGCTGATCTCCATCGCGAGCATGATCCTGGGCGCGGTCGCGGCGATCGGGCAGACCAACATCAAACGGCTGATGGCCTATTCCTCGATCGGCCATATGGGCTACGCGCTGGTCGGGCTCGCCGCGGGCACCGCGGTCGGCCTGCGTGGGGTGCTGATCTATCTCGTCGTCTACGTCTTCATGAATGTCGGCGCCTTCGCCGGCATCGTCGCGATGCGCCGGCAGGGCAAGGCGGTCGAGCAGATCTCGGATCTTGCCGGCCTCGCCCGCACCGATCCGGGCCTTGCGCTCGCCATCGCCATCTTCATGTTCAGCATGGCCGGCATCCCGCCGCTCTCGGGATTCTTCGGCAAGCTCTACATCTTCCTCGCCGCCGTGCAGTCCGGGATGTGGGTGCTCGCCGTCATCGGCGTGCTGACGAGCGTCGTAGGGGCCTACTATTACATCCGCATCGTCAAGGTGATGTATATCGACGAGCCGGCGGCCGCCTTCGATCCGCGGCCGGTGATGCTCACGCTGGTCGCCGCCGGCACCGGCCTCTTCACCACCTTCTTCTTCCTCTTTCCCGGACCGTTCGTGGGCGCGGCACAGGCGGCGGCGCAGGTGCTGCTCGGGTGAACGGGCCGGCGCCAGCCGGAGGCAAAAGTCTGGGGCCATGGCGCATCCGCTCCTACGCGCGGCTGGCCTCGACCTCGGATCTCTGCCTCCAACTCGCCGCGTCCGGCGAGCCGGACGGACTCGCCGTGCTCGCCGCGGAGCAGACCGCGGGCCGCGGCCGAAGCGGCCGTGCCTGGCATTCCGCGCCCGGCAACCTCTTCCTCTCCGTCCTGCTTCGTCCCGCGGGTGAAACCGCGCGGGCCGGTCCCTACGCGCTGCTCGCGGGCGTTGCGGTGTGGGAGGCGCTCGCTTCGTTCCTGCGGGAGCCGGCCGCGCTTTCGCTCAAATGGCCGAACGATCTTCTGCTCGCGGGGCGCAAGCTCGCGGGCATCCTGCTCGAGAGCGCGACCGGTGCGGACGGCGCCCCCGCCTGGCTGGTGATCGGCATCGGCGCCAACCTCGCCTCCGCACCTGCGATCGCCCCACCTTCCATCGCCCCACCTTCCATCGCCCCACCTTCCATCGCGCCACCTTCCACCGCATCAAGCGCCACCGCCTCTCTCGCCGACGCCGGCATCGCCCCGCCGAGCCCCGAGGCGGCGGCGCACGCGGTCCTCGCGCGCCTCTCCCACTGGCGCACCATCCTGGACTCCGAAGGTTTTCCGCCCATCCGCGCCGCCTGGCTCGCGCACGCCCATCCTCCGGGCGCGCCGCTCGCCTTCCACGCCGCGGGGCGGGCGCGGAGCGGCCGCTTCGCCGGCCTCACCGAGACGGGCGCGCTCAAGCTCGCGACCGAAGCGGGCATCGAGACCTTCGCGTCCGGAGAAGTGCTGCAAGATCTCGCGGACCTGCCGTGCTCCTCGTGATCGATGCCGGCAACACCAACGTCGTCGCCGCCGTGCACGACGGCGCGGAGTGGCGCGGCATCTGGCGCATCGCCACCTTGCCGGACCGCACGTCGGACGAATATGCCGTCTGGCTGCTCGCGCTGCTCGGCCACGCGCGGCTGAAACCGGCCGACATCGAGGCCACGGTGATCGGCACGGTCGTGCCCGCCGCGCTCTATCACCTCCGCCGCCTCTGCCGCGACTGGTTCGCAACCGAGCCGCTGGTGGCGCGCGCCACGCTCGACTGGGGATTTTCGATCAGCGTCGACAATCCCGAGGATGTCGGCGCGGACCGGCTGCTCAACGCGCTCGCCGCCCACCAGCTCTATGGCGGCCCGATGGTCGTCATCGATTTCGGCACCGCGACCACCTTCGACGTCGTCGGCGCCGATGGCGCCTACCAGGGCGGCGTCATCGCGCCGGGGATCAATCTTTCGATCGAGGCGCTGCACCGCGCCGCCGCGCGCCTGCCGCGCATCGGCATCGGCCGGCCGCAATCGGTGATCGGGCGCGGCACGGTCGCGGCCATGCGCTCGGGAATCTATTGGGGGTATGTGGGATTGGTGGAAGGTCTCGTTTCGCGCATCCGGGCGGAGTTCGGCGCGCCGCTGAAGGTCATGGCGACCGGCGGTCTCGCACCGCTCTTTGCCGAGGGCATTCCGCTGATCGAGCAGGTCGACCTCGAGCTCACGCTGCACGGGCTCAGGCTGCTGGCGGCGCGCAATCCGCGCCCGGTCTTCAGCCGCGACCGCGCGCGCCCGCAGGACGCCGACTGATGGACGCCATGGACGGCGAAGCGGCGGACCTCGCCTTCCTGCCGCTCGGCGGCACCGGCGAGATCGGCATGAACCTCAATCTCTACCGCTGCGCCGGCAAGTGGCTCGCGGTCGATTGCGGCATCGGGTTCGGCTCCGCCGAATACCCCGAAGCCGAGATCATGCTGCCGGATCCCGGCTTCATCGCGGACCGCCGCGCCTCGCTCCTCGCACTCGTCCTCACCCACGCCCACGAGGACCATCTCGGCGCGGTGCCGTGGCTCTGGCGCCAGCTCCGCTGCCCCGTCTACGCCACACCCTTCGCGGCCGCGGTGCTGAGCCGCAAGCTCGGCGAGGCGGGCCTGCTCGGCGAGGTCAAGGTCAATATCGTGCCGCCGGGCGGAAGCTTCACGCTCGGCCCCTTCTCGCTTCAGTTCCTCCGCGTCGCGCACTCGATCCCGGAAGCGCAGGCGCTCGTCATCCGCACGCAGGCCGGCACCGTCCTGCACACGGGAGACTGGAAGCTCGATCCCAACCCGCTGATCGGGCCGCCGACCGACGAGGCCGCCTTCGCCGCACTCGGGGGCGAGGGCGTGCTCGCGATGATCTGCGATTCCACCAACGCGATGGTGGAGGGCCATTCCGGGTCCGAAGCGGACGTGCGCCGCACGCTCGCGGCGCTGATCGGCGATCTCACGGGCCGCGTCGCGGTCACCTGCTTCGCGAGCAACGTCGCGCGTGTCGAATCGGTGGCGCTCGCCGCACGCGCCGCCGGGCGCGCGGTCGCGGTGGCCGGGCGCAGCTTGCGAAATATCGAGGCGGCGGCGCGCGATTGCGGCTACCTCAAGACGATCCCGCCCTTCCTCTCGGAGGATGCGGCGAACGACGTGCCCGACGAGCGCCTGCTCCTCCTGGTGAGCGGCAGCCAGGGCGAGCCGCGCAGCGCCCTCTCGCGCATCGCCGCCGACACGCATCCGCGCATCGCGCTCGGCGAAGGCGATACGGTGATCTACAGCAGCCGCGTCATTCCCGGCAACGAACGGGCGATCGGCACGGTCCAGGACAATCTCGTCCGGCGCGGCGTGCGGCTGATGACCGATTCCGATCACATGGTGCACGTCTCCGGCCACCCCGCGCGCGACGAGCTGCGCAAGCTCTACCGGCTGGTCAAGCCGCGCTACTCGGTCCCCGTGCACGGGGAATGGCGGCATCTCGCCGCCCACGCCGGCCTCGCCCAGGAGCTCGGCATCCGCCCGATCCTGCTCGAGGACGGCGAGGTCCTGGGCCTGGTGCCGGGCGAGCCCGAGGTGATCGATTCCGCTCCGGTCGGGCGGCTGGTGCTGGACGGCAGCCGCCTCGTCCCGCTCCAGGGCGGTGTCATGGCGGCGCGGCGGCGCATGCTCGGCAACGGCTACGTGCTCGGCAGCCTCGCCGTCGATCGCGCGGGACGCCTCGTGGGCGAGCCCCAGGTGAGCGCGCCCGGGCTCCTCGAGACCGACGACCCGGAAATCGCCGCCCTCGGCGGCTCCTTCGCCGCCGCCCTCGCCGACCTGCCGCCCGAGCTTCGCCGCGACGACGACGCCCTCGCCGACGCCGCGCGCGCGGCGCTGCGCCGCGTGCTCGGCCGCCGCTACGGCAAACGCCCGCTGGTGGACGTGCACCTGCTCCGCGTCTGAGCAGGGGGGCTCTGCCCCCCTGCACCCCCCGCTGGGGCCTTGAGGCCCCAGACCCCCATCCGTTTAGATAAGTAATGGATTGCAAAGGCTCCGCCTTTGCCGGGGAGTCCGAGGGGCAGAGCCCCTCGGCCTTCAGCGGCGCGCCAGCGCGACCAGGTAGCGGCAGGGCGCGTCCGGCGAGGGGTTGGCGAACGTGCAATCCGCCGGCGGGCCGAGGGCTAGGCAGTCGCCGGCGGCGAGATGGTGGGTGGTGCCGCCCTCGGAGAATTCCAGCCTGCCCTCCAGCACCCACAGGCACTGGCCGCGGAGGAAGGCGTAGGCCGCGGCGGGGAAGGGCACGCGCACGCCGGGCGGCAGCGTCACCTCGACCAGCTCGGGCTCCGCCCCCGGCGGCGAGACCGCGCGGCGGCGGTAGCGGGTGGCGGGATCCTCCCAGGTGGGCTGGTCCTCGGCGCGCAGGAGGCGGCCCGTCGCATCGGCCTCCGCGCGCGCGAGCAGCGCCGAGAGGGTGAGGCCGAAGGCGCCCGAGAGGCGCCCGAGCAGCGCAGCCGTCGGGCTCGCCTCGCCCCGCTCGACCCGGCTGATCATCGCCCGCGACACGCCCGAGCGCTTTGCGAGCAGGGCGAGCGGCCAGCCGCGCGCCTCCCGCTCGGCGCGCAGCCGGCCGGCGAGGCGGGCGCCGAGATCCGACGAGGCATCTTGTATGGTATCCATATTTCCATCATAGTGGATAAAGCCGGCGCGCGCTACCGGCGATTGGAGGGCAAGTGCTGATCCGCGACGCAACCGAAGCCGACCTGCCCGGCATCCTCGCGATCTACAACGACGTCATCGCCACCTCGACCGCGGTTTATACCGAGGCGCCGGCCACGCTCGAGGATCGGCGAGCGTGGCTCGAAGCTCGCGCGGCGGGGGGTTTTCCGGTGCTGGCGGCGGTGGACGGAGCCTCGGTGCTCGGCTTCGCGAGCTTCGGCGATTTCCGCCCGTGGCCGGGCTACCGGCATACGGTCGAGCATTCCGTGCATGTCGCCGCTCACGCACGCGCGCGAGGGATCGGCACGGCGCTGGTGGCCGCGCTGCTGCCGCGGGCGGCTGCGCTCGGCAAGCACGTGATGGTCGCGGGGATCGATGCGGCGAACGAGGGCTCGATCCGCATGCACGAGCGGCTGGGGTTCGAGCGGGCCGGGCTTTTGCGCGAGGTCGGCCGCAAGTTCGACCGCTGGCTCGATCTCCTCTTCATGCAGCGTGGCCTGCCGTGAGCCGCGAGATCCGCCTCAACGCCTTCGACATGGCGACGGTCGGCCACATCCAGCAGGGGATGTGGACGCATCC
>DATJTV010000392.1:0-3239 GCA_035503055.1 Acetobacteraceae bacterium
CTCGGCCTCGCGCGCGATCGAGGTCGGGCTCGATTCGGCCTACGTCCGCGCCGCCCGCTCGGCGCTTGCCGACGAGTACGGCCGCGAGCCCGTCATGATGGGCTGCGGCGGCTCGGTCCCGGTGGTCGAATCGCTCTCCCGGGCGCTCGGCATCGACTCGCTGCTCATGGGCTTCAGCCTGGAGGACGACAAGGTCCACAGCCCGAACGAGAAGTTCGAGCTCAAGTGCCTCCACAAGGGCGCGCGTTCCCAGGCCCGCCTGCTCGCCGCCCTCGCCCGTTCGGGAAACTAGCCCCAGACGAACTCCGGCACCGTCGCCACCGGCGCGAGCCCGGCAAGCCGGGCCGCCGCCTCGGCCGCCTGGCGGTCGCCCTTGAGCCGCTCGCCGTGGATCCCGCCCAGCACCCAGCACGAGGCGAGGCCGGCCGCCGCCGCGCCGGCGATGTCCGTCTCCAGCGCATCGCCCACCGCGAGCACGAGCTCGCGCACCACACCCAGCATCGCCAGCACCGGCTCGTACACCGCCGGGTCGGGCTTTCCCACGCGCCGCACCTCCCCGCCCAGCTCGCGATAGCGGTCCGCGAGCGCGCCGGCGCAGAGCACCCGCACGCCGCCGCGGATCACCTCGCGGTCGGGGTTGGCGCAGGCCATCGGCAGTGCCCGCGCCGCGCATTCCTCGAGCACCGGCTCGAACTCGGCGAGCCGCGTCGGGTTGCGATGATCGTCCGGCCCGGTGTTGAGCACCCATTCCGCCTCCCGTGGCTCCTCGACCCGCACATAGTCGAGCCCCTCGATCACGTTGCGGTCGCGCTCCGGCCCGAGATGGAACACGCGCCGGCCGAGCCGGGCGAACCATGGGTCGGTCCGCTCGCGCAGCATCATGTGCGTCGCCTCCCCGCTGGTCAGGATCCCGTCATAGAGCGCCGCGCCGAGCCCCATCCTCCCCATCGCCTCGGAAGCGACCGCAGACCGCCGCGGCGCGTTCGAGAGCAGCACCACGCGGCCGCCGCCGGCGCGGATGCGCGCCAGGCAGTCCGCCGCGCCCGGCAGCGGGGCGACGCCGTCATGGACGACGCCCCAAAGATCGACGACGAAACCCCTGTACTCGCCCGCCAGCCGCGCCATGCCCGAATCATGCCTCATCTCTTCCCCACCGCTTCGCTCACCGATGCGAACCCTTCAGCCCGCAGCGCCGCCGCGAGCTCGGCCTTGATGCGCGGGACGATCGCCGGCCCCTCGTAGGCGAAGGCGGTGTAGAGCTGCACAAGGCTCGCCCCCGCCCGGATCTTCTCCAGAGCCTTCGCGCCCGTCGAGACGCCGCCGCAGCCGATCAACGTGAGGCGGCCTTGGGCGAGGCGAGAGGCGCCGGCGAGAACCTCCGTCGAGAGCGCGAAGAGCGGCGCGCCGGAGAGCCCGCCCGCCTCGGCCTTGTCCCGCGCCCGCAAGCTCGCCGGCCGCGCCGTCGTCGTGTTGCCGATGATGAGGCCGGCGGCCCCGCCAGCGATCGAAGCCTCCACCACGGAAGCGAGCGCTTCCTCCGAAAGATCGGGCGCGATCTTCACGAGCAAGGGCGGCGGCTTCGCCACGAGCGCCGCAATCCCGCCCAAGATCGAAGTCAGCGCCGCCTCGCCCTGGAGGTCCCGAAGCCCCGGCGTGTTGGGCGAGGAGACGTTGATCGCGACGTAATCGACATCAGGCGCCACCGCAGCGACGAGTGCGGGATAGTCGCGGATGGGGTCCGCGCCCTCCTTGTTGATCGCGACGTTGGCGCCGAGGACGGCGGGGCGTGAGCCGAGCGCCCTGAGCCGGGACACGAAGGAGGCGAGGCCGCGCCCGTTCATGCCCATCCGGTTGATCGCCGCGCGGTCCTCGGCGAGCCGGAAGAGCCGGGGCCGCTTATTGCCGGGTTGGGGGAGCGGGGTCACGCCGCCCGCCTCGACGAAGCCGAAGCCGAGCCGCATTAGGGGCAGGACGGCGAGGGCGTTCTTGTCGAAGCCGGCGGCGAGCCCGATCGGGTTGGCGAAGCGGAGGCCGAAAGCCTCGGTCGCCAGGATCGGGTCGTCCGGGGTGGTCGCACGGCCGGCGAGCCCGAGCCGGAGTGCGGCAAGCGCCAGCCCGTGCGCCCGCTCGGGATCGAGCCGCACGAGGAGGGCCATTGCGAGCCTGGATCCGGACATGGCGGGAAGCTGGCGCAAGCGGGCGGGACTGGCTAGACCGGCCGGCGCGATGTGGAACGAGCCTTATTTAGAGACGTGCTGCCGGGCGACGCTGCATCGGCTCGTGCTCGCCGGCGCGATCGGGCGGCCGGACGGACTCAAGGACGGCCCCTGCCTGCATCGGCTCGAGGCGATGGGGCTCGTCCGCCGCCGCGCCGATTCCCGCTTCGAGATCACCGCGCTCGGGCAGGACCGCCACGACAGGGAGATCCTCAAGCGCACCGCGCCTTGAGCCGAGCCCTTTCCTTCCGCGCCGCCTGCCGTCATGATCGTCGACTCCCATCGCGCGCTTCTCCGCGCGTTCCAGGCGCACCGCCCATGCAACACGACGACATATGGCGCGCGCTCGACACGCTCGCCGCCGAGCACGGCCTCACCGTCTCGGCGCTTGCCCGGCGCGCCGGGCTCGACCCCACGACCTTCACGCCGGCCAAGCGCCAGCTGCCGGACGGGCGCGCCCGCTGGCCGAGCACCGAGAGCCTGGCGAAGGTCTTGATCGCGACGCGGACGCCGCTCGAGTCCTTTACCGCGCTGGTGAGCGGTGCGCGGGCGCTGCCGCGAGTGCTGCCCCGGCCGGGGTTGCGCCGCCTGCCGCTTTTGCCGCTGCCATGCCCCGAGACCGACGGCTTCTTCGACGGCGAGGGCAGGCCCACCGGCAATGCGCCCGAGGAGTTCGACCACCCCGAGATCGGCGATCCCGCCGCCTATGCGCTGGCGATCGGGGATGCCGAGATGGCCCCGGTGTTCCGCCAGGGCGACATCGTCATCGTCTCGCCGGCCGCGCCGGTCCGGCAGGGCGACCGCGTCGTCGTGCGGCTGCGCAAGGGCGCGCTCTTCGGCCGCGAGCTCTTCGAACGGGCGGCGCGGCGGCTGGTGCTCCGACGCTTCGCGCCGCCGCAGCCGGTGCAGCGGCTCGACCCCAACGAGGTCTCCTTCATGCACCGGATCGTCTGGTCGAGCCATTAGGGTACCCACGATCTGGCCCATCTAAGGGGGTGTAGGGGGCAGGGTCTTGACAGGGTT
>DATJTV010000393.1:0-8627 GCA_035503055.1 Acetobacteraceae bacterium
TCCCGCAGCCTCTACGCCGAGCTGCATGACGCCGACCCGATCGCCTTCCTCGCCGAGGACCAACGCTCTTTTCCCCTCATCCTCGCCGCGGACCTCCTCAATTGGCTCGGCTCGCTCGATCCCCTGTTCGCCGCCATAGCATCGCGCCTCGCCCCGCACGGCGCCTTCATCCTCTCGCTCGATTCCATCCCTCAGCCGCTCGCCGCGCATCACGAATGGCGCCTCCGCCCGGACGGCCACTACGCCCACACGCAAGCCTCTCTCGAACGCGCGGCGCGCGCGGCCGGCCTCGTTCCACGCCACGTCCAAACCGAGCACCGGCAGAACGAAAACAGCACTTCCGATACCGCAACGATCGCTGTCCTCGGTCACGCCGCCGATGCACGCTGAAGCCGCGCGCGCCGACGCAGCCGCGCTGCTCGCGCTCACCGACGCAGCCGCGCTGCTCGCGCTCAACGACGTGGCCGCGCTGCTCGCGCGAGACGGCCGCCCCTCCGCCCGCAAGCGCGCGCGCAAGCGGCTCCGGGAGGCCTGCCGCACCGCCCCCGATCGGGCGGACCTCTGGGACGCGCTCGGCCTCGTCGCCGTCAAGGACGCGGACTGGAACGCTGCCCTCGGCGCCTTCGCCGAAGCGGGCCGGATCGCACCCGCTACGCTCGCCTTCGCGCTCCACCGCGCCGAGGCCGCCGCCTGCGCCGGCAGCGGCGCGGCCGAGCTCGAGCGCCTCGCGCTCGCCATCGCCCTCAACCCTCTCGATGTCGTCTCCCTCGCCGCGCGTGGCGTGCTCCTCGCCATCCTCGGAAGCGAGGACGAGGCCATCGACGCGCTCACGGCGGCCTCGCTCCTCGCGCCGGACGCAGCGGAGATCCACGCCCTGCTCGGCGGCCGCCTCGCCGACGCCGGCCGCCTCGACGAGGCCGAAGAAGCGGTGCGCCAGGCGCTCGCGCTCGGCGCGCCCCAGCCCGATCTCCGCAACACGCTCGGCGCCATCCTGATGCGCCGCTACCGGCACGGCGCCGCCTATGCCGAGCTCGCCGCGCTGATCGCGGAGCACGGGCCCGCCACCGTCCCTCTCTGCAATCTCGCCTCGGCCGCCAGCTCCCTCGGCCGCCAGGAGGAAAGCGAATCCCTGCTCCGCGACGCGCTCGCCCGCGCGCCGGACGCCCCGCTCCCATGGCGCACGCTCTGCAACACGCTCCCCTACCGGGACGGCATCACCGCCGCCGAGCTTCTCGCCACCGCGCGCGCCTATTCCGAGCGCCTTCCGCACAGCCCGGCGCCCGCAGCCTTCTCCACCCCACCCGATCCCTCCCGCCGCCTCCGGATCGGCCTGCTCTCCGGCTCGCTCCGCGTCCATCCCGTCGGCTGGCTCACGATCGCCGGCCTCGAAATGCTCGATCGCACGGAATTCGCCCTGATCGGCCTCTCCGGCTCCAAAGCGAACGATATGATCGCGCGGCGCTTCCACGGCGCCTGCGAGGAATGGCACGCCATCAGCCAATTCGACGACGTCTCCCTCGCCCACGAAATCCGTCGCCTCGCGATCGACATCGTCATCGACCTCGGCGGCTACGGCGATTCCGGCCGCATGCCGGCGCTCGCCCATCGCGCCGCACCCGTGCAGATCAAATGGGTCGGCATGCAGAACCACAGCACCGGCCTCCCCGAGATCGACTGGTTCCTCACCGACCGATGGGAAACCCCCGAGGGCTACGACCCCCTCTATACCGAACGCCTCCTGCGCATGCCCGACGGATACATTTGCTACAGCCCGCCGCCCTACGCGCCGGATGTCGCACCCCTGCCCGCGCTCGCCTCCGGCCATGTCACCTTCGGGTGCCTCAACAACCTCGCCAAGGTCACGCCCCGCGTCATCGCGACCTGGTCGCGCATCCTCGCGCGCGTCCCTCGCTCGCGCCTCCTCCTCAAAACCCACCAGTTCGCCGAAGCTTCCGTCGTCGAGGAGGTCACCGCGCGCTTCGCCCAGCACGGCATCGCCGCCGATCGGCTGATCCTCGCCGGCGCCTCGCCCCATCGCGAATTCCTCGCCGAATACGCACGCGTCGATCTCCAGCTCGATCCGTTTCCCTATTCCGGCGGGCTCACCACCTGCGAAGCGCTCTGGATGGGCGTCCCAACCATCACCCTGCCCGGCGATACCTTCTCCTCCCGCCACTCCCTGAGCCACCTCTCCAACGCCGGCCTCGAAGACTGGGCCGCCCACGACCTCGCCGATTACGAAACCCTCGCCATCGCCAAAGCCTCGGACCTCCCGACACTCTCGCGCCTGCGCACCCAATTGCGCACCCAAGTCGCCGCAAGCCCGCTCTGCGACGCACCACGCTTCGGACGCAACCTCGGCCAGGCCCTGCGCTTCGCCTGGACCGAGCAAAGACCAAGGGGGACAGCGTCCCCCTGGCCTTCCTTGCGCGCGGCGCTGGCGGCGATCGAGGCCGGGCGTTTTGCCGAGGCGGTCGGTGTGTGCGAGGCATTGCTTGCGGAAAATCCCGCCGATATCGACGCGACGTGTTTGCTGGGGTTGGCGCGTGGTGCGCGGGGCGAGGTCGATGCGGCGGCGGTTCTGCTCGATCGTGTCGCGCGGGCCCGGCGCGGCCATGCGCATCCGTGCCGTGATTTGGCGGAGCTTCTGGAGCGAAGGGGGGAGGGCGCGCGGGCGAGCGCGCAGTACCGGGCTGCGCTCGCGCTTGCGCCGGAGGATGGAAGGCTCAGGCGCGCGTTCGCGCGTCACTTGCTGGCGCGGGGCGATGCGGCGGGTGCCGTCGAGTCTGTCGATGCGGGCGGCGATGCGGCGAGCCAGGAAATTCTCGGCCTCGCTCGTGCCGAGCTCGGCGAATTCGGCGTGGCGGCGGACCATTTCCGCCGTCTTGTGGCTCTTGATCCGCGTCCGGCGTCCGGCTGGTCGAATCTCGGCATGATGCTGAAGGTCGAGGGGCGGTTCGAGGAGGCCGTTGCCGCGCATGATGAAGCGGTGGCGCGGGCGCCTCAGGATCCGCAAATCCGCGTCAACCGTGCGGTGGCCTTGCTGCATGCCGGCCGTTTCGCCGAGGCATGGCAGGACTATGAGTGGCGTTTGCGGTTGCCCGGTCATCAGGGCCTGCCGTTGGAGACGCTGCTTCCCTCGCTCGAAGATGTTGAAGGGCGCACCGTCCTGCTCGTTCACGAAGAAGGCTTCGGCGATACGCTGCAATTCGTGCGCTATGCGCCGCTGCTCGCCGCGCGCGGCGCGCGTGTGCTGCTCGCGGTGCCGCGCGAGCTCGAGCGGCT
The DNA here is from genome assembly GCA_035503055.1 of Acetobacteraceae bacterium. GTDB lineage: Bacteria > Pseudomonadota > Alphaproteobacteria > Acetobacterales > Acetobacteraceae > JAKAWQ01. The sequence goes on from DATJTV010000393.1 coordinate 3,286, forward strand.
GCTTGTACACCTGGGGCAGGTCGTCGCTATGGATCGGGCGCTACCTTCGTTCGATCATCATTGCCCGTTCTTCAGCCTTCCGCGCGCGTTCGCGACCACGCTCGAGACGATTCCGGCGCAAATCCCCTATCTCCGTGCCGATCCCGCTTTGGCCGCCGCCTGGGCGTCGCGTCTGCCGCCGGCGCGCGGGCTTCGTGTCGGCCTTGTCTGGGCCGGGCAGGCGCGCCCCTGGCTGCGGGGCTTTGCCACGCTGGATGCCAGGCGCAGTCTCGCATTTTCCGAATTCGCCCCGCTCGCGGAGATTCCAGGCATCGATTTCGTCAGCCTCCAGAAGGGCGAAAAGGCGCACGAGGCGGCATCGCCGCCGGCCGGTCTTGCGCTCTTCGATCCGATGCCGAGCGTCGAGGATTTCGCCGACACGGCAGCGATCATCGCCAATCTCGATCTCGTGGTCAGCGTGGACACTTCGGTTGTCCATCTGGCCGGCGCCTTGGGCAAGCCCGTATTCCTCCTCGATCGCTACGACAATTGCTGGCGCTGGCTCAGCTTGCGCCGCGAGAGTCCCTGGTATCCGGGGCTCACGATCTTCCGCCAGGGCCGGCCGGGCGACTGGTCGGGGCCGATGCGTCGCGTGGCGGCTGCTCTACATCAAGCTTCGATTCATTCTTCCGCAATGCATCGCCCCTAGCCTTGGTCTGTTTTCTCGCCTGTTGCGCAGAACGGAGAAAATCGCCGTGACTTCGCGCCCGGCCGTCGATGTCAACCTCTTCGTCCATAACGGCGCGGCATTTGTCGGCCCGGTGATCGAGAGCGTTCTCGCGCAGACCTGGCCCGCACTTCGCATCACCCTCATCGACGACGGATCGAGCGACGAAACGCCCCCGATCCTCGCCAGCTATGCCGCGCGCCTGCCCGCCGTCCGGCTCCTCCGCCTCTCATGCAACGGCGGAGCGGTGGCGGCATTCCAGCGCGCCTTCTGGTCCGGAGACGCGGACTTCGTCATGCCGAAATCGGCGGACGATCTGATCGCCCCGGATTTCGTCGAGAAGACAATGGAGGTACTGCTCGCCCATCCGCAGTGCGCGATGTGCCACGCCGCCGGGCTCGTGTTTCACGGCGAAGCGAAGGTGCAGAGCCTCTATCCGGCCGAGCATCGTCTCTCGGCGCTCGGTGCGGACCCCGTCGCTCGCGCGATCGACCTGATGCGCACCTACACGAGCTCGCCGGGCTTCTGGGGCGTCTATCGCCGCAGCGCCGTCGATCGGCTGGCGCCCATCGCCTACCGTGCCGGCTGGGATCATGTGCTGCTCGCGGAGCTCGCCCTCTACGGAGAGATCCGTCACGTGCCCGAGATCCTCTACTGGCGGCGCGACGGCGGCCGCCCGGTCGCCGAGCTGGCGCGCCGGGCGACGCTCGCGGCCAACCGCGGCGTTCCGCTCGAGAGCCCGCTCGCCGAGCAGCGCTGGCGCACCCCGCTCATCACCACCGCCTACGCCCATCTCGAAAACTTTGCGGTGGCGCGCATCGATGCGGCGAGCCGTGCGCATCTGATGGCAGCGGTCCCTTCCGTCTTCCGCAATCGCTGGTACCCGCTCCTGATCGCCGAGACGGCTTCGCTCCGCCGGGCGATTCCCGCCCTGCTCGGCGAGATCGAAAGCCTAGCACCTCCGCTCGTCGCGTGGGCCGCAGGCCAGCTCGCGCAATCCCTTCTCGCCGCGCGGGCGATCGTCCCGGAGGCGGATTTCTCGGCCGCGCTGCACGAGATTTCGGCCCTCGCGGCAGGCCCGCGAGAGCAAGCCTGCGCGGCCGCGGTGTGATCGGGTCATAGCGATGGACCTCCCTCTCGCCTCCGTTTCCGAAACGAAGCTGCACATCGGCTGCGGCACGAAGATTCTACCGGGTTGGATCAACATAGACCGTACCGCGCGCGCCCCCGGCGTGGTGACCGACATCGACCCGACCGCGCTGCCCTTCGCCCGCGGATCGGTCGCTGCGATCCTGGCCGAACACGTGCTCGAGCACCTCACCTTCGCCGAGGAGCGCGCGGTGTGGCAGGAGCTCGCGCGGGTCCTGCGCGCGGGTGGGCAGCTCGTCATCGAGGTGCCGGACTTCGCCTGGGTATGCAAAACGTTCCTCGAGGCGACGGACGACTGGCGGGACTTCTACATCGTCGGCCACCGGGATCATTACGCGGGCTGCGGCCGCGCGCTCGACCAGCGATGGGGCATCCTGCAGACGATGTTCTTCGGCAACCAGAACGGCCCTGGCCAGTTCCACCACTCCTCCTACACCGAAGGAAAGATCCGCGCCCTCGCGCGCGCCCTCGGGTTCTCCGCCGTCGCGGTCGAGAAACCGTTCAACAAGGGCGGGCAATGCCTGCGCGCCGTTCTGACGCGCTGAGGCAGGAACGATATGCGCGTCTTCATCACCGGAATCGCGGGCTTCCTCGGCAGCCATCTCGCCGAGCGGTTGCTCGCCGCCGGGCACGAGGTCGTCGGCTGCGACAGCCTGATCGGCGGCGAGCTTCTGAACGTTCCCCCCGACGCGATCTTCCATCAGTCCGACTGCCGCGACTTCAACGCCATGGAAAAGGGGATGCGCGGCGCCGACCTCGTCTATCACTGCGCCGCCACCGCCTATGAGGGGCTTTCGGTCTTCTCGCCGGCGATGATCATGGACAATGTGCTGACCGGCTCGACCGCGGTGTTCTCCGCCGCCATCGCGAACGGTGCGCGCCGCATCGTGTTCTGCAGCTCGATGGCGCGCTACGGCACCAACAAGGTGCCCTTCCAGGAGAATCTCTCGCCCCGCCCGCAGGATCCGTACGGCATCGCCAAGGTGGCCGCCGAGCACGCGCTGATCCAGCTCGCCCGCGTGCACGGCTTCGAGTACGCGATCGCGGTGCCCCACAACATCATCGGCCGGCGCCAGAAATTCGACGATCCCTATCGCAACGTCGCCAGCATCATGGCCAATCTCATGCTGCAAGGCCGCGAGCCCTACATCTATGGCGATGGCGAGCAGAAGCGCTGCTTCAGCCACGTCGATGACTGTCTTTCCTCCCTGCTCGCGATGGGGCTCACCGATCGCGCCATCGGCGAGGTCGTGAATATCGGCCCGGACGAGGAGTTCGTCTCGGTCAACGCCCTCTTTCGCAGGCTCAAGGACATCACGGGATTCGAGGGCCAGGCGATCCATCTCGCCGATCGCCCGGCCGAGGTGAAGCACGCCTGGTGCAGCAGCGAGAAGGCGCGGCGGCTGCTCGGCTATCGCACGACGCGCACGCTCGATGAAGGTCTCCGCGACGTCGTCGCCCACATCGAGGCCGTCGGCCCGCGCCGCTTCCGCTATCACCTCGAGATCGAGATCAACAACGCGCGCACGCCTCGCACCTGGACGGAGCGGCTGATGTGAGCGAGCTTCCTCCGCCGGCGATCGATCCCGACCGGCTGCCGCGCGCGATTGCCCTGCAGTACGACCGCGGGGAGATCGTCTGGCCCGCGGGAGGCCCGCCCCGCATCGCGGAATACAGCTTCAGCGGCCAGGGCCTCAGGGTGTTCGGCAAGAACCCCGGCTTTCTCGACGATCCGCGCTTCCGGCGCGCCTATGCGCGCGGCTGGAACAGCGGCCACCGCAAGGCCGCCGGGATCGACGATGCGCGCTGGGCAGTGCACGTGGCACTCTGGGTCGCAAGCCAGGCCGCGCGCCTTCCGGGCGATTTCGTCGAATGTGGCGTGGACACCGGAATGCTCTCGCTCGCGATCTGCGACTGGCTCGACTTCAACGCGCTCGAGAAGGATTTCTGGCTTTTCGATACCTTCTCCGGCATCCCCGAGAGCCAGATGACCGAGGCCGAGCGCAACGGCATCGGCGGCTGGCACAACCGCCATTCATACGCCGAGTGCTACGACCAGGCGGTGGCGAACTTCGTGCCCTGGCCGCGCTGCCGGCTGGTGCGCGGCACGGTGCCCGAGTCGCTCGCCGCCTTTCCGCCGGAAAGGCGCGTCGCCTATCTTTCCATCGACATGAACATCGTCGCCCCGGAGATCGCGGCGATCGCCTTCTTCTGGGAACGTCTCGTGCCCGGAGCGCTCGTGCTGCTCGACGATTACGCGTGGGCGAGCCATGCGGCGCAGAAGGCGGCGTTCGATGAATTCGCCGCTACCCATGGTGCGATGATCCTCACGCTGCCAACCGGGCAGGGGATTCTGATGCGCTGAGTTCCTCCGCAGCACCCGGCAGGCCTGGGGAATGTCGAACGCCGGGCTGCCATTCTCAATATTCTCCTCTCCGCCCCTGGGGATGGCTCTGCGGAAGATCCGGGCTCGGCGCATCCGGCGCAACGGCGTCGGAGGCGATCGGTGCCGGTGGCGAAGAGGTTCCGTCCCGGTAGGCGGAGAGCTGCTGCGCGGTCGGAATCGAGCTCACGATCTCTCCGGCCTCGTTGCGGAAATCGATGACGACGATGCCGGTCTCGGGATTGAGCGTGAGCGTCGGGATGACGGGCATCGCAGGTGTGAGCGCCGCGCCGACCGGGAGGTCCTTGGTATTGGGCGGCTCGGGCTGCGCGGCCGCCGCGGCGCTTGCGGCGGGATGGATCGTGAGATCGCTCGGCATGGCCGATCCCCGTTTCGATGGGTGGCGCATGGTTCGGGCGCCGTCCTGGCGCTAACCTTCCATCCGATTTTGCACTGCGGTTGTTTCCGCTCCGTTAACCCGTCCTTGTCCGCCGGCCCGGCGCGTGCGCCGGCCCTCCCTAAAAATGCGCGCCGAATCTCCGAATCACGCAAAAGGGGACAAGCGCCACTCGCCCTTTGTATTGATGTTTCACGTGAAACATGAACCAATTCAGGGCCTTGCAAAAATCTGCCGAAAAACAAGGCAGATTCGCCGCCCCCACCGGTCAACAAAGGAGACGGGCATCACCCGGCGGTTGTATCGCTCAGGTCAGCCTGACCTTCACGTAGGAGCCGGGCGCCGGCTCGATCGCCGCGAGCTTGCCCTCGCCCGGGATCCGCGCCGGCACGCGCTCGGGCGCCTCCGCGCTCACCCAGCGATGCCAGTCCGGCCACCATGAGCCCGCAAGCTCGGTCGCTCCCTTGAGCCACTCGTTAGGGTCGGCTTGCATCTCCTTGTTGATCCAGTGGTTGTATTTCCCGCTGTCCGGCGGGTTGACGATGCCGGCGATATGCCCCGAAGCGGCGAGCACGAAGCGGGTCTTGCCGCCGAGCAGCCGCGCCCCGCGATAGGTCGCCTTCCACGGCGCGATATGATCCTCGCGCGTGGAAATAAAGTAGGCCGGCAGCCGGATGCGCCCGAGATCGATCGGCTCGCCCTTGAGC
>DATJTV010000394.1:0-3864 GCA_035503055.1 Acetobacteraceae bacterium
CCACCACGACGGTCGACGCGTTGCCGAGCACGTCCTGCATGGTCTCGATATAAATTCGCTCGAGCGTCGCCTGGCGGGCGCCGTGATAGGCGGCAACCACGCTGTCGAAGCGCTTCGCCGCCCCGGTCGCCTGGGCGATCAAGGCGGCCTTTTCGCCCTCCGCGGCCGCAACGATCTGCGCCGCCTGGCCGCGGGCGCGGGGAACCACCCCGTTGCGATAGCCTTCGGCCTGATTGACGGCGCGGCGCGCGTCCTCGCGCGCGGCCTGGACGTCACGGAACGCCGGGATCACCTGGGTCGGCGGATCGACCCGCTGCAGCTGCACGCCGAGCACCTCCACGCCCGCATGGTAGCTCGCCAGCACGGCGGCCGTGTCGCGTTGGACCTGCTGCTCGATCGCCGCCCGCCCGGAGGTGAGCACCGGGTCGAGCATCATGAGTCCGATCACCTCGCGCAGGCTGCTTTCGGCCACCCGCTTCACCAGTTGCGTCGGATCGCGGACCGCGAAGAGGAACTCCTCGGGGTTGGAGATGCGCCAGAACACCGTGGCGTTGACCGAGACGATGTTCTCGTCGCCCGTCAGGATGCTGCTTTCGTCGGCGATCTGGATCGGCGGCGCGGAAGGGTTCGGCGCGGGGCGAAAGCCGATATCCGTCCGGTTGACGCGCGTCACCGCCGGCAGCAGCACCTCCTCGACCGGCCAGGGTAGATGGTAGTTGAGGCCCGGCGCGGTCGTGCCGACGAAGGCGCCGAAGCGCAGCACCACGCCCTGCTGGTCCGGCTGCACCACATAGAATCCGCTGGCCAGCCAGATAAGCACGACGATTGCAGCCCCGATGCCCGCCAGCCGGCCGGAGGAAAGGCCCCCGCCGCCGGGCAGCCCCGGCAACTGCGGACCCCGCCATTTGCCGGGCAGCAAGCCGCGCAGCCAAGCGAGAACCCGGGCGAGCAGCTGCTCAGGGTCCGGGAGCTGCGGCCGCCGCCTGCCGCCCCCGCCCCACGGGCTGCCGGGCGGCGATCCTCCGGGCGGGCGGCCGCCCGGAGGCGAACCGCCACCCGGCCCGCCCCATGGGCCGCCGCCACCGCTGTTCCAGGCCATCGGGCGGGGGAGAACTCCTCGTAAGGGAAGCGCCGGGGCCGCGGTTGGCAGCCGAGCGGCGAGGCGCGATATATCGCGTGCGGCCCGATGATACCGGGGGTCCGCGGAAGGTGGCAAGCCGATGAGCGAGGCCAGAACCGCAGCGTTGCGCGACGCGCTCAGGACCATCGTCGATCCGGCGAGCGGGAAAGACATCGTCGCCGCCGGCCTGGTCGAGGGGATCGAGCTCAAGGGCAGCCTCGTCCAGGTCGCACTCGCCGTGTCGCGCGAGCGCGCGGCTTCGATGGAGCCCGTCCGCAAGGCCGTAGAGGCAACGCTGGCCCGCCAGCCGGGGATCACCAACGCCTCGGCGGTGCTGACCGCCCACCGCGCCCCCGCGCCCCAATCCCCGCCCCAACATCCGCAGCGTCCCGCCGAGCCCCTGCTGCCCGAGGTCCGCGCAATCGTCGCCGTCGCCTCCGGAAAGGGCGGAGTCGGCAAATCAACCGTCGCGGTCAATCTCGCCGTGGCGCTCGCCCGCCTCGGCCACAGCGTCGGCCTCCTCGATGCGGATATCTACGGCCCCAGCCTGCCCCGCATGCTCGGGCTCGCGCGCAAGCCCGAAATGGCCGGCGACAAGCTCAAGCCCATTCCCGCCTGGGGCCTGGCTACGATGTCCATCGGCTTCATGGTCGAGGAGGAAACGCCGATGATCTGGCGCGGCCCGATGGTGATGGGCGCGCTCGAGCAGATGCTCGGCCAGGTCGCCTGGGGTGCGCTCGACTTCCTGATCGTCGACATGCCGCCCGGCACCGGCGATGCCCAGCTCACCATGGCGCAGCGCGTCAAGCTCGCCGGCGCCGTCGTCGTCTCGACGCCGCAGGACATCGCGCTGATCGACGCGCGCCGCGGCGTGCGGATGTTCGAGCGCACGCACGTGCCGGTGCTCGGCCTGGTCGAGAACATGAGCTTCTTTGCCTGCCCCCATTGCGGCGAGCGGGCGGACATCTTCGGCCACGGCGGCGCGCGCAAGGAGGCAACCCGGCTCGGCGTCCCCTTCCTCGGCGAGGTGCCGCTCCTGCTCGCGATCCGCGAGACCGGCGATCGCGGCACGCCGATCGCTGCCGCCGAGCCCGACGGCGCCGCCGCTCAGGCCTTTGCCGCCATCGCCGCCCGCGTCGCCGAGGCGGTGGAGCAGCGCCTCGCCGCCCCCACCCCCGGACCGCGCATCACCGTGAGCTAAATACCGGCGCTTCCATTGGCTGGTCCGTGTCGTCCACCGGCTCGGTCGCCCGCACCGAGGCCCGCGCCACGAAGCCCTCGTGCCACGCGGCCAATCCCGGGCAACCGCGCCGCCATTCCTCGCGCGCGAAGCGGAAATCGAGATAGCAGAGCGCGGTGCCGATGCCGATCTGCCCGATCCCGAAAGGCCCCTCGCCCAGCGCCTCCGCCTCCTCGTCCAACACCGCCAGAGACGCCCCAAGCTTCGCCCGATAGGCCGCGAGATGCGGCGCCGATTGCAGCCCAGCCGGACGGCCGCGCTCCCCCACCCAGAGCAGCAGGAAATCGAGCATCCCATCGCCGAGCGCCTGACGCCTCAGCGCCACCAGCCGCTCGGGATCCTTCTCGGGCAAAAGCCGTTTCCCCGCATGCAGCGTGTCGAGATATTCGCAGATGACCCGCGAATCATAAACCGGCGTGCCGTCGTCGAGCACCAGCGTCGGCAGCTTGGAAAGCGGGTTCTCGGCCATCAGCCCGGCATGCGGCGCCGTCGCCGCAACCACGGTCCGCACACATTCGATGCGCGAAACAAGTCCCGTCTCGTGCGCCACGATCATCACCTTGCGTACGAAGGGCGAACGCGGCGACCAATGCAGCTTCATCTTCTCCGAACCCTCCCACACTCATCCCCCCATCCAGCTTGCCCGAACCCCCACACAGCCATAACTTCGCACCGCACGCGCGAGGGGGGAAATGGCAATCGACAAACGCATCGCCACGGCGGCCGAAGCGCTCGCCGATGTGGCGGACGGCGCCATCGTCCTGATCGGCGGCTTCGGCGGCGCCGGATTTCCCAACGTCCTCATCCGCGCGCTCTGCGCGCGCGCACCGAAAGACCTCACGCTCGTCGTCAACTCCGCCACCCACCGCTATTCGACAACCCACGAGCTGATCGAAGCGGGTCTCGTGCGCAAGGTGATCGCCTCGGCCGCGCGCGGGCACGAGAAAGAAATGTCCGCCTTCGAACGTCTCTGGACCGCGGGCCGGATCGAGCTCGAATGCGTGCCCCAGGGGACCTTCACCGAACGGATCCGCGCCGGCGGCGCGGGAATTCCCGCCTTCTACACGCCGACCGGCTTCGGCACCGCCCTTGCCGAAGGCAAGGAAACACGCCGCTTCTCCGGCCAGGACTGCATCCTGGAAACCGCGATCCGCGGCGACCTCGCGCTGATGCGCGCCGATCTCGCCGACCGCTTCGGGAACCTCGCCTTCCGCTACGCGCAGATGAACTTCGGCCCCGCCATGGCGAGCGCGGCGCGCGTCACGATCGCCGAGGTCCGCACCCTCTCGCGCGAGCCCATCCCGCCCGCCACCGTCCAGCTCCCCGGCCTCTTCGTTGATCGCGTCGTCGCCGTGGAGCAACCGTAAATGCCGCTCGACCGCAAGGGAATCGCCTGGCGCGCCGCCCAGGACCTCGAGGAGGGCATGATCGTCAATCTCGGGCTCGGCCTGCCGGTGACGATCGCCGACTTCCTCCCGCCCGGACGTGAAGTCTTCTTCCACGC
>DATJTV010000395.1:0-7107 GCA_035503055.1 Acetobacteraceae bacterium
CAACACCTGCGCGGTGACGCTCGAGGCCGAGCGCCAGGCCCGCCAGGCGATCCGCCGCGTCGCCCGCGAGCAGCCCGCGGCGCGCATCGTCGTCACCGGCTGCGCCGCTTCCCTCGACCGCGAGCGCTGGAGCCGCCTGCCCGGTGTCGCCCGCGTGATCGACAACGGCGCCAAGCTCGCCCCCGAGAGCTGGGGCGGCACCGCCCGCGCCAGCGCCGATTTCGCCGGCCGCGTCCGCGCCTACGTGCCCGTCCAGCAGGGCTGCGATCATCGCTGCACCTTCTGCATCATCCCCTTCGGCCGTGGCCCGAGCGTCAGCCGGCCGGCCGGCGACGTCGCCGCCGAGGTCCGCGCCATGGTGGCGGCGGGCCTCAAGGAGGTGGTGCTGACCGGGGTCGACCTCACCTCCTACGGCGCCGATCTGCCGGGCCGCCCGACGCTCGGCTTCCTCGCCCGCCGCCTACTCGCGCTCGTTCCGGACCTGCCGAGGCTCCGGCTCTCCTCGCTCGACCCCGCGGAGATCGACGCCGATCTCTGGCGCCTCATCGCCGAGGAGGAGCGCCTGATGCCGCATCTGCACTTCTCCCTCCAGGCCGGCAGCGATCTGATCCTCAAGCGGATGAAGCGCCGCCATTCCCGCGCCGCCGCACTCGCCGCGATCGCCCGCGCCCGCGCGCTCCGCCCGGGCCTTGCCATCGGCGCGGACCTGATCGCGGGCTTCCCAACCGAGACCGATGCGCTCTTCGCGGAGACGTTTTCCTTCGTTGAGGAGGCGGAAATCCCCTTCCTGCACGTCTTTCCCTTCAGCGCCCGCCCGGGAACGGCGGCCGCGCGCATGCCCCCGGTGCCCGCGCCCATCCGCCGCGAGCGCGCCGCCCGGCTGCGCGCCGCCGGCAAAACCCACGCCCGCCGCTATTTTTCCTCTTTTCTCGGCCGCGACGTCTCGGTCCTGGTCGAAGCCGGCGGCCGCGGCCATACGCGCGAATACGTCCCCGCGCGCCTCGCCGCCGAAACCCCGCCCGGCGCGCTGCTCCGCGCGCGCGTCGTGGGTTCGGACGAAGCCGGCCTCATCGCCACCCGGGCCTGATGGCGCTTTCCGCCTTCTTCTCGCGCCTCAAGGAAGGGCTGCAGCGCAGCAAGCGGAAGCTCTCCGAGAGCATTGGCGCGGTCTTCACCCGCCGGCGCCTCGACGAGGCGGCGCTCGCCGAGCTCGAGGACCTGCTGATCGGCGCCGATCTCGGCCCGGCCGCGGCGGCACGCATCATCGCCTCCTTCCGCCGCACGCGCTTCGGCAAGGAAGTCACCGGCGAGGAGATCCGCGCGGCACTCGCCGAGGAGATCGCCGCCATCCTCGCCCCGGTCGCCCGGCCGCTCGCGATCGATCGTGCGCACGCCCCGCACGTCGTGCTGATGGTGGGCGTGAACGGAACCGGCAAGACCACCACTATCGGCAAGCTCGCCCAGCAATACGGCCAGGCGGGATTGCGTGCCATGCTGGTCGCCGGCGATACGTTTCGTGCCGCCGCGGTCGAGCAGCTCGAAGTCTGGGGCAGCCGCACCGGCGCGCAAGTGATCGCGGGCGCGCAGGGGGCGGATCCCGCCGGTCTCGCCTTCGATGCGCTCGGCCGCGCGCGCGCCGCGCGCGCCGACGTCCTGCTCATCGACACCGCCGGCCGGCTGCACAACAAGGCGGCACTCATGGAGGAGCTCGCGAAGATCGTCCGCGTGCTCAAGAAGCAGGATCCCTCGGCGCCGCATTCGGTCGTCCTCGTGCTCGATGCCACCACCGGCCAGAACGCGCTTTCGCAGGTGCGCGTCTTCAAGGAAATGGTCGCGGTCACCGGGCTGATCGTCACCAAGCTCGACGGCAGCGCGCGCGGCGGCGTTGTGGTCGCACTCGCCGAGACCTTCGGCCTCCCTGTGCACGCGGTCGGCGTCGGCGAGCGAGCCGACGATCTCCGCCCCTTCGACCCCCACGAATTCGCCCGTGGCCTGGTGGAAGAATGACCCCGCTTAGCTGGTCGAATTCGTCGAAAGCACCTGCTGGACCGAGGAGAACGGAACCGAGGTCGCGCCGAGCTCCAGCTCCAGCGTCCCGTTCGAGCTGGTCTGCACGCCGCTGATTGTGCCCACGGTGCTGAAGGGGAGCGCTGTCGTGCTGCCGTCCGCATTGGCGCCCTCCACGGCCACGGTATAGCCGCCGTCGGCCATCTGCGCGCCGCTGTTGGACTGGCCGTTCCAGGTGAAACTATTGGTGCCGGCGGTGGAAGTGAGCGTCGTGTCGTACACCTGCTGGCCCGAGCTGTTGTAGATCGCAATCGCCACCGGCTCGGCCGTGCTCGCGGTGAACTGCAGCTTGGCCGAGCCGTTCTGCAACGGCAGCGTGCTCGTATTCAGCAGCACCTGATCGCCCACCATCGAAGAGGACTGCATCAGCTCGCCCGCCTGGTTGAGCGAGATGAGCTGGGTCAGCGCGCCGTTGGTGTTGATCTGCTGCTCGACCGAGGCGAACTGGACAAGCTCGCTCGTGAACTGGTTGGTGTCCATCGGGCTGGTCGGGTCCTGGTTCTGCAGCTGCGTCATCAAGAGATTGAGAAAATCGTTGAAATTGCCCGTGAGCGAGGCGAGCGCGTCGTTGCTGGTGGTGGTCGAAGTGCTGCTCGCGCTGCTCGAGGTGCTGCTGGTGCTGGCGGTGGAGGCAGCCGCCGCCGCCTGGTTGGCAGCGGCAAGCGCGTTGCTTTGCTGGGTGGCGAGGGAGGCGACGCTCATGAGAGGAATCCTGTGCTGGGTTCAGGCGGTGATATCGAGGCCGGCGCGAAGCCAGGCGCTGCCCGGCAGCGTACCGAGGGAAATCGCGGCGTCTTCGGCTTGAGCCCCGGCCTGGCGCGCAGCCGTGCGGGCCCGCCGCGCCTCCGGATCGCCGGTGGATGCACCGCCGGCCGCAAGCCCCGAGCCTCCGCTGAAGCCCATGGCCTCCGCCGCGGCAACCGGCGCAGCGGCGACCTGGGCTGCGGATTGGGACGCTGTGGATTGAGATGGGGCAAGATGGAAGCTCACGCTCCGCGGATCGAGGGTGAGCCCGGCGCGGTCGAGCGCCTGCTGCAGCGCCGGCTGGTCGCGGAGCAGCAACAGCAGCGTGTCCGGCTGCTCCGCGGTCACCTTGACGGCAGCCGGCCCGTCCGGCGGACGCGTGATCTCTACCTCCACCTGACCGAGGGTCGCGGGCTCGAGCCGCAGCGTCAGCACGTTCGAGGTGCCGGAGCGGGCAAGCGAGAAAAGGGCAGGGGCGACCTGCGCTGCAGGCGAGGCTCCCGACGCTCGCGCGTTCGTCGCCGCTTGGGGCACGCCTTGCGATCCGCCGGCGGCAGCAAGGCTGGCCGTCGAGACCGGCGCGGCGGCAGCGGGCAGGGGCGGAACCGCCGCCGGCGCCGCTTGCGCTGCCTGTGGCGCCGAGGCGCCGGCGGGAGCAGCGGACAGGTGTGCCGCGCTGCCGCCCGCGCTCACCGGCGCGGGATCACCGCCCGCCTGCCCGCCCGATGGCTGGGCCGGCGCGGCTCCGTCCGTCGCCGCCCTTTTCGGTACCGTGTTTCCATTTGGCGTGTTTCCCCCTGGCGCGGGCAGCTCGGTGGGGAGCATTGCGGGCGCGCTCGACGGGGGCGCGCTCGACGGGGGCGCGCTCGATGGGGGTGCGCTCGATGGGGGTGCGCTCGATGGGGGCGCGCCAGGCAGTGGGGCGCTTGCCGGGGCCGCGCCTGCCGGAGGCGCCGGCACGGCAAGGAGCGCGGCCGCGGGCACGGTTGAACCCTGGGCCGACGAAGCCGCTGACGGGGCCGCCCCAGCGCTCCGCGCCGTCGCTTCCTTGCCCTTGGCGGACCCTGCCGCCGCCTGACCCGGCCCGCCGCCCGTCCCGGCGCTCGTCGCGCTGGAAGCAGCTGCCTCCGAAGCGGCCGGCTCCGTGGCGAGCACCGAAGCTCCCGCCGCGGCGCCGGCCTCCGCCGTCGCCGGGGCCGCAGCGCTCGCCGCGGCAGAGCCGCCGGCACTCGCCTCGCCTTTGCCGCCAGCCTGCCCGCTCGAGGCGGTGGCGCGGCCCGTCGCCCCGGCCTGGGCCGGATGCCCGGCGTGGAGCGCGGCCCCGAGCGCGTGGTGGAACACGCCACCGCTGGCGTTCGCCGCCGGCTTGGAGCCGGAAGCCGCCGCCCCCGCGCGCGCCACCGCCGAAGCGGGCGGGGCCGTGGCCAGGGTGGGCGGAGCCGGCGGGGGCGATGCAGGCGGCATGCGCCCGGCGAAGCAAGCGGCGGGCCAGCGCAATCGCGGCTGCCGCGCGCCCCTTCCGCCCGCCCCCGGCAGGAATTGCCGGGCCGGGTCTGCCGTCCCGGCCGGAAGCGCCGCCCCGCGAACCGCTCGCCCGCCGAATGCCGCCGCCCGCCCTTCGCACGATTCCCTGGCACGATTCCTGCGAGGCGCTGCGCGGCACCCGTTCGGGAGCAAAACGCTTCCGCGGGGCCGCCAGGCTCCCCTCGTCCGCGCGCAGGAGGTTTTCGTGTCTCTTTTCGGCGCCATGAACACAGCCGTCAGCGGCCTCGCCGCGGAGTCGGCCGAGTTCACGAACATCAGCAACAACGTCGCGAACAGCCAGACCGTCGGCTACAAGGGCGTCGACACCAACTTCATCGACTACCTCACGACCTCGACGCCCGAAACCAACGACTCCAGCACGGTGGTGGCGCTCCCGAGCTACACCAACACCGTCCAGGGCACGATCAGCCAGACTACCAACCCGCTCAATCTCGCGATCTCGGGCCAGGGCTTCTTCGCCGTGAGCCAGTCGACCGGCACCACCGACGACGAGCCGGTCTTCAACCCCCAGCAATATTATACCCAGGCCGGCGACTTCACGATGAACGCCCAGGGGTATCTCGTGAACAGCGCCGGGTACTATCTGGACGGCTGGACCGTAGATCCGGCCACCGGCGCCGTCGACCAGAACAACCTGACCCCGATCCAGGTGAGCCAGGACGCGTACGCCCCTGTGGCGACGAGCGAGGTCGACCTCGCCGCCAACCTCCCGGCAACGCCCTCCTCGACCACCCCGATCACCTCTCAAGTCGAGGTCTATGACGGGCTCGGCAACCAGCAGACCGTGGACCTCACCTGGACCCAGACGGGCACGAACACCTGGACGGTGGACATCACCGCGCCGAACGCGACGAACGGGCCAGATCTCGGCACCGCGACCGTGGATTTCGGGCCGACCGCGAGCGGCAACGACGTCGCCGACGGAACGATCGGCAGCGTCAGCGTCGACGCCGCCGACCCCGGCACGCTCTCCACCTCGACCTACTCCGCGGGCGGCGCCGCAAGCATCTCCTTCACCGCCAATTTCGGCAACGGCAACCAGGCGATCCAGCTCAATCTCGGCGATTACGGCGCCTCCAACGGGCTCACCCAATATGCCGGCACCACGTACACGCTCAACAATCTGAGCCAGAACGGCGTGCCCCCCGGCGCCTTCTCCTCCGTCAGCATCAACGACAACGGCGACGTCGTCATCAATTACAACAACGGCGAGTCGCAAACGATCGCCCAGGTCCCGGTGGTGACGTTCAATGCGCCGGACGGGCTGCAGTCGCAGAACGGCCAGGCCTTCACCGCGACCCAGGCGTCCGGCGACGCGATCGCCAACAGCGCAGGCAGCGGTGGCTCGGGCAGCCTGGTCACCAGCTCCGTCGAGGAATCGAACGTCGACATCTCGACCGAGTTCAGCCAGCTCATCGTCGCGCAGGAGGCCTATTCGGCCAACACCAAGACGATCAGCACCGCCGATCAAATGGTGCAGTCGCTGCTCAACATGATCCAGTAGCCTCGCACCCGGGCCGAGCTGCGAGCAATCCCGCCATGAGCCTCAACGCCGCGCTCTCCATCGCCGACAGCGGGCTCGCGAACATCAACCAGCAGCTGGCGTTGCTCTCGCAGAACGTCGCCAACGCCAGCACGCCGAGCTACGCGGTGGAAACGCTCGGGCAGCAGAGCCTCACCGCCGCCGGCGAGCCGATGGGCGTGCTGACCGGGGTTGCCACGGCGAACATCGATTCCGCGCTCCAGGCCTCGGTCTTCGCGCAGAATTCGGCCGCCTCCGCGCTGCAGACAACGACCAACGCGCTCTCCTCGATCGACGCGGTGATGGGCACCCCAGGCTCCGGCACCGACCTCGCGAGCCTGGTGACCAACCTCGAGGACGCCTTCTCGACCCTCTCCGCCGACCCTTCGAGCCCGACGGAACAGCAAGCCGTGGTGCAGTCCGCGAGCACGCTCGCCTCCAGCATCAACGCGCTGAGCGACACGTACACGACCGCGCGGCAGAACGCCGAGAACTCCATCGTCTCCGAGGTCGGCACGATCAATTCCACCCTCTCGGCGATCGGCACGCTCAACGGCCAGATCGTCGCCGCCAAGCAGCAGGGCCAGAGCACGGCGGATTTGCAGAACCAGCTCACGGCGCAGGAGCAGACGCTCTCCGGCCTCATCGGCGTAAATTTCCTGCCGCAAAGCGACGGCAGCGTCCTGGTGTTCACGACCAGTGGGCTCGAGTTGCCGACGAACACGCCCAATGCCCTCTCGGTGAGCCCGGCCGATATCGGCGCGAGCGCCACCTATCCCGGCAGCATTCCGCCGATCACGCTCGCCGGCCTCGACGTCACCGACCAGCTCACCGGCGGCTCGCTCGGCGCCAATATCACGCTCCGCGACCAGACCCTGCCGGACTATCAGGCCGGCCTCGACGAATTCTCTCAGAATCTCGCGACCCGCTTCGCCGCCCAAGGGCTCACCCTCTTCACCAACGGCTCCGGCAACGTGCCGAGCGGCGGAGGCACCCCGGTGCAGTCGACCTATGTCGGGTTCGCCTCCGAGATCGAGGTCAATCCGGCGGTCGCCGCCGATCCCTCGCTGGTGCAGGACGGCACCAACGCGATCGCCGGCAGCGCGAACGGCGCTTCCGCCTTCACGCCCAATCCTTCGAGCGGGCCTGCCGGCTTCACGACGCTGATTACCCGCATTCTCGATTATACCTTCGGCGCCGACGTGCAGGAGGGCGTCGCCCAGCCCGCG
>DATJTV010000396.1:0-21267 GCA_035503055.1 Acetobacteraceae bacterium
ATGATGTCGGCGAGCACCTGGCCGGGGCCGACCGAGGGGATCTGATCGACGTCGCCCACGATGAGCATCGCCGCCTGCTCGGGCACGGCGCGCAGCAGCGCACGGGCGAGCGGCACGTCCACCATGCTCGCCTCGTCGAGCACGAGGAGGTCGCAGGGGAGCGGGTTGGCGGCGTCGCGGCGGAACTGGCCGGTGGCGGGGTTGATCTCGAGCAGGCGGTGGATGGTGCGGGCGTCGAGCCCGGTGCTCTCGGCGAGCCGTTTGGCGGCGCGGCCGGTGGGTGCGGCGAGGGCGACGCGGGCGCCCTTGGCGCGGAGGATGCGGAGGATCGCGTTGAGCAGCGTCGTCTTCCCGACGCCGGGGCCGCCGGTGATGACGAGGAGCTTGGAGCTGAGGGCGAGCGTGACCGCCTCGCGCTGGCTCTCGGCGAGCACGAGGCCGGTCTTGCGCTCGACCCAGGGGATCGCCTTGGCGGGATCGATCGGCGGCCAGGCGAGAGGGCCGGCGGCGAGCGCGCCGAGGCGGGCGGCGATCTCCTGCTCGCCGCGATAGAGGCCGACGAGGAAGACGGCGTCCCGCCCCCCGAGCGTGTCGGCGACGACGTCGCCGGCGGCCAGCTCGAGCGCGAGCGCGGTCTCGACGGCGGCGCGCTCGACCGCGATCAGCTTCGCGGTGAGGTCGAGCAGCTCCTCGCGGGGGAGGCCGCAATGGCCCTCGTCCATCGCCTCGGCGAGCGCGTAGCCGATGCCGGCGCGGATGCGGATCGGCGCATCCTTGGCGATGCCGAGCTTTTCCGCGATCGTGTCCGCGCTCACGAAGCCGATGCCGCGGACGTCGCGGGCGAGGCGATAAGGGTTCTCGCTGATGACGCGCAGGGCCTCGGCGCCATAGGTCTTGTAGATGCGCACCGAGCGGGCGGTGCTGACGCCGTGGCCGTGGAGGAAGAGCATGATCTCGCGGACGATCTTCTGCTCGGCCCAGCCGTCGCGGATGCGCTGCAGGCGCTTGGGGCCGATGCCGGAGACCTCCTCGAGGCGGGCGGGCTCGCGCTCGATCACGTCGAGCACGGCGGCGCCGAAGCTCTGGACGAGGCGCTTGGCGTAGATGGGGCCGATGCCGCGGATCATGCCGGAGCCGAGATAGCGGGCGATTCCCTCGGCGGAGGTGGGCGGGGCGGCCTTGAGGAAGCTCGCGCGGAACTGCATGCCGTGGCGGCGGTCGTTCTGCCAGGTGCCGCTCGCCTGGACGAACTCGCCGGCGGCGATGGCGGCGGCATGGCCGACGAGGACGACGAGGTCGCGGTGGCCGCGCGCCTTGACCCTGAGCACGCAGAAGCCGTTCTCGGGGTTGTGGTAGGTCACCCGCTCGACGGCGCCGGCCAGGAATTCGCCGGCCGGCTCGGCGCGCGCCGCGTCCGCTTGCACTTCACCACCTCCTCGGCGAGGCAAGTCTCCGCCCCTTCCACCTGCCGCGTCCAGCCGCCATCATGGCGGCTTCATGCCGAACAAGCCGATGGTTGAGGAGGCCGATATGAAGGGGCCGGTCCTGCTGGTGACGAGGCGCCTGCCGCAAGCGGTGGAGGAGCGCGCCACGCGCGAGTTCGTGGCGAGGCTGAGCAAGGACGACCGCCCGCTCGATCGGGCGGAGCTTCTGGCGGCGGCGGCGGGCGCGGACGCCGTGCTGTGCAGCCCGACCGATAAGATGGACGCGGCGGCGATCGCGGCGCTGCCTGAGAGCGTGCGGGCGCTCGGGACGTTCAGCGTCGGGTTCGAGCATATCGACCTCGACGCGGCGAAGCTGCGCGGGATCGGCGTGTGCAACACGCCGGATGTGCTCTCGGTTGCGACCGCGGAGCTTGCGATGCTGCTGATCCTCGCCGCGGCGCGGCGCGCGGGCGAGGGCGAGCGGCTGGTTCGCGCGGGGCAGTGGGTAGGATGGGGACCGACGCAGCTGATCGGGACGGAAGTTTCGGGGCGGCGGCTCGGGATTCTCGGGATGGGCCGGATCGGGCGGGAGCTTGCGCGGATTTCGCGCGGGTTCGCGATGGAGGTGCACTATCACGACATCGCGCGCCTGCCGGCGGATCGCGAGGCGGGCGCGATTTTTCATGCCGACGAGAGGAGCTTCCTTGGCGCGAGCGAGGTTCTTTCGCTGCATGCGCCGGGCGGGGCGGGCACGCGGCAATGGCTGAACGAAGCGCGGCTGGCGATGCTGCCCAAGGGCGCGATTGTCGCCAACGCCGCGCGCGGCACTCTCGTCGATGATGCGGCGTTGATCGCCGCGCTCAAATCGGGCCACGTGGCGGCCGCCGGGCTCGACGTCTATGACGGCGAGCCGCGCGTCAATGCGGGCTATCTGGCGCTCGAGAACGTGGTGCTGCTGCCGCATCTCGGGAGTGCGACGACGAGCACGCGCAACGCGATGGGGTTTCTGGCGCTCGATGGGATTGCGGCGATTCTGGCCGGCGGCTCGGCTCCGAACCGGCTGGCGTAGGGTCAAGGAGCGATTTCCCGCGGCGGAGGCCTTGAGGGCAGGGCCGCAGATATTATATTTTGATATAATTTCCGGAGGCTACCATGCAGACGACGATTCTGCGCAAGGTCGGCGGCTCGGTGATGCTGGTGGTGCCACCTTCCCTTCTCGATGTGCTGCACCTGGCCGCCGGTGCAAAGGTCGGCCTGGCCGTCGATAATGGCCGCCTGGTGGTCGAGCCGCAGCCTCGGCCGCATTATACCCTCGCCGAGCTTTTGGCGGCCTCGGACTATTCCAAGCCGCAGCCGCCGGAGGAACGCGAATGGGTGGACGCCCCGGCCGCAGGGCGCGAGAGGCTGTGAGGCGAGGCGATATCTACCTCGTTTCCCTCGATCCCACGGAAGGGCACGAACAGAAAGGGCGCCGCCCCGTTCTGGTCGTGTCGCCGGCCGAGTTCAACGAAACGACCGGGCTGCCGGTGATCCTGCCGATCACGACCGGCGACGAGTTCGCCCACCGGATCGGGTTCGCGGTGCCGATCTCCGGTATCAGGACAACCGGCGTGGTGCGCTGCGATCGGCCGCGCGTGCTCGATCTTGACGCGCGCGATGGCCGGAAGGTCGATGCGCTGCCGCAGGCCCTGATGGACGAGGTGCTTGCAAAGGTCGTCACGATCTTCGAGTAGACGGATTGTCGCGCACAAGCTCGGCCTGCGCGCCGCCGGTCCCGTGCGCTACGGCGAGCGCATGGTGACGCGCTGCGTGGCGGCGATGGCCGCGGGAATACGACCGCCGCCGGAATGCGAAGCGCCAGCCTGAACCGGCGGGCACGGCACGGTTCCGAATGAGCAGAATACGCAGCAATCGCCGGGCTTGGGACGGAGCAGGGTGCCGCAGCCCTTGCACTCGTAAAGGAACTGACAGGCGTCCGCCGGCATGGTTTCGCTCGCCGCAAAGCCGCAGTGCGGGCAGGTGATCGTCGACTCCGCGATCATGGAAGCCTCGGGCATGGAGCGGGTGTTCGATGGTTGGGCGGAGGCGGGCGCTGGTCAAGCGAAGATCGTCGCACCTTCGTCGGCGCCGTTCACGCTGCGGCGGAAAAGGGAAAAAAGGTCGCGGCCGACGCCGGTCTCGTTGGCGGAGAGGTCGGGCTCGGGGAGCGGGCGGGCGGCGAGCGTGGCGGCGTCCATCAGGACTTCGAGGCGGCCAGCGGGGCAGTCGAGGCGGACGATGTCGCCGTCGCGCAGCCGGGCGAGCGGGCCGCCGGCGGCGCATTCGGGTGTCACATGGATGGCGGCCGGGACCTTGCCGGAGGCGCCGGACATGCGCCCGTCGGTGACGAGGGCGACGCGGTGGCCGCGGTCCTGGAGCACGCCGAGGGCGGGTGTGAGCTTGTGGAGCTCCGGCATGCCGTTGGCGCCGGGGCCCTGGTACTGGATCACCGCGACGAGGTCGGAAGTGAGGGATCCTGCTTTGAAGGCGGCGAGGAAGTCCTCCTGGTTACGAAAAACCCGTGCCGGGGCCTCGATGATCTGGTGCTCGGGCTTGACGGAAGAGGTCTTGACGACCGCGTGGCCGAGATTGCCCCGAAGGATGCGGAGGCCCCCGTCGGGGGAGAAGGGGCGGTCGGCGGCGCGCAGCACGGTCTCGTCGCTGCTGGCGGGCGGAACGGGGTGCCAGGCGAGTGTTTTGTCCTCGAGCGCGGGGCGGGTGCGGTAAGGCGCGAGGCCTTCGCCCCAGACGGTTTTCGCGTCCTCGTGCAGCAGGCCGTGATCGAGGAGCGTGCCGATGAGGACGGGCATGCCGCCGGCGCGATCGAAATGGTTCACGTCCGCGCTGCCGTTCGGGTAGATGCGCGCGAGCAGCGGGACGTGCTCGGAGAGATCGGAAAAATCCTGCCAGGTGATGCGGATTCCGCCGGCTTGGGCCATGGCGACGAGGTGGATCGTGTGGTTGGTCGAGCCGCCCGTGGCGAGCAGGCCGACCATGCCGTTGACGATCGCGCGCTCGTCGACGAGGCGGCCGACCGGGGAAAATTCATTGCCCTGGCCGGTGATCGCCATGATGCGGTGAGCGGCGGCGGTGGTCAGCGCGTCGCGCAAGGGCGTGTTGGGATTGACGAAGGAGGCTCCCGGCAGATGGAGGCCCATGATCTCCATCAGCATCTGGTTGGAGTTGGCGGTGCCGTAGAAGGTGCAGGTGCCGGGGCTGTGGTACGATTTCTCCTCGGCCTTGAGCAATTCGTCGCGGCCGACCTTGCCTTCCGCGAAGAGCTGGCGGATGCGGGTCTTCTCGTGGTTGGAGAGGCCGGAGGGCATCGGCCCGGCGGGGACGAAGATCATCGGCAGATGGCCGAAGCTGAGTGCGGCGATGACGAGGCCGGGGACGATCTTGTCGCAGACGCCGAGCATCAGCGCGCCGTCGAAGACGTCGTGCGAGAGGGCGATGGCGGCGGCGAGCGCGATGACGTCGCGGCTGAAGAGCGAGAGCTCCATTCCGGCGCGGCCCTGCGTGACCCCGTCGCACATCGCGGGCACACCGCCGGCGAACTGGGCGATGCCGCCCGCCTCGCGCACCGCGTGCTTGATGATCGCGGGGAAGCGCTCGAAGGGCTGATGCGCGGAGAGCATGTCGTTGTAGGAAGAGACGATGGCGATGTTGGGTTTGGCGGTGAAGCTGAGATCCGCCTTCTCGGGCGCGGCGCAGGCGGCGAAGGCGTGCGCGAGGTTGCCGCAGCCGATGCCGGCGCGGTGCACGCAAGCGGAGGCGGCGGCGTCGAGGCGGGCGAGATAGGCTTCGCGGGAGGCGGCGCTGCGGTCGCGGATGCGGCCCGTGATCGTCAGGATTTCCGAGCGTGGCATGGGCGTGACTCCTCAGCTGCCGTCGGATTGCTCCTCGAACCAAGTCCGGTTGTCGCGCTCGATGAGCGCGATGGCGGACGATGGACCCCAGGTGCCGGCGGTGTAAGGGCGCGGCCGGTCGCCGGTTTCCGCCCAGGCGCCGAGGATCTGGTCGATCCAGGTCCAGGCCGCCTCGACCTCGTCGCGGCGCATGAAGAGGGTGGCGTTGCCGCGCACCACGTCCATCAGAAGCCGCTCGTACGCATCGGGAAACTTGCTCTTGAAGGTTTCCGCGAAGCTGAGGTTGAGCCCGGCCATGCGCAGGCGGAGCCCGCCGGGACCCGGCTCCTTGGTCCAGAGATTGAGGCGGATATACTCGTCCGGCTGCACGCGGATGATCAGCCGGTCGGGCGTTGCCTCGGCGCCGTTGCCGGGGAAGACCCAGTGCGGCACCGGGCGGAACTGGATGACGATCTCCGAGACCTTCTGCGGCATCCGCTTGCCCGTGCGCAGATAGAAGGGCACGCCCGCCCAGCGCCAGTTGCTGATCTCGGCCTTGATCGCGGTGAAGGTCTCGGTCGTGCTCGCGCCGGCGACATCGGCCTCCTCGAAATAGCCGCGGACGGGCGCGCCCTCGATCGCACCGGCGCGATACTGGCCGCGCACCGTCTTGTGGCCGACATCGGCGGCGACGATGGGCGCGAGCGCGCGCAGGACCTTGATCTTCTCGTCGCGCACCGCCTCGCGGTCGAGCGAGGCCGGCGGCTCCATCGCCACCAGGCAAAGCAGCTGGAGGAGATGGTTCTGCACCATGTCGCGGAGCGCGCCGGTGCGGTCGTAATAGCCGCCGCGGCTCTCGATGCCGATGCTCTCGGCAACCGTGATCTGCACATGGTCGATGTGCTGGCTCTGCCAGAGCGGCTCGAAGAGCGAATTGGCGAAGCGCAGCACGAGGAGGTTCTGAACCGTCTCCTTGCCGAGATAATGGTCGATGCGGAAGATCCGGTGCTCGGGAAAGACCGTGCCGACCTCGTCGTTGATGCGCTGGGCGGAAGCGAGGTCGTGGCCGATCGGCTTCTCGAGGACGACGCGCGCGTCCGGGCTGAGCGCGCCGGAGGCGGCGATGCGGCGCGCGATCGGGCCGAAGAGGTGGGGCGCGGTCGCGAGATAGAAGACGCGGACCTCGCGCGGGGAGTCCTGGAGGAGTGCCACGAGATCGGGCCAGCCGGCCTCGGCCGCCGCGTCCATCGGCACGAAATAGAGCCGCTCGCGGAAGCGGTTCCAGGTCTGGCCGTCGACGTCCTCGCCGTCGAGGAACTCGTGCAGGTTCTTCTCGACGAAGGCCTGGTAGTCGGGACGGGAGAATTGGCTGCGCGAGGCACCGATGATGCGCGAGACGGGCGGGATCTGGCCGTCACGGTCGCGGCGGAAGAGCGAGGGCAGGAGCTTGCGGGTGGCAAGGTCGCCGCTGCCGCCGAAGACGACGTAATCGAACGGCGGGATGTAGGGGTTGTTGAAGTTCGTAGCCATTGCCGGGCGGACCTCCGTTCGCGACGCCAATCGTCTCTCCGCCCCTGATACCGGCTTGCCGGGAAGCTTGCTGGCCGAGCGAGCGCCGGTTCGCGCCAATATAGGGCTCGGGCCTCCGATCATCCAGTTTCGGGCATCCAGTTTCGGGCGTGCGCGGAAAGAGGCGGACGGGAGGTCAGGCGCGGGGGAATTTCGCGAGGAGCAGGCGGACGGCGGCGCTCCAGGAGAAATCGGCGCCGCCGAGCCCGGTGCCGTCGCGCGGGTCGAAATATTCGTGAAAATCGCCGCCCAGGATCATCCGCACGGTTGAGGCGGCGAGCGCGCGGGCCGCGCCCTCCTTGCCGAGCCGGGCGAAGCCGTCCGCCAGCATCCAGTTCACCGAGGGCCAGGCGGGTCCGCGCCAGTAGCGCTGCGGCTCGAAGAGGGGAGAGGACGGCGGCGTGGAGGGGACCGGCCAGGCGACGGCTTCGGACCACGCGGCAAGGGTTGCGGCCAGGCGCGCGGCATGCGGGCGGAGGCCGGCGAAGGCGGGCAGCAGGCCGGAAGCGGTTGGGACGGCGATGGGCGCGTCAGCCGTGAGGTCATACGAGAGATAGAGCCCGTCCGCCTCGCTCCAGAGCCGCCCGATCGCCTGCTCCGCGGGCGGGATCCGGGCCACGATCTCGGCGGCCTCCGCCGGCGAGCCGAAGCGCCGCGCGAGGGCCAGGAGATCGTGCTCGGCGCGCAGCAGGATGGCGTTGGTGCCGATATCGGCGACCCGGAAGGGCGATTGGGCGAGCATCAGCCGCGCGTCCCAGCCGAGGCCACGGAAGAGGTCGACGAGATGGATGTAGCGCTGGTACTCGGTGCCGCGCGGCCTCTCGGCGGCGTTCACGTGCCCGGTGTCGCGCCGCAGGATCGGGGTCGTGGTCTCGGTCGGGACGCGCGCGAGGGGGGCGTCCCAGGAAGGGGAATTGTCCATCCCCGTCTCCCAGGGATGGAGGCTGGCGACGAGGCCGGTGCCGGCGGGGTCGCGCGCGCGCGCCCACCAGCGGTGGCTGGCGAGGAGGCGCGGATAGAGGCCGGCCGCGCGCGCTTCCGCCGCAGGGCGTTTCTCCGACGAGGCGAGGATCGCCTGCACCGCGCTCGCCAGGATCGGCGGCTGGGTGATGCCGGAGGTCGGCACGAGGGCGCCGCGCGTGCCCCACACCTCGGGGCCGGGGAAGTAATCTTCGGAGGGCGCATGGAAGACGATGTGCGGGACGAGGCCGTCCGCCCACTGGCCGCGGAAGAGCGTTTCCAGCTCCTGCCAGCCGCGCGCCTCGTCGAAGGTGGCCCAGCCCATCGCGACGAGGCCCGAATCCCAGTTCCACTGGAACGGGTAGAGCCGGGCGGCGGGCACGGTGTAACCGCCGCGGTCGTTGGCCCGGAGGATGGCGCGCGCCGCCTCGACGCCCTCGCTCATCGAAGGTTCCCATGATCGGCGGGAAGGGCCTGGCCGCTCGCCGCGTCCATCCAGCTTATCGCCGCCGGATCGAGCGTGAGGGAAAGCTCGGCGCCCGCGGCGACCGCGGCCTCGGGCGGCAGGACCGCGCGCATCAGCTGCCCCTCGGCCTCGCCGGTGAGCAGAAGGTGGGTTCCGAGCGGCTCGACCACCGCGACGCGGAACGCGAACCCGCCCGTGGAAACCGGGGCGAGCGCTTCGGGCCGGATGCCGAGCAGGACCTCGCCTGCCGGGACGGGCGCGGCGAGGCGGAGCGCGCCGAGCGCGACGGCGGATTGGGCAGCGCGGAGGCGGAGGAAATTCATCGGCGGGCTGCCGACGAAGCCGCCCACGAAGATGTTCGCCGGGTGCCGGTACACCTCCATCGGCGCGGCGACCTGGACGATCCGCCCCTCCTGCATCACCGCGATCCGGTCCGCGAGGCCCATCGCCTCGGTCTGGTCGTGCGTCACGTAGAGCGTCGTCGTTCCCGCCTCGCGCAGCACCGATTTCAGCTCGGCGCGCATCTCGAGGCGGAGCAGCGCGTCGAGGCTGGAGAGCGGCTCGTCCATCAGCAGGACGGACGGCTCGACGGCGAGCGCGCGTGCGACCGCGACGCGCTGGCGCTGGCCGCCGGAAAGCTGAGCGGGGTAGCGGGAAAGGAGCGCCTCGATGTGGAGAAGCGCTGCCGTGCGCGCGACCTGGCGCTCGACGCGCGCGGCCGGCGCGTGGGCCATCGCGAGCCCGAAGGCGATGTTCTCGCGCACCGTCATGTGTGGGAAGACGGCGTGGCTCTGGAACACCATCGCAAGCCCGCGCGCCCGCGGCGGCAGTTCCGTGACATCGCGCTCGCCGATCCGCACATGGCCGGCGCTTGCGCTTTCGAGCCCGGCGACGATGCGCAGAAGCGTCGTCTTGCCGCAGCCGGAGGGGCCGAGGAGTGCCACGAACTCGCCTTCGCTAAGCGAGAGCGTCGCCTCCGTCAGCGCCGCGACCGGCCCGAAGCGCTTCGAGACGCGATCGATCAGCAGCTCTATCAACGGTCTTTCCTCATCCGCCGGCGATGCCCCACATCGCGAAGAGGTAGCGCCGCACCAGGAAGATGAAGACGATGGAGGGGACGATCAGGAGGAAGCCGCCGGCGAGCTGCACGTGGAGCGGCGATTCCGAGAGCACCGTGAGCAGGAAGGCGGTGAGCGTGCGGTGGCGGAGCGTCAGCACGGCGGCGGCGAAGACCTCGTTCCAGGAGAGCACGAAGGAGAAGACCGCGGTCGCGGCGATGCCGGGCATGGCGAGCGGAAGTGCGACGCGGCGGAAGGCGCCGGCGCGCGAGCAGCCGAACACGACCGCGGCTTCCTCGAGATCGCGCGGGATGCCGACGAAGAGGCTCGCCGTCACCAGCACCGCGAAGGGAAGGGCGAGCGCGGTGTGGATGAGTGCGACGCCGAGCGCGGAATCGTAGAGCCCGAGCCGGACGAAGGTGAGCGCCAGCGGCAGGGCGAGGATGCCGACGGGAAAGGCGCGCGTGAGCAGGATGCCGAGGCGAAAGGTGCCCGCGCCGCGGAAGCGGAAGCGCGCGAGCGCGTACCCCGCCGGCGCGCCGAGGCCCACGGAGAAGATCACCGTGAGCAGCGCCACCTTCACGCTCTGCGCGGTCGCCTGCCAGATCCCGCCGATGCTCACGAACTGCATGAAGGTGCCGGCGGAAAGGTTCTCCGGCAGGAACGATTTCGGCCAGGCGTAGACCGCGTTGGGCCCGCCGAAGGCGGCGATCGTGATGAGATAGATGGGCACCAGCGTCCAGACCGAGAGCAGGACGACGGCGGCGCCGAAGAGCCAGGCGCGGAGCCGCCTCATCTCGCGTCTCCGGGACTTTCCCCGGGCCGCGGACGGAGCGCGACGAGGTAGAAGAAAGTCGCGGCGAGCGTGATCAGCATGATCAGTACCGCGTAGGCGGCGGCGACGCCGTAATCCTGGTTGGTGTCCTGCCAGAGATAGGCCTGGGTGATCAGCACCGGGAAATTCTGCCCGCCGAGTGCGAGCACCACGGCGAAGGCCTCGAAGGCGAGGACCGTGCGCAGGATCAGCGCCGTCTGGATGCTCGGGCGGAGCAGCGGCACGGTGATGCGCCGCAAGCGCTGCCATGCGGTGGCGCCGAACACCTGGGCCGCCTCCTCGAACTCCAGCGGGATGAGCTGCGTTCCCGCCACCAGCACGACGAAGACGATCGCCGTCGCCCGCCAGATCTC
Organism: Acetobacteraceae bacterium; assembly: GCA_035503055.1. Lineage (GTDB taxonomy): Bacteria > Pseudomonadota > Alphaproteobacteria > Acetobacterales > Acetobacteraceae > JAKAWQ01. The sequence goes on from DATJTV010000396.1 coordinate 10,553, forward strand.
GGCGAGCAGGATCGCGAGGAAGAGGGTGAGCGGGGTCTCGTAGGTGAGCCAGCTCTCGGGGTGTGGGATCAGCCCGAGATGGAAGAGGATCGTGTTCAGATACCCCTTTTCGGTGAGGATCGAGAGCCAGACGAGGCCGGCGGCGAGATCCGAGATGCCGAGCGGGATCGACCAGATCCAGAGGATGAGGTCGCGGCCGCGCCCGATATGGCGGAGCATGAGCGACATCGCGAGCGCGAGTGCGAGCTGGAGCGGCACGACGACGAGAACGAGCGAGAGCGTGTTGATGATGGCCGGGCGGAAATCGAAATCGTTCGCCATGCGCGCGAAATCGGTGAAGCCGAAGCTCCCGCCACCGGTGAACGCCAGCGCGATCGTCTGCAGCAACGGGACGAAGAAGATGACGGCGAGGAAGAGGACGGACGGCGCCACCAGGAGATAGGGGAGGAGCCGCGGCCGCATCCTTCTATCGCACCTGGCACGCGCCCTGGCTCGGCGGATCGGGCGACCAGCAGGGCGCCTTCGCCGCGGCGAGCACGCGGTCGAGCTCCGCGGCCTCGGTTGCCAGCGCCCGCTCGATCGGCTCGCCGCGCAGCACGATGCGGCGGAACGTGTCCATGTAGATCTGGCCGAACTCGCCGTCATGCTGCCCGAGCCCGACCGGAAGCAGCGCCACCTTGGCGTCCGGGGCGCTCTGCATCGCCTGGATCGCCGTTGCCTCGAGATGGATTCCCGGCTCGAGGTCGCCGGGCATCGCGACCTTCACCACCGGGAAGAAGCCGCTCTCCTTCAGCGTCAGAAGCTGGGTCTTCGGCTCGAGCAGATAGTGCACGAGCGAGGCAGCTCCTTGCGGATCCGCCGCGTGGCTGGCGATGCCGAGGCCGACGATGACCGGCATGTAGAACCTTCCGTCGGGACCGCTCGGCGCGGGGAAGGCGACGAAGTCGTTGGGCTTCTGGCGCAGCGCCTCGAGCAGGCGCGATTCGTGGTCGAAGGCGATCCACACGTCTCCCGAGAGCAGCGGCTCCTGCATGAAGGCGTAGTTCGTCGAGTTCGGATTGACGTATTTCCAGAGGTTCTTGAAATAGGCCCACATCGCGACCGCCGCTTCGCTCTTGAACGGCACCACGACGCCGCCGGTGAAGGAGGGATAGAGGTATCCTTCGAAGAAGCGCGGCATCAGGCCTTTCGGGCCGGCGGGAAATCCCAGCATGGGTTGGCCGGTCGCGCGCGCGACGTTCGCAGCCCACTGCGCGAGCTGGGCATAGGTCAGGCGATCGAGATCGGCGCCCTTCGGCAGATAGGGCAGCGCCTTGCGGTTCGCCGCCATGATGTAGGTCGCCTGCATCCAGGGCACGTACATCTCATGCTTGGTGCCGAGGCGCGCGAGCGTCATCAGGCCCGCCGGCACGCCGAGGGCGGTGAGCTCCGCGCTCATCCCGTCCACCGGCGCGAGCAGGCCGGCAGCCGCCAGCGGCTCGAGCTCGCCGTGCAGGCCGCCGAGGACGTCGAGCGCGGGTTTTTCCCGTTGCGCATCCGCCGTCGCCTGCGCCAGGAACTGCTCGGGGAAGGTTGGAATGAAGGCGACCTTGTCCGGGAAATCCTTGAGGATCACCGTGCGCATCCGCGTCACTTCCTCGACGGGGCGAAGCTGGGTCGAGAGGAAGCCGATCGTTTGCGCCTCCGCGCGCGCCGCGCCGAGAAGCCCGGCTGCCCCGAGCGCCAATGAAGCGAGCAGCGCGCGGATGCCTGTGCCGCGCGAAATCATGCGCCCCGGGCGCGCATCAGTGCAGACGCTCCGGCGGGCCGCTTCGTATCGTGCGTGCATTGTCTCCTCCCTCGCGTTCGCGATTTGCCCGATCATACCTTTGCGTTTGGTTCTGCGTGGCGCCGCCGACGGGGCCATCGGAGGCGCGCGGGATCAGCACCGGCGCGCGGACTTCGGCGAATTCCGCAGCGCTCGCGCCGCCGATCAGGGCGATCAGCATTTCAACGAGGCGCGCGGCCATCGCTTCCAGCGGCTGGTCGATTGTCGTGAGCGGCGGGTCCGTGTAGGTCGCGATCGGCAGATTGTCATAGCCGATCAGCGAAATGTCGCGCCCGGCCCGGAGCCTCGCGGCGGCGAGGGCGGCGAGGGCGCCGACCGCCATCCGGTCGGTCGCGCAGAGCACCGCGCTCGGCGGGTCGCCGCTCGCGATCAGCCGGCGCATCGCGAGCTCTCCGCCTTCCTCCGTAGGATCGGAGGCGAGCATCGGCCCAGGCTTGAGCGCCGAAGCGGCGAGCGCGCGCCGCCAGCCCGCCTCGCGGTGCCGTGCGAACATGTACTCGCCGGGCGCGTTGATCAGCCCGATGCGACGATGGCCGAACCCGATCAGCCGCTCGGCCGCCATCCGGAACGCCGCCTCGCCGTCGATATCGAGATGCGCGTAGGCGCGCCGCGTCTCGGTGCGGCCGTGAGCGACGAAGGGAACGAAGCTCTGGAGCAGATAGGCGATGCGCGGATCGCGCCGGCGCGTGCGCGCGAGCAGAACCCCGTCCACGCGGTGCTCTTCCACGAGGTGGCGGTACGCGTGCATCTCCTCCGCGCCGGGGCGGCCGGACATCATCACCAGCGCGAGCCCTTCGCGGGCGAGCAGCGGGCCGATGGAGGCGAGCATGCCGAGGAAGAAGGGATCGAAGCGGCCGGGCTCGGCCGGCACGACGACGCCGACCGCGCCGCTGCGGCCGCTCTGCAGCCGCCGCGCCGTCTCGTTCGGCACGTAGCCGATGCGCCGCGCCTCGGCCGCGACCCGCGCGCGCGTGTGACCGGCCACGTCTTCGTAGCCGGCGAGCGCCCGCGAGACCGTGGTCACGGAAATGCCGAGCCTCTCGGCGATGCGGCGCTGGGACACGCCCCGTTTCCTCCCCCGTCCAAAACGTTTTGGACCCGGCCTCCGATAGTCCTGCCCGCCGCGCGGGTCAATCGTCGGCTCGTGGGGCGGGCGTGGCCGGCGATTGACGGTGCCGGGCCGCTCCCATAGCCTGCCGAACAATTCGGGAAGACGATGGCCGGGCCGGTCCGGCGAGGGAGGATCGATCGATGAAGAATGTCGTGAGAGGCACGATCGCGGCATTCGCGCTCGCCGCGGCCGGCGTGGGAATGGCGCAAGGGGCGATGGCCCAAGGGACGATGGCGCCGCCCAAGGAGATCACGATCGGCGATCTCTATTCCTCGACCGGGCCTTTCGCCTCGATCTCGATGCCGGTTTATGACGGGCTCAAGCTCTGGGTGGACGAGACCAACGCGGCGGGCGGCGCGTACGTGAAGGCGTACGACAGGAAGATCCCGCTTAAGGTGGTCTCCTACGACGACCAGAGCAACACCGCGACCGCGGCCGCGCTCACCAACCAGCTCATCACGCAGGACAAGGTCGATGTGCTGGTCGCGGATTCGGGCTCGGTGCTCGCCTCGGTCTCGGTACCGGTGGCGCGCGAGCACAAGATGTTCCTCATCGATCCGACCGGCACCGGCGCGCCGCTCTTCAGCAAGGACAACCCCTATGTCGCGCTCGTCGCCGACCCGGCTTCCGTCATCTGGCCGAAATTCCTCGCCGATTTCCTGACCGACGAGGCGGCCAAGGCAGGGCTCACGCGCGTTGCCATCCTCTACGCGACGAACGACTTCACGGGCACGCAGGCAAGCGCCCTCAAGGGCTTCGTCGAGGCGAGCCATAGCCCGGCGAAGATCGTCTTCTACAAGGGCGTGCCGACCTCGACCTCCGACTACACGGTGCTGATCAACACGATCGCCGCAACGCACCCGGACATGGTGATCGAGCTCGGCTATGTCGGGAACGATATCGCCTTCTTTCGCAATCTCCAGGATTCGGGCCTCAAGTTCCGTGGCGTCTTCGCGGTCTATCCGGGCTCCGAGCCGGAAGTTCTGGTGAAGAACGTAGGCGTCGCGGGCCTTGCCGGCGCCTTCACCTATTCGCCCTCGAACTTCATGCACTACAAGCCGACGGTAGGCATGGATATCGACGCGTTCCGCGCCGCCTGGGACAAGGCCTATCCGGGCGGCAAGGTCGCCTTCGGCCTCAACTCGGATGCCGGCTACGTGACCGGGCTCGCGATCGGGCAGATGCTCGCCAATGCGCCCGATCTCACGCAGCTCGGCTTGCGCAAGGGGCTCTATGCCGCCTCGGGCAAGATGACGACGCTCGCGGGACCCTTCGCGCTCAACGAAATGGGCGAGCAGACTGGGGAATTGATGCCGATCGGGCAGCTTTCGGCCGCCGGAAGCACGGTGAAGCTCACGGTCGTCTATCCGCCGGAGGATTCCGACGGCAAGGCCGTCTTCGGCCCGAAGTGATCGCAGCGCTTCGGCCGGCCGCTGCAGGCTGAGCCGGGGCGCGCGCCCGCATGCTGCAGCAGGCGATCGTCTCGGGGCTCGTGTTCGGCCTCTATTTCACGCTGGTCGGGCTCGGCCTCAATCTCATCTTCGGCGTGATGCGCATCGTCAACATCGCGCATGGCGATTTCCTGATGCTCGGCGGCTATGCGGCCTACTGGCTGTTCACGCTCGCGGGCGTCCACCCGTTCCTGGCCGCCTTGCTGGTGCTCGCCGTGTTCCTCGCGGTCGGCTGGCCGCTCTATTACCTGATCGTGCCGCGGCTGGCACTCGCGCGCGACGCCGAGATGCTCTCGCTCATTCTCTTCTTTGGCCTCTCGCAGGTGATCGAGGCGCTGGCGACGATCGCCTTCGGCACCACCGAGCGCTCGATCCCGGGCCGCGTGCTCGGCATCGGGCCATTCTCGCTCGCGGGCGCGATGCTGCCGAAGGCCTGGGGCATCAGCGCGCTCGTCTCCGCGCTCGCGGTCGGGGCCGTCGCGTTCTATCTCTACCGCACGCGCCTCGGCACGCTGACGCGCGCGGTGATGGTGAGCCGCGACGAGGCGCTGGCGAGCGGGATCGACACCAACCGGGTCTCGGCGATCGCCTTCGGGATCGGGATCGCGCTCGCCGGCCTCGCCGGCGTGTTCGCGCCCTTCATGCTCGGCAGCCTGACGCCCTCGATGGGCGTCGATATCAACCTCGCCGCCTTCGCCGTCATCGTCGTGGGCTCGCTCGGCAACCCGCTCGGCACCGCGATCGGCGGCATGGTCTATGGCGTCTCGCTCCTCCTGATGCAGACCTATCTCAGCTCCTGGGCCAATCTTCTTCCCAACCTGATGCTGATCCTGGTGCTGCTGGTCTGGCCCACGGGCATTTTGGGGCGCGAGGTGCGGCGTGCGTGAGCGCGGCTGGCGCGACGCGGTATTCGCCGGCCTGCCGGTGGTCGTGCTGGCCGCCGCGGCGCCCGCCTTCTACGGCAACCAGCTCCTGCTCTTCAATTTCGTGATCTTCCTCGCCCTCGCGCAGGGCCTCAACGTCATCTACGGCTTCACCGGCTACCTGCCGTTCGGCTATGTCGGGTTCTTCGGGGCCGGCGCCTACGGTTTCGCGATCGGCGTGATGGATCTCCACCTCGGGCCGTGGCCGGGGATGCTGATCGCCGGTGCGGCCTCGCTCGCCATCGGCCTCTTGTTCTCCCCGCTGCTCCGGCTCTCGGGAGCCTATTTCGCGATCGCAACGCTTGCCGGCTCGCAGGCGCTCTACGACGTGGTCGCCAACCCCGCGCTCGACGACATCACCAAGGGCCCTTACGGCGTCTCGCTTTCCTCCGTATTCGCGCCCGATCTTTCCTATGGCGTCGCGGTCGGGATTCTCGCTCTTTCGGTCCTGCTCGTCGTCTGGCTGCGCAACGCCCGGTTCGGGCTCGCACTCCGCGCCATGCGCGACGATCCCGTGAGTGCCGCCATGGCGGGCTTCCCGGTGGTGCGCGCTCGCACGATCGCCTGGCTGCTCTCGGCGCTCATCGCGGGGCTGACGGGGGGCGTCTATGCGTGGCACATCTCGGTCTTCTACCCCGACACCGCGTTCGATATCAGCTTTTCGATCTTTGCCGTGGTGTTCACGCTCTTCGGCGGGGCGGCCACGCTGCTCGGGCCGATCTGCGGGGTCATCCTGCTCTATGGGCTCTATAACGGGATCGGCATCACGCTGCCGCAATATTTCCAGCTCATCTACGGCCTCCTCATCATGGGGCTGGTGCTCTTCCTGCCCGACGGCCTCGCTTCGCTCCTGACAAGGCGCGGCATCCGTGTCCCGTGAGGACGCGCCGATCCTCGAAGTGAGCCAGCTCGTGAAGCGCTTCGGCGGCTTCCGCGCGCTCGACGGGGTGAGCCTTCGCCTCCATCCGGGCGAGGTGCTCGGCCTGGTCGGTCCGAACGGCTCGGGCAAGACGACGTGCATCAACGTCATCTCCGGCCTCTACGCGCCCGACGGCGGATCGATCCGCTTCGCCGGGCGGAGCATCGGCGGGCTCGCCTCGCACCTGCTCTCGCGGCTTGGCATCAACCGCACCTACCAGTCCCCGCACTGTTTCCTTTCGCTGACGGTCGCCGAGAACGTTGCGGTTGCGTGCGCCTATGGGAACGGGGGCGCGGCGGTCGATCCCGCGCGGCTCCTGGAGGAGCTCGGCCTCGCCGGGCAGGCCGACCGCCCGGCCGCGGAGCTCAACAGCGCCGAGCAGAAGCGGCTCGACCTCGCGCGCGCGCTGGCGACGGCGCCGAAGCTCCTGCTCGTCGACGAGCTGGCGGCGGGGCTCAACCCGGCCGAGCTCGGCGCGATGGCCGAGCGGCTGCGCGCGCTCGCCGGAGGCGGGATGGCGCTGCTCGTCGTCGAGCATCTGATGGGGTTTATCGACAAGGTGACCGACCGGGTGGTGGTGATGAATGCGGGCCGCGAGATTTTCGAGGGAAGGCTCGCGGATGCGACGCGCGACCCGACCGTCGTGCAGGTGTTCCTGGGGCAGCGCCATGGAGGATGAGCTGCTGCGCGCCGAGGCGATCGAATCGGGCTACGGCCGCGTGCAGGTGCTCTGGGGGGCCGGGCTTGCGGTCATGCAAGGCCAGACCGTCGTCCTGCTCGGCGCCAACGGGGCGGGCAAGACGACGCTGCTCAAGGTGCTGCTCGGCCTGATGCCGGCCTGGCACGGGACGGTCCGGTTCGCGGGCGCCGAGATCACGGCGGAGCGGACGGACCGGCGGGTGCGGAGGGGCATCGCGTACATGTCCGAGATGGCGGTTTTCGCCGGGCTCTCGATCGAGGAGAATTTGCGGATCGGCGGCCAGTTCTCCGAGCCCGCAGCACTTTCCCGGCGGATCGCGGCACTTTACGAGACCTTCCCCGATCTCGCGGGGCGCCGGCGCACGCTCGCCGGCAGCCTTTCGGGCGGGCAGCGGAAGATGCTCGGCATCGCCAAGGCGCTCGCCGGCACGCCGCTTCTGCTCGTCATGGACGAGCCCTCGGCCGGGCTTTCGCCGCTCTTCGTCAACGAGGTCATCGAGGTGCTCGGGCGGTTCCGGGCCGAGGGGCTCTCGCTGCTGGTGGCCGAGCAGAACGTGCAGTTCCTCGACCTCGCCGACCACGTGTTTACGATCGAGGGCGGCCGGACCCGGTTCTCAGGCACGGTCGCCGAGCTTGCCGCGGACGATCATCTCCGCCGGGCCTATTTCGGGCTGGCCGGGGAGGCCTGAGCGGCCGTTCCCTGCCCGTGATATAGCGCGGCCCGCATGCGCATCCTCTTCGTTGCCTCGAGCCGGATCGGCGATGCCGTCCTCTCCACCGGGCTGATCGACCATCTGCTGCGCCGCCATCCGGAGGCGCGGATCACAATCGTGGCCGGCCCGATCTCGGCGGACGTGTTCGCCCGGATGCCCAACCTCGAGCGGCTGATCGTGATCGAGAAGCACCGCTACGACCTGCACTGGGTGCGACTCTGGGGCATGGCGGTGCGCCGACGCTGGGACCTCGTCGTCGATATCCGGGGCTCCGGTCTCGCCTGGTTCCTCCGCGCGCGGCGGCGGGCGGTGATGCGCGTGCGCGCCGGGCCGAAGATCGCCCAGCTCGGGCGGATCCTGGGGCTCGACCCGCCGCCGCTCCCCGTGGTCTGGACGGCGGCCGAGGACCGCGCGGTGGCGGCAAGGCTCGTGCCGCCCGGGCCGCCGGTGGTGGCACTTGGGCCGACGGCGAACTGGACCGGGAAAATCTGGCCGCCGGAGCGCTTTGCGGCACTTTTCGAGCGGCTGGCGGCGGGGCCGCTCGGGCCGGCGCGCGCCGCCATCCTCGCCGGGCCGGGTGAGGCGGAGCAGGCGCTGGCCGCACCGCTCATCGCCGCACTGCCCGGGGCGATCGACCTCGCGGGGCGCCTCACGCTGCCCGAGGCGGCCGCGTGCCTCGCCCGGGCCGCGCTCTTCGTCGGCAACGATTCGGGCCTGATGCATATCGCGGCGGCGGCGGGGACGCCGACGATCGGGCTGTTCGGGCCGACGCCGGCGGACGAATACGCGCCCGCGGGACGCGCGGCGGTGGCCGTCCGCTCGCGGACGGGGCGGATGGAGGACCTTTCGGTCGAGGACGCGGCGGCGGCGGCGCTCGCCCTGCTCAGGCTCCCCTCGGCGGCATGAGGATCGCCCAGATCATGGCGGGCGCCCACCATGGCGGGGCCGAGCTGTTCTTCGAGCGGCTCTCGATCGCGCTCCATCGGGAGGGCGAGAACGTGCTGCCGCTCATTCGCCGCGACGCCGAGCGCGCGGGGCGGCTCAGGGAAGCGGGGCTTGCGCCGCTTCAATTCCGCTTCGGCGGCCCGCTCGATCTCCTGACCCGCCCGCTTCTCGCGCGCGCGCTCAGAGGGTTCGCCCCGCGCGTGGCGGTGAGCTGGATGAGCCGCGCGACGGATCATGTGCCGCCGGGGCCTTGGGTGCATGTGGGCCGGCTGGGCGGCTATTACCCGCTCCGGCACTACCGGCGCTGCGACCATCTGGTCGGCAACACCAAGGGGCTCGTCGCGTGGTTCCGCGCCAATGGGTGGCCCGAGGCGCGCACCCATTTCCTGCCCAATTTCGTTGCCGATTATGGCGATGCGGCGCCGGCGGAAGGGCTTCCGGGCGGGCGGCCGCGGCTGCTGGCGCTGGGCCGGCTGCATGCGGACAAGGGGTTCGACGTGCTGATCCGCGCACTGGTGCCGCTGCGCGGCGCGAACCTCCTGATCGCGGGCGAGGGGCCGGAGGGGGCGGCGCTCGGGCGGCTTGCCGGCGAGCTTGGGGTTGCGGATCGGGTGTTCCTGCTCGGCTGGCGCGGCGATGCGGGCGCGCTTCTGAAGGCGGCCGATCTCTTCGTCTGCTCCTCGCGCTCCGAGCCGCTCGGCAATGTCGTGCTCGAGGCGTGGTCCGCCGGATGCCCGGTGGTGGCGACGGAGGCGGAGGGTCCGCGTGAGCTGATCGCGGATGGGACGGACGGGCTTCTCGTGCCGCGCGAGGACAAGGCGCGCCTGGCCGCGGCGATCGTGGCCTTGCTCGAGGAGCCGGAGCGGGCGGCGGCGCTCGCGGCGGCGGGGCGGCGGCGCTTCCTCGCCGAATTCGCCGAAGCGCCGGTGCTCGCCGCCTGGCGACACTTCCTCGCCACGGTCGCGAAATGATCGTGCTCCAGGTCATCCCCGCGCTCGAGGGCGGTGGGGCGCAATTGAGCGTGCTCGAGACGGTGGCGGCGATTGCGGCTTCGGGCGGGACGGCGCTGGTTGCGAGCGGCGGCGGACGGATGGTGCCGGGGATCGCGGCTGCGGGCGGGCGGCACATCCGGCTGAAGCTGGAGACGAGGAATCCGCTGGCGATCTGGCGGAATGCGGCGCGGCTCGAGGCCCTCGTGCGCGCCGAGCGCGCCGATCTCGTGCACGCCCATTCGCGCGCCGTGGCGTGGTCCGCGCTCCTCGCGGCGCGGCGGGCGGGGGTGCCATTCGTTACAACCTGGCACGGCGCCTACGGGGAGAATTTTCCGTTCAAGCGCCGCTACAACGCGGTGATGGCAGCGGGCGATCGCGTCGTCGCGGTGAGCCGCTTCATCGCGGCCATGATCGAAGCGCGCCACGGGCTCGCGCCGCCGCGGCTTCGCGTCGTGCCGCCCGGCGTCGATCCCGCGCGGTTCGATCCGCGAGCCGTGGCGCCGGCGCGGACGGCGGGGCTAGCACGGGCGTGGGGCATCCCAAAGGGGCGATTAGTGGGGCGGCCGATCGTCATGCTGCCGGGGCGGCTCGCACGGTGGAAAGGCCAGGGCGTGCTGCTCGGAGCGATGGCACGAATGGCGGAGCGCGCGGCGGTTGGCGTGTTCGTCGGGCCGGTCGAGGGACGAGAGCGGTACGTGGCGGAGCTGAAGGCGCGGGCGGCAGGGCTCGGTGTCGCCGATCGCGTGATCTTCGCGGGCGGGGCCGACGATATGCCGGCGGCGTTTGCGCTCGCCGATATCGTCGTCAATGCCTCGACCGAGCCCGAGGCGTTCGGCCGCGTTGTCATCGAGGCGCAGGCGATGGAGCGGCCGGTCATCGTCGCCGATCACGGCGCCGCGCCCGAGACCGTCGAGGAGGGCAAGACGGGATGGCGCGTTCCGCCCGGCCATGAAGCCGCACTCGCCGCGGCGCTCGATCGCGTGCTCGCGCTGACGCCGCCGGCGCGCGCCGCGACCGGAGCGGCGGCGCGGGAAGCGGTTATCCGCAGCTACAGCCTAAGCGCGATGGAGGAGGCGATGATCGCGGTTTATCGCGAGCTTATTTCTACGGGGGAAGGCCGCTGATCAGATAGAG
>DATJTV010000397.1:0-10072 GCA_035503055.1 Acetobacteraceae bacterium
GGCACCGAGGAGGTGAAGGTGCGCGTGCTGCACTCTGCCGTCGGCCAGATCACCGAGAGCGACATCGTGCTGGCGAAGGCGTCCGACGCGGTGGTCGTCGCGTTCAACGTGCGCGCCACCGCGCAGGCGCGAGAGCTTGCCGGCCGCGAGGGCGTGGACATCCGCTACTACAGCATCATCTACGAGCTGGCCGACGATATCGAGAAGCTGGTCAGGGGCCGGATGGCGCCGAAGGCGCGCGAGCGCTTCCTCGGCTATGCCGAGATCCGCAAGGTCTTCGAGATCACCAAGGTGGGCAAGGTCGCCGGCTGCATGGTGACCGAGGGGGTGGTGCGGCGGGGCGCCGGCGTGCGCCTGCTGCGCGACGGCGTGGTAATCCACACGGGCGAGCTCTCGCAGCTCAAGCACTACAAGGACGACGTGCGCGAGATGGCGAAGGGCTATGAATGTGGCCTGGCTTTCGCGGGCTGGCAGGATCTGCGCGAGGGCGACGTGATCGAGTGCTTCGAGAGCGAGCTGGTTCCGGCATGAGAAGCGGCACCCCTGCCCCCGTCCTGGCCGCGGTCCCGGGCGGTGGCCCGGGAAGGGGTGCGCAGCGCCGGCTCAGGGTGGCGGAGGAGATCCGCCGTCTGCTGGCCGATATTTTCCTGCGCGCGCCGTTTCGCGACCCGGAGCTTGCCACGGCCCGGATTACCGTGACCGAAGTCCGGCTCAGCCCGGATCTGCGCCAGGCGACCGCTTTCGTCGCCCGGCTGGGCCGCCCGGACATCGCGGAGCTCCTGCCCGCCCTGGCGCGCGCGACGCCGTTCCTGCAGCGCGAGGTCGCGCGCGGAATTCGCCTGCGGCGCGCGCCAACGCTCACGTTCGCCACCGATGCGACGCTCGAGCGGGTAAGCCGGATCGAAGAGGTGCTGCGCTCGCCGGCGGTCGCGCGGGATCTCGCCGGCCACTGAAACCCGCATGAGAAAAAGGCGCGGGCGAAAGCTCGACGGCTGGCTGATCGTCGACAAGCCGGCCGGAATCACTTCGACGTCCGTGGTCAACCGGGTCAGGCGCGCGTTCGGTGCCGAAAAAGCGGGGCATGGCGGCACGCTCGACCCGCTGGCGACGGGCGTGCTGCCGGTGGCGTTCGGGGCGGCAACCAAGACGGTCCCGTACGTGATGGACGGGGCGAAACACTACCGCTTCACGCTCCGCTTCGGCGAGGCGCGCGACACCGACGACGCCGACGGAAGGGTGACCGGGACCTCCACGGTGCGCCCGACCGAGGCGGCGATCGAGGCCGCCCTGCCCGCCTTCCGGGGCGCAATCATGCAGGTTCCGCCGGCCTTTTCCGCGGTCAAGGTTGCCGGGGCGCGCGCCTACGATCTGGCGCGCGGGGGCGAGCCGGCAGTGCTGGCGGCGCGGCCGGCGCTGGTCGAGCGGTTCGAGCTTATCGCGATCAGGGATGAGGCGACCGCGGACTTCGAGGTGGTTTCGGGCAAGGGGGTCTATATGCGGAGCCTGGCGCGGGACCTGGCGCGCACGCTCGGCACCTTCGGCCACATCGCGGCGCTGCGTCGGCTCAAGGTCGGGCCATTCGCCGAAGCGCAGGCAATTCCGCTGGACAAAATCGATACCGAGGAGGATAGCAGCCACGTTTCCCCGGACCTCCTCCTTCCGGTTGCGACCGCGCTGGCCGACATCCCGGCGCTGGCCCTGACCGCGGAGGAGGCCGCCGCTATTGCGTGCGGCCAGGCGCTGAGCCTGGTCGTGCTGATGGGCCGGATTCCGGATCGCGCGGACCCCGAAGGGGGATTGGTGCGGGCCATGGCGGGGGGGCACGTGCTGGGGCTCGGGCGGCTGGTCGATGGCTGGCTCAAGCCTGAGCGCTTGCTGGTTTGACGGTTCCTGAGAGGAGAACCCGATGTCGATCACGACCGAGCGCCGCCAGGCGCTGGTTTCGGACTATGCGACGAAAGTGGGCGATACGGGCAGCCCGGAGGTTCAGGTGGCGCTGCTCTCGGAGCGGATCGCCAATCTCACCGAGCATCTGAAGGCGCACGCCAAGGACTTCCACAGCCGCCGGGGCCTTCTGGTGCTGGTGGGGCGGCGGCGGCGGCTGCTCGACTACCTCAAGGCAAAGGACGCCGGGCGCTACGAAGCCTTGGTCGGGCGGCTCAACCTGCGCCGCTGAGCATGGCATCGCCCGCTGACACGCCCATATACGGGCGAGCGAATTCCTTGCGCCATGGGGGCGCGAGGCAACTTGCCGGGAAGAATTTCCCGGCTGCCGCGACCGCGGCGGAACGGACCCTGAGCTGATCGAGACTTCTGGCACGAGCGGGACCTACGACGGCGTTTCCGGCCGCATGGCCCGCGGACCTGCCTTCCGGGCAGGCCGCATCCATGCCACCCGAGACGCCGTGTCCGGCGTGACGGAACGAGCCTTCGATCATGCCCCGGCCCCACCCGCCCCGATCCGGCGTGTGAAGGACCTAGAGTGATGTTCAACTATTTCCGCAAGGAGCTGGACTGGGGCGGCCGCAAGCTGATCCTGGAGACCGGCAAGATCGCGCGCCAGGCGGACGGCGCGGTGATGGTGCGCTACGGCGAAACGGTGGTGCTCTGCACCGCGGTCGGCGTGAAGACTCCGCGGCCGGGCCAGGACTTCTTCCCGCTCACCGTCAACTACCAGGAGAAGACCTTCGCGGCGGGCAAGATCCCGGGCGGCTTCTTCAAGCGCGAGGGACGGCCGAGCGAGAAGGAGACGCTGGTCAGCCGGCTGATCGACCGGCCGATCCGGCCGCTGTTCCCGGAGGGCTTCCGCAACGAGGTGCAGGTCATCGCGACGGTGCTGAGCCACGACCTCGAGAACGACCCCGATGTCGTGGCGATGATCGGGAGCTCTGCCGCACTCACCCTCTCCGGCATTCCCTTCCTCGGGCCTGTGGCGGCAGCGCGGGTCGGATACGTCGACGGCGCCTTCGTGCTCAACCCGACGGCTTCGGAGCGGGAGCGTTCCGCGCTCGACCTTGTGATGGCCGGCACGGCGCAAGGCGTGCTGATGGTGGAGAGCGAGGCGCAGGAGCTTTCCGAGCAGCAGATGCTCGATGCGGTCGTGTTCGGTCACGCGGGCTTTCAGCCGGTGATCCAGGCGATCATCGAGCTTGCGGAGCGGGTGGCGAAGGACCCCTGGCCGCTGACGGAGGCGGACGAGGCGGAGAAGGCGCTGCGCGAGCGGCTCGCTGCGGCGGCGCGGGAGAAGCTGGCCGAGGCCTATCGCGAGAAGGTGAAGCAGGCGCGCGGGGAGAAGGTGGCCCGGGCGAGGGCGGAGGCCGCGGCGGCTCTGGCGGCCGAGGGGCTCGAGACGGGCAAGCTCGGCGAGGCTTTCGAGGCGCTCGAGGCGGACATCGTGCGCAACGCCATCCTCGACACCGGGATCAGGATCGACGGCCGCGACACGCGGACGATCCGGCCGATCACGGCGGAGGTGGGCGTGCTGCCGCGCACGCACGGCAGCGCGCTCTTCACGCGCGGAGAGACGCAGGCCCTGTGCGTCGCGACCTTGGGGACCGGGCAGGACGAGCAGATAATCGATGCGCTCGACCGCGAATATCGCGAGCACTTCATGCTGCACTACAATTTCCCACCCTATTCGGTGGGTGAGGCGGGGCGGATGGGAAGCCCTGGAAGGCGCGAGATCGGCCACGGCAAGCTCGCCTGGCGGGCGGTGCATCCGCTGCTGCCGAGCAAGGAGGATTTCCCCTACACGATGCGGGTGGTGAGCGAGATCACCGAGAGCAACGGCAGCTCCTCGATGGCGACCGTCTGCGGCTCCTCGCTCGCGCTGATGGATGCCGGCGTGCCGCTGAAGCGGCCGGTGGCCGGGATCGCGATGGGATTGATCAAGGAGGATCGCGGCTTCGCCGTGCTCTCCGACATCATCGGCGATGAGGACCATCTCGGTGACATGGACTTCAAGGTCGCCGGCACCGAGCATGGCGTGACCAGCCTGCAGATGGACATCAAGATCACCTCGATCACACCTGAGATCATGCAGATCGCGCTCGCGCAGGCGCGCGAGGGACGCCTGCATATCTTGGGCGAGATGGCGAAGGCGCTGATGGGACACCGCAGCGACGTCGCGGCGACGGCGCCGCGCATTACGGTGATCAGCGTGCCGAAGGAGAAGATCCGCGAGGTGATCGGCACCGGCGGCAAGGTGATCCGCGAGATCACCGAGCAGACGGGGACCAAGATCGACATCGACGATGACGGCACGATCAAGATCGCCGCGACCGACCAGAAGCAGGCGCAGGCGGCGATCGACTGGATTCGCGGCATCGTGGCGGAGCCGGAGATCAACGCGATCTACAACGGCAAGGTGGTGAAGACGACGGATTTCGGCGCCTTCGTCAACTTCCTCGGCAGCCGCGACGGGCTCGTGCACATCAGCGAGCTGGCGCAAGGGCGGGTGGCGAGGACGACCGATGTGGTCAATGTCGGCGACCCGGTGAAGGTGAAGGTGATCGGGTTCGACGAGCGGGGCAAGGTCAAGCTCTCGATGCGGGTGGTGGACCAGGCCACGGGCGACGACATCACCGAAAAGGTGGGGCCGAAGGGCGGCCGCGAGCGGCGCGAGCGCTTCGGGGGGGACGAGGCCGCCGCCGGCTGAGGGCCCGGGGGTTCGAGGCCCAGGGTTCAAGGCCGGGCGGTGTCGGCGCGCTCGCGCGCCGGCTTCATCGGTGGTACACCTTGTTGCAATAACGGCATCGGCCCGAACGGAGGCAGGCCATGAAGCCGCTTAACGCCATGCGCATGGGAGGCGCGGAGGTGCTGCCGCTGATCGAAGGCGGCAAGGGCATCTCGGTCTCGAACGGCGTCACCTCGGGCAACTGGGCGGCGGCCGGGGGCGTCGGCACGTTCAGCGCGGTGAACGCCGACGCCTACGACGCGGACGGCCATGCCATCCCGCAGACCTACCGCGGGCGGACGCGGCGGGAGCGGCACGAGGAGCTGATCGCCTACGCGATCCAGGGTGGGATCACGCAGGCGAAGCGGGCTTTCGACCTTGCCGGCGGTATAGGGCGCATCCACGCCAACATCCTCTGGGAAATGGGGGCGGCGGAGCGGGTGATCACCGGCGTTCTCGACGGGGCGAAGGGGCTGATCAACGGCATTACCTGCGGCGCGGGCATGCCCTATCGGCTGTCCGACATCGCAAGCCGCTTCGGTGTCCATTACTACCCGATCGTTTCCTCGGCGCGCGCGTTCAACGCGCTCTGGAAGCGCGCCTACCACAAGGTGGCGGATCTGCTAGGCGGGGTGGTCTATGAGGATCCGTGGCTCGCCGGCGGCCATAACGGGCTTTCCAACAGCGAGGACCCCAACCGGCCGGAAGCGCCGTTCCCGCGCGTGCTCGCGCTGCGGACGCTGATGCGCGAGTTCGGTCTCGGGCAGACGCCGATCATCATGGCGGGCGGTGTGTGGTGGCTCGAGGAATGGGAGGATTGGATCGACAATCCGGATCTCGGTCCGATTGCCTTCCAGTTCGGCACGCGCCCGCTTCTGACCAAGGAGAGCCCGATCGGCGAGGGGTGGAAGCAGCGCCTCCTCAAGCTCAAGGAAGGCGATGTATTCCTCAATCACTTTAGCCCGACGGGGTTCTATTCGTCGGCGGTGAACAACCGGTTCCTAGGCGAACTGAAGGCGCGTTCCGAGCGGCAGGTGGCGTACGCAACCGAGGCGGTGGGCGAGCACGTAGCGCTTTACGGTGTCGGCCCGCGCAAGCGCGCGGTTTACCTCACGCCAGCGGATCTCGAGCGGGTGCGGGACTGGGAGGGCGAAGGGTTCACCGAGGCGCTGCGCACGCCGGATTCGACCCTGATCTTCGTGAGCCCTGAAAAGGCGACTGAGATTCGCGAGGACCAGGTGGCCTGCATGGGCTGCCTCAGCGCCTGCCGGTTCTCCAACTGGAGCGACGACGGACCTGACTACAGCACCGGGAAAAAGACGGACCCACGCAGCTTCTGCATCCAGAAGACGCTGCAGGCGATCGGGCATCGCTCGGCCGCCGCCGACGCGGTCGAGAACAACCTGATGTTCAGCGGCGCCAATGCCTTCCGATTCGCCTCCGACCCGTTCTATTCGAACGGGTTCATCCCGACGGTGAAGCAGCTCGTCGAGCGCATCCTCACGGGGCGCTGACGGGGCGCCGGCCACCCCGTCTATCGCGACAGCGCGGCCGTCGCGATAGACGGGGCGCGGGCGCCTTGGCATAAGAGGGCGCGGAATCGGCGAGGAATGGGCGGCCTTGGCCAGCGTCAGTGTCCTGCGGCGGGCGACGTTGATCGTGCTGGGCAACGAGAAGGGCGGGTCCGGCAAGTCGACCACGGCGATGCATTTGATTGTCGGCCTGCTGCGCGATGGCTATCGCGTGGGAGCGATCGATCTCGATGCAAGGCAGGCGACGCTCGCCGGCTATATCGCGGCCCGCGAGACGTTCGTGCGGACGAAGGGCGTGACGCTGCCGGTGCCGCGTGTTCTCACGGTGGGGCGGAGCGAGGAGGACAGCCGCACCGCTGCCGAGGCGGACGAGCGGGCACGTTTTGACGCAGCGCTGGCGGAGCTCTCGCGGGAGTGTGAGATCGTCGTCATCGACTGCCCGGGGTCGGATACGTTCTTGAGCCGACTCGGCCACGCGCACGCCGATACGCTGGTGACGCCGATCAATGACAGTTTTATCGACTTTGCCATGCTGGCGAAGGTGGACCCGGACAATCGGGACGTCGTCCATCCCAGCATCTACAGCGAGATGGTGTGGCAGGCGCGCAAGGCGCGCTTCGCGCGCGATCGCGGGCGGATCGACTGGATCGTCATGCGCAACCGGCTGGGAGCGGTCGCGGCGCGCAACAAGCGCGACGTGGGCGCCTCGCTCGAGACGCTGGCCAAACGGATCGGCTTCCGCACGGTAAAGGGGTTCGGCGAGCGGGTGATTTTTCGCGAGCTTTTTCTTCAGGGCTTGACGCTGATGGATGTGCGCGAGGCGGGGATTGGGATCGCGCTCGGAATGAGCCATGTGGCGGCGCGGGCGGAGGTGCGGGCGCTGATCGGGGCGATCCGCAAGCCCCCGCCGGCGGCGGCGGGGCCCGCCTTGGTGCCGGCTGGTTGCGAGCCGGCCGAACGGGCGGTATAGCGGGGCGGCGCCATTCGTGGCAGGCCGACGTAGCTCAGCGGTAGAGCAACTGATTCGTAATCAGTAGGTCCTCGGTTCAAGTCCGAGCGTCGGCACCATTTCAATGCGTCAGAGGATGATCGCCGAAGGCGTTCGAGTACGCGAGAAAGCAATGAGCTGGAGCGGGATGCGTGAACGCGGCACCTCCGCCGGAAGCTCTCTCGATCGGAACCCGGGAGCACCGGCGCCGACGGACCTCGCTCGGCAGGCTTCACGAGCCACGGAACTGCGGCGCACGCTTCGCATGGAATGCCTCCACGCCCTCGCGGAAGTCGTCCGACTGGCGCAACCTGCTGTAGCAATAGCCCTCAAGATCGATCGCGGTCGAAAGAAACGCGTCTTCGGTTTGATTGAGCAATCTCTTCGCGGTGCGCTGGGCCAGAGGCGAAAGCGCGATCAGCTCCTCGACCATCGCATCGGTCGCGGGCTCAAGCTGGTCGTCCGGCACGCACTCGGTCGCAATGCCCCATTCATGGGCCTGCCGGCCCGAGATGCGCTTCGAGCGCATGACCATATCCTTGGTTCGAGCAATGCCCACCATCTTCTGCAGCCGCGCAGCACCGCCTGAGCCGGGAATCTGACCGAGCTTCTGTTCGGGCAGTGCGTAGAGACAGGTCTCGGAGACGATCCGAAAGTCGCAGGCCAGCGAGACTTCGAAGCCCACCCCGAACGTGTAGCCGCGATTGGCGGCGATGACGGGTTTCGAGCAGCGCGCGGGTGCCGCGATATTGAAGGCGAGACGCGCGACATGCTCGGGTGAGGCCTCGAGAAATCCGCGGATATACCCACCGGAGGAGAAATGATCGCCCGCTGCGCGCACGACGATCACGCGGATCTGCGGATGCTCGTCGAGCGCCTCGAAGACAAGCCGCAGCTGGTCGCGCTGGGGCATCGAGATCGTGTTCATCGGCGGGCGGGCGAGAACGATGTCGGCGCGCGCGCGGGCGGCGTCGATCTCCACCCGAAACCCGTCGAGCCGGTCGAACCTCGGGTCGTTCGCAGAGGTCATGACGCAATTCCCTGGCTGGTTGCATCGAATTCCACTCCGGCCGAGCTCTCCGCTTCGTACTCCCCGGCGACCAGCTTGCGACGAAGCAGCTTGCCGACCGGCGAACGCGGGATTTCCGCAACAAAGACGTATCGGCGCGGGCGCTTGAAATCGGCAAGGCCGGAGGCACGGCAGTGGGCGTCGAGCGCCTCCGGGCTCACCGATGCCCGGCGCTTGACGAAGGCCGCGACGAGCTTCCCCCACCGTTCGTCATGCAAGCCGACGGCTGCGACCTCCGAGACCGCGGGGTGCAGAGAAACGCAGCTCTCCACCTCGACCGGCGATACGTTCTCCCCGCCGGTGATGATCATGTCGTCCACTCGGCCCGTGACAAATAGATCGCCATCGGCGTCGAGATAGCCGGTATCGCCGGTGAAGTACCAACCGCCGCGGAACGCACGCTCATCGGCGTCCGCCCGATGCCAATAGCCCTCGAATGCCTCATCGCCCGAAGCGTCGATGGCGATCTCCCCCTCCTCCCCTCTCGCCGCCTCCTCCTCGGGGCTCGCCGCACCGAGCCTGACCACGCGAAGCCGCGCATTGATCCCCGGCCGGCCGGCCGAACCCGGCTTGCGCATGGCATGCTGCTCGACCGTGAAGGTGTAGATTTCGGAGGAGCCGTAGTGATTGACGAAGAGCTCGGGCCGGAATGCCTCGGTGAGCGCTTTCAGAAGACCCGCGGTCATCGGCGCGCCGGCGAAGCCGAGCTTGCGAACCGAAGCGAGGTTGCGCCTTGGAAAATCGTGATGGGCGAGCAGGTCGTGATAGAGGGTGGGCACGAGGTAGAGGTTGTCGATGCGCTCGGCCTCGATCAAGGCGAGCGCGCGGGCAGCATCGAAGCGCGGCAGGCAGACGAAGGCGCCGCCGATAAGCGACATTGCGAGGAGCGAGCGCACGCCCATCGTGTGGTAAAGGGGCATGACGCCGAGCGTGCGTTCGCCGCGCGCATAGAGATTCTGCGCTACGTGCGCGATCGCCGCCGCGCGCTCGGCACGGTGGCGGCGCGGCACGCCTTTGGGACGCCCGGTCGTACCCGACGTATAGAGCATGAGCGATAGGGCTTCCGCATCGGCGCGCGGCGTCGCCGGCGTCGCACTTGCGCGAACGAGCTCGGCAAAGCTCGTCTCGCCGCCGCTCGGCTCGGCGCCGATCGCAATCCGCCGCAGGCCCCGGGCGGTCGGGCAGCCGGCGACCGCCTCGGCTGCGACCGGTTCATAGGCAATGGCACGGGCTTGGGCATCCTGGAGGACGAAGCCGAGCTCTTCGGATTTCACCCGCCAGTTGACCGGCGTCGCGATCACGCCGGTGAATTGGCAGGCCCAGTGCAGCGTCGCCGACTCGAACCGGTTCTGCAGGACGGTGACAAGATGATCGCCTTGTGCCAGACCGAGCGCGTCGAGGCCGGCCACGGCGCCGGAAATCGCCGAGTACCACTCACCGTAGGTGAGCCTCGTCGCTCCATCGACGATCGCCTCGGCGCACGGATCGCGTTCGACGCTCGCAAGAAAGCTCCGGCCCAGGTCAAACATCGCGTCTCTCCGGATTGCCGGATTGGTCGTGCAATTCCGCGGCCGCTTCGAGGGCGGCCGCGACGATCGGCGTGTAGCCGGTGCAGCGACAGAGATGACCGGCCAGCACCTCCCGCACCGATTCGGCCGAGGGCGAGGGCGTTGTCGCCAGGAAGCATTCGAGCGATATCAGGATGCCGGCCGTGCAGAAGCCGCATTGTAGAGCGTGGTGACGGCGGAACGCACGCTGGAGGACGGAAAGCCGGTCCGGAGCCGGAGCGAGACCTTCGACGGTCGTGA
>DATJTV010000398.1:0-2814 GCA_035503055.1 Acetobacteraceae bacterium
GGCTCGATATCCTCGAGCGCATGGGCATCCCCTGCGCCGCCGTCTCGCACCTCTCGGCCGATCTCGGCGACGCCGCCAGCATCTACCGCGACGGCCGCATCACCTCCGCGAACGCCCAGGCGCGCGCCGCCGGCGTGGCGCCCGGCATGACCGCGCACGCCGCCGCCGCACGCCTCCTCGCCGCGGCGGGCACGCGATGAGCGAAGCCTTCTCGCTCACCGTGAACGGAAGTGCGGTTCGCGTGAGCGCGGACGGCGCCACCAACCTCATCCATGTCCTCCGCTCCGCGCTCGGCTTGCGCGCCGTCCGCTTCGGATGCGGCGCGGAAGGCTGCGGCGCCTGCATGGTCCTGCTCGACGGCGAGCCGGTGATGAGCTGCACCTTCCCGCTCGAGCGTGCCGCCGGCCACGCCGTGACGACGCCCGAGGGCATCGGCACCGCAGAGGCGCCCGATCCGCTCCAGGCGGCCTTCCTCGCCGAGCAGGCCGCCCAATGCGGCTATTGCCTTGGCGGCATCCTCATCGCGGCCAAGGCGCTGCTCGCCCGCAACCCGAACCCGACGCGGGCGGAAATCGCAGTGGCGCTCGAGAAGAATCTCTGCCGCTGCGGCGCGCACAACCGGATGATCCGCGCCGTCGCCCGCGCCGCGCGGGCGATGCGGGGCGAAGCCGCATGACCCTCCCCGCCAGCCTCGCCGCCAATCCCCGCCTCGACCGCTGGATCGGCTTCGAGCCCGGCGGGCGCGTCCGGCTCGCGACCGGCAAGGTCGAGCTGGGCCAGGGCATCCTCACCGCACTCGTCCAGATCGCCGCCGAGGAGCTCCGCGTCGCCCCCGAGCGCGTGCGCGTCGTCTCGGGCGACACCGACGCCGCACCCGAGGAGGGCTTCACCGCCGGCAGCCAGTCGATCGAGGCCTCGGGCGGGGCGATCCGCGTCGCCGCCGCCGAGGTGCGCGCGCTCTTCATCGAAGCCGCAGCACTCCGCCTCAACTGCGCGCCCGATGCGATCGGCCTCGCCGACGGCAAATTCCTCCAGGACGGCGCGCCGACCGCGCTCGATTACTGGACGCTCGCGCAATCGGTCGATCTCGCCCGCGAACCGCGCGGCACCGCCCCGCTCACCCGCCCCGCCGATTTCCAGGTGATCGGCCGCAGCTTTCCCCGCGTCGACCTGCCCGACAAAATCTTCGGCGCCGGCTTCATCCACGACCTCGCCTTTCCCGGCATGATCCACGCCCGCGTGCTCCGCTGCCCGCGCCGCCGCGCCCATCTCGAGGTGCTCGACGAGGCGGCCATCCGCCGCGCCGCCGGCGAAACGGTCGAATTCGTCCGCATCGGCGATTTCCTCGCCATCCTCGCCCCGGACGAGGCGGTCGTCGAGCGAGCGCGCGAGGCGGCGCTGCGCCACGCGCGCTGGAGCGGCGGCGAGCCCTGGCGCACCGGCCAGTCCGACGCCACCCACCTCGTCTCGCTTGAATCCCAGGACCAGCTGCTGGAATTCCCGGGAACCGCGCCCTCCAACCCGCCCGTGCGCGAATTCCACGCAAGCTACACCCGCCCCTATCTCGCCCACGGCTCGATCGCGCCCTCAGTCGGCCTCGCCCGCTTCGACGGCGCGCATCTCGAGGTCCTCACCCACTCGCAAGGGGTCGGCCTGCTGCGTGGTGCGCTCGCCCGCGCCCTCCGCCTCGACCCCGAGGCCGTCTCCGTCCGCCATAGCCATGGCGCCGGCTGCTACGGCCACAACGGCGCCGACGACGCGGCGGCCGATGCCGCCTTCATCGCCCACGCCCGCCCCGGCCCCTGGATCCGCGCCCAATGGACCCGCGCAGACGAGCTTTCGGCCGCGCCCTTCGGCTCGGCCATGGTCGTCGATCTCCGCGCCGCGCTCGATGCGCACTTCCGCCCGGTCGATTGGGCGATCGAGGTATTCAGCGGCACCCACGGCCAGCGCCCCGGCCACAATGGCGGCGTCAATCTCCTCCCCGCGGAGGCCCTGCCCGACCCGCCCCCGCCGCCCGCGCTCGCGGACGTGCCCGAGGCCGCCGGCTTCGGCGGCTTGCGCAACGCTCGCGCCCTCTACGACCTTCCCCCGCAGCGCGTAGTGCACCACCTGGTTCGGCGCCCACCGCTCCGCACCTCCTCGATGCGCGGCCTCGGCACGCACGGCAACGTCTTCGCGATCGAGAGCTTCATCGATGAGCTTGCGGTCCTCGCCGCCGAGGACCCGCTCGCCTACCGGCTCTCGCTGCTCTCCGATCCGCGCGGCCGCCGCGTCCTCGAGCACGTGGCCGAGATGGCGGGCTGGGCCGGCCGTCCCGCCGGAGGCGCCGGTGAAGGCTGGGGCATCGCCTTCAGCCGCTACAAGAACCGCGCCTCCTATGTCGCTGCCGTCGCCGAAGTTTTCGTCGAAGAATCCGTCACCCTCCGGCGCGTCTGGTGCGCCGTCGATGCCGGCCTGGTCATCAATCCGGACGGCGCGGCGAACCAGATCGAGGGGGGCGTCATCCAGGCCGCGAGCTGGACTCTCAAGGAAGCGGTGCTGGTCTCCGACGAGGGCATCGCGACCGCGGACTGGGAGCACTATTCGGTGCTGCGCTTCCCCGAGATCCCCGAGGTGAGCGTCGCCTTCGTCGGCACCGACGAAGACTCGACGCTCGGGCTCGGCGAGGCGGCCTTGGGCCCCACCGCCGCCGCGATCGGCAACGCCGTCGCCCATGCGCTCGGCGCCCGCGTCCGGGCGATGCCGCTCACCCGCGAGCGGATCATGGAAGCGCTCCTTGCCGAGGACACGCTTCAAACAGAGCAACATCAA
>DATJTV010000399.1:0-15696 GCA_035503055.1 Acetobacteraceae bacterium
ACCGTCAGTGGCAACGACCCGCCATGACCGCCGGCCGCCCGCCAGTACCCTTCCAAGGTCAGCGCGAGCGGATGTTCATGATCACCGGAATCGGTGTTCATGATCAGCCGGATTACGCGTTCAAGATCACCGGAATCCGCAATTTTCATCACCGAAGCCGAGACCGAGGGGTGATCCTCACAATCAGCATGGACGTAGGATCCACCTCCGATAGTCCCCCCCGGATTCCCTGCGGTCGGTGGCCGCCACGAAAACTCCGCCGCCATGCTCTGACCGCTCAGGGAGATTGCCCTGCAGATCACGGCCAAGGCGCCCGCATCGCCCTCGGCGCCGAGTGCGGATGCCTGGTCGGAGGCGCTTAGAAAAGCACCGCCTTGTTTGGAAGGACGCTCGGGAGCGAGGCGGCCAGGTTGGATCTGGGTTGGGCCTCCCGAGAGGCCCGGGTTGGATGATACGTCATCGCAAGGATGACAGTCACGTGACAAGGCTCCGGATCAGACATCGGCGCGCTGGCACTGCTTGGCGGCGCGGCGATTCTGGTCGTACTGACGCCAGCCCGGGGGCCGGTCTGGGCTGGCGCAGGGGCTTTCGTCATCGGCCTTGGTCTGGGATTCTCCAAGACCACCTGGGTGGTCTCGGTACAAGCGAGCGCGAGCTATGCCGTTCGCGGCGCTGCAACTTCTTCGGTCATCTTCATGCGCATGCTCGGCCAAGCCGTGGGGGCTGCGGTTTGCGGCACCGTGCTCAATCTCGGCATCCAACATTACGCCCCGCACGCTGGAGACGCGGTAAATCGCCTGCTCGACCTCGCTCGGCGAGCGGTCATGCCGGCAGGTGAACGCATCCGGCTTGTGCACGCCGTCGCCAACTCCTTGCTTGACGTCTATCTCGTCGCGGCAGCGATGGTGGTGGCGGCGTTGTTCCTTGGTCTTTGCCTGCCAGCCAGGCTCAGCCCACGGAACCACAAGCCGGTAGAGTGAAAAACCGCTGCGGCATCTAGGGAGCGGCCGCAATCTCCGCGATCGGACGAGAAGCGAAGTCACTGTGGCCGATTATTCGCGTCATGGAAGGGCTCCTTGGGTTCGGGCGGCGAGACGTTCCGGCCCCCGGATGCAAGGGCGCGGGAGAGGCTCGCCGCGATGCGCTCGGCAAGAAACGCGAAGCGCGACGCGGCCGGAGGTGCGCAGGTCGCAGCGGCGGTCTCGCGCCAAAGCGCGAGCCAGCGGGCGAAATGTGCTTCGCTGATCGGCAGCGGGCGGTGCGCGGCTAGCGGGTTGCCGTGGTAGCGCCCGGTCATCAGCGCAACCGACGACCAGAACTCCATGATGCGAGTGAGATGGGACTCCCAGTTCGTCACCCGCACAAAGACAGGGCCGAGAAGAGGATCGCGACGGGCGGCTGCATAGAAGCGCCGCACCTGAAGAGCAATCAGCACCTCGTCGATACCGGTCTCGTCGCCGACAGCGGCAGCATACTCTGACCGCCGGACGGAGTGCTCTGACGGCGTGGCCGGGGCCTGGGGGATCTTCGTCACGCGCATTGCAGTCGGCATCCTACGCGGCTATTGTGGTATTGGAAATACCAATTCTGGTTGGGTGCCATGCGTCTGATGAACTTCACCGATTTCGGCTTGCGCGCATTGATGCTTCTTAGCGTCGCTCCAAATCGGGCGCGCACCAGCGAGGATCTCGCTGGCTCGCTCGGGGTTTCTCGCCATCACCTCGTCAAGGTGCTCCAGCACCTCGCCGCAGCGGATTATGTTCGCACAGTGCGCGGCGCCGGGGGCGGCGTGCGGCTGGCCCGTCCGGCGGCCGCAATCCGGCTCGGCGCGGTTGTGGCCCACCTGGAACGCGACCAGCCGCTTGTCGAGTGCTTCCGCGCCGACGGCGGGGCCTGCCCGCTGACCCCCGCCTGTCGGCTGCGCGGGGCGCTGATCCGTGCCCGCGCGGCGTTCCTAGACAGCCTGAACGGCGAAACGCTCGCCGATTGCACATTACCCGGCGCCTTTTGACGCCCGCACCGATGGGTCGAACCCCCGCAGGGCTCAATACCGGGACTTACCCATTCCTCGCTGTTGGAATGCCGCTTACGCAACCGTAAGGCGTCGAAGGCCACTTAGCTTCTGAGGCGTCGCCCAGCTTGGCTCGGGTTCTTGATCCGGTTTTCGTGACCAGGGTCGCGCGAACGCTCGGCGATGGAACGGAGGACAGTATGCCAGTTCGGCCTCGACGTGCCGATGAATAAAGGCGCACCGGCTCCTCATCCCTGACGTTTGGCGACGGGGCGCTGCGGCTTTTCCGCTACCAGGTCGAGGATTTCCATGAGCGCCGGCCGCAGTCGCCGCAATTCGTCGAGATGCGTCGTCGAGAGGTCGGCGAGCCGCCGCTCCGCCGCGACTGTCAGGTCCAGAAGCACGTGCCGGCGGTCCGCTGGATCGTGCCGGCGGACCACGAGGCCTGATTCCACCAACCGGTCGACCAGCTCCACCGCACTGTGATGACGGATGCAGAGCTGCGCAGCGAGGTCGTGGATAGTCACCTCCGCACCCCCTGGAAACCCCTTGATGGCGAGCAGCGCCTGGTGCTGCTGCGGCTTCAGCCCGGCACTCCGCGCCGCGGCCTCGCTGAATCCCAGGAACCGCCGCAGTAAGAAGCGAAATCCGGCGAGCGTCTGGTAGTCACGCTGGTTCGGCCGGGACGGCCCGTCGCCGGGTAAGTCGCGTCGCGTCGGGCTCCGGGTCGGCATTGCTCATTCTCCTCCCTTGCCTAATGATATCGCAATACGATATGTAGCGGCGCCTCCTGCTCGGATCGTCACAGGGAAGAAAAGGGCGCACGTGAACAAGGCTGTCATCCTGGATGCGGCGGGTGCCTCGGTCGCCGATCGGCCGGGTGCGGCCGGGCCGGCCGGCGGTACCGCCACCGATCGGGAGACCGGAGGCATCCGGCATCTAGGGGATTTCACGACCAGGCCGCGCGTCCTGCTGATCTCTGCCATCGCCGTCGTGGTCGGCACCGCGGGAGTATTCTCCGGCGTGGTCCTGTTGGGCCTGATCCGGCTCTTCACCAATCTCTCCTATTTTGGCTCATTTTCGACCGTAGTTCGGCCGTTCGCCCAGTCCCCGCTTGGACTTCTGCGGGTGTTCATTCCGGTCCTCGGCGCCCTGATCGTCGGGTTGATGGCGCGGTACGGCACCGACAAGATCCGTGGCCACGGCATTCCGGAAGCGATTGAGGCGATCCTTCTTGGGCGAAGCCGTCTCGACTTGAAGGTTACCATTCTCAAGCCGCTCTCCTCGGCGATCGCGATCGGCACCGGCGGGCCGTTCGGTGCGGAGGGCCCGATCATCATGACCGGTGGGGCGGTTGGTTCGCTCATCGCGCAGATGCTGCCCGTGAGCGACACCGAGCGAAAGACGCTTCTGGTGGCGGGCGCGGCGGCGGGAATGACGACAGTGTTCGGCACGCCCATCGCCGCCATCCTGCTTGCCGTTGAACTGCTGCTGTTCGAGTGGTCGCCCCGCAGCTTCATCCCGGTCGCCACGGCGGCGATCATCGCCGAAGTGGAGCGCACATGGCTCGGTCTACCCTTGCCGCTCTTTCCCTTTCATGGCGGCATGGCGATTTCGTTCCTCGGACTCGGGTCGTGGATATTCGTGGGCCTGCTCGCCGGCCTTCTCTCGGGCGTGCTCACCCAGCTCGTTTACGCTTGCGAGGACGGGTTCCTGAAGCTCCCGATCCATTGGATGTGGTGGCCGTTGCTGGGCGGCCTTGTCGTCGGCATTGGTGGCCTCGCTGATCCGCGTGCCCTCGGTGTCGGCTACGACAACATCGCGCACATGCTCGCGGGTAACGTACTGCCCGCTTCTGCCATTCTGCTTCTCGTGGTCAAGGCCGTCATCTGGGCGGTGGCGCTCGGCTCGGGCACCTCGGGCGGCGTGCTGGCGCCGTTGCTCATCATCGGCGGCGCGCTCGGCGCGGCACTCGCGGAACTCCTGCCCCACGCCTCCCCGGGATTCTGGGCGCTCACCGCCATGTGCGCGACCATGGGCGGAACGATGCGCGCGCCGCTCACGGCGACCTTCTTTGCCGTCGAGGTCACCGGCAACACCCACGTGC
Organism: Acetobacteraceae bacterium; assembly: GCA_035503055.1. GTDB lineage: Bacteria > Pseudomonadota > Alphaproteobacteria > Acetobacterales > Acetobacteraceae > JAKAWQ01. The sequence goes on from DATJTV010000399.1 coordinate 4,119, forward strand.
TTCTCCCACTCATCGCCGCCTGCGTCACCGCGCATGCCGTGACGGTTCTCCTGATGCGCCGCTCGATCCTCACCGAGAAGGTCGCGCGCCGCGGCCATCACCTGACGCGCGAGTATCGCGTTGATCCCTTCGCCCTGATGCAGGTCAAGGACGTCATGGTGACCGATGTCCAGTCGCTGCCCGGGACAACGACGCTTCATGAGGCCGTCAAGCTCTTCACGCACCCCGACACCATGCACCCGAGCTTTCCGGTCGTCGATCTGGATGGGCGCGTGCTCGGGATCGTAGATCCACCCGCTGTGATCGGGTGGCGGCGCGGGGGCAAAGGACGCGAGGTCACGTTGGCAGAACTTCTGGTCGGGCAAAAGCCCGTCCTCGCTGATCCGGAGGAGTACCTCGAAGGGCCGATCGATCGCATGACTCGGACCAACGTTGCCCATATGGCGGTGGTCTCGAGCCCTAATGGTCGGCTGGTCGGTTACCTCGGCTGGCGCGATCTTCTTCGCGCCCGCAGCCGGATGAAAGAGGAAGAGACGGAACGCGTGGTGTTATATCGCGTACGTTTAGCCGCCCACGCCGGCCCCGAAGGCGACGTGAGCTGATGACCTCGGCTCAACGTCTTACAAATCACCAAGATCTTGCGGGATGGAAATGCGATGACCATCAGGGATATCCTTATCCACCTTGACTCGACGCCGCGGTCTGCCGTCCGACTCGGTTTGGCATCAGACTTGGCCATGAGGCTCAGGGCACGCCTGGTCGGGTTATATGTAGCTCCCGGGCGCGCGTCGGGTCCGGATGAACTCCGCGGCGCGGCTCTCCTGGAGGAGGAGTTCTGCGGATGGCTCGGCCAGCAGGGGATCGACGGGGAGTGGCGACTTGCCCAAGGCTCGACCACTGACGTCCTGTGTCGGATCGGACGCTGTACGGATTTGACCATTATAGGTCAGCCAGGGGATCGGGAACAAAAAGGCGGGCTGTCCGAACGAGAATTCCTTAAGATCCTTCGTCGCGTTGGCGGGCCGGTGCTGGCAGTTCCATACGCCGGGTCCTTCGCCAGTGTCGGAGAGCGTGCCTTGGTCCTGTGGGATAGCAGTCCGCAAACGGCGCGGGCGGTAAATGAAGCGTTACCGCTGCTTTGCGGAGGGCAGGCAGTTCAGGTCCTTATCAGTGCGTCCAGATCCCAGTGCGACTTCGATGTGAGCAGCGCAGATAGAGAAATTCTCTGCCACCTCAAGCGGCACGGGATATCGGCGAAGGCAGGGCGCCTATTTATGCGCAAGGCAAGCGAAATGGGGGAGGAATTGCTTTCCTGCGCTGCGGACTTTCAGGCCGACTTAGTGGTTGTCGGTGCATCCTCCGGTTCTCGTTGGCGGGAGTTGATGGGCAGAACAATGATGCACACACTCATCAGCGCCATGACCGCGCCGCTGCTTTTGGCAAGCTGATATCCGCAGCGTCGAGAACGTCCCCGAGGCCGCTATCGACAAGGTCGAGATTCAGCAAGTCACCTTCAAGTTGATCGGGTACGCGGTGGAGGCGATGGCAGGCGAGGAACGGTGCCCGCTCCTAACGAAGGTCAGTGACCAGATTATGGTGCAGCGCGACATCCGGAGAGCACTGCCCTCAATGAGGCAATTCTCTAGGTTCCCAATCAATGTGCGAAGGTGGCGGCCAAAGGCTTCAGCCTGAGCGACGCCCTTGGCTGTTAGGGGTGAGTCAAAACGGCCCTGCAACCGACCTTGGACGTTGATTTCGGTTTCGCCGCGTCGAATCAGGAACATTTACCGTGATGTTCTCCGCCTCTGCCAGAAATGGCTGATTCCCTATGTGTTGCCGAAAGGCCCGGTGTTCGTCAGACCAAATGAGGCTTAAATCGAGCAGACCGTATGGAAGCGCTCCTACACCACCCGGCGGGACGCGACCGGGTGCATAGCGCGGCGGGGCCCCAACCTGTCCGTCCTGAGGCGGCTCGGCGTGCCACCGGCGGCCGGAATGTAGGAGTGGATGAGGCGAGAGCCTCACGTCCGGATTTGAGAGGGCGGAGGGATGCAAGCCCCTTCGGCAACTCGACCTCTATAGGTGCAGCGCAACGCGTCAATCGATCGATTCCGGATCAACCAAACGTTCCCACGCTCCGTCTGCTCTTTCGGAGCGCCCGCTCCTCGCTAAGATCCCAGACGAAGCGGCGCAACGCATTTGTGAAAGCCGAGCACAGTGGCACCCCGGAAATATTGACGCGCCACACCAGATTCGCGAAGTACCACTGGAAACTCGGCAGTTTTCCGCCATGATCACGGCGCGTCCTACTCGAGGACGACCGAAACAGGAAGGCGCTGGCTACCGGGGTCGACAACAACGCATACGGCGCGGCGCTCATACCACGCGCGCTGGATAAGGGCGACGAGCTCCGGGTTACGGGTCTCGAAGCACCGTTCTGCGCCGTCCGAAGTTTCGAGAACAAAGCCGTCGAAATTGCCGCGATCGTCTCTAAGAGGAGCGAGAATACGCCCGGTAAGCGCGATGCTATGGCCGGAGTCGGACCCGGGCGACGGCGCGGGATCGGCCGCACTATCCGACGCGGGGGGCAACCGTGCGGAGTTGGCGCCTGTAGGGTTGAGATTGTCGCGAGGTGGATCCCGGCCAGCCATTTCGCAGTCTCCCCTACTTCCCGCCTTGGCAGGCGGCGGCGGCGGCGCCATAGGGCCACTTCGCGGGCCCTAATATAATCCAGATCAAGTTTTCGTGATAGCTCGATCGGGGGCGCACGCTGTCGGTTTCATCTCGGTCCGATTTGTGGCGGCCTCGTTAAAATTATTGGGCAGGCGTTAACCCACTACCGCAATTACCCGGAGCCGCAGTGACACCGTTTCTGCTAGCGTGACGCCGAGACGGGGGTGCGAAAGATGCCCGAGATGCCTCTCAGGCAGGCCGCGGCTGACGTACTGCTCTGGATCGAAAGCGACACCAGGTTTCTTGTCCGGCGGAGGCAAGAAGTACCCGAGCTTCCCTTGGCCACAAGGTCCGTGCTCGAGGCGGTTGCTCGCGGCGAGGCGGTCGACGTGCGGGAGTTCGAGCAGGCGCTGAACGCGGCCCAGCAGTTCCGGCAACAATTGAGCTTCATTTACTTGAAGTCCTCGCCGGATCAGAAAACTGAATAGACGGCGCTGCCCGGTTGCCAGCTGGGCGCGGCCCGATTGCTTTTGCCTGCCTACAGGGGCACTGCAGCGGAGCCGTACATCTGTATCCCGAAGACCCGATGGAGAACCATCGAGCCGACCCAGTGTTCCACCAGCTCTGTCAACCTACCGGCCACGAAGCAGGCGGCAAAGCGTTCAGCCAACCGGCGCGCCCGATCGGTCTACCCCAGCAGCAGCGCCCGGCGTCCGACCTGATCGCTCCGCCGTCGAAATCCGCCAAGAAGGTGATGGAGCGTCGCGTTAGGCAAGTCGCTGCTGCGACGCGAGCTCGTCCTGGGCGTTCGGCGCCTGACACCAGACGGTGACGGCCGCCCTGCCAGAGAGATCGACGGGGGACGCATTGACGCTGAGCAAGGCTGATACCCTGTGATAGCAACCCGGTGGCGCGTGACCGTAGGGTTGAGCTCCGTTTTTTGAGTCATCTAGACAAGTTGATGCTGCTGTCCGTCTTCCCATTGGGTGGCATATGGCAGTTTGATGACGTTTTCGCACGGCTAGCTATCGTGGCCTGCGCCGGAGGTCATCGCATGCCGCCTGCCCTAACCGACTCAGCTCACACACCGGCCGAACAGTTAACCGGGGCCCACAGGACTCTGCTCGGCGCCTGCGTCGCCCACATGCTCCACGACGGCTACACCGACCTCATATTTGTTCTCTTACCAGTCTGGAGGACCGAGTTCGCACTTGGCTATGGGGCGGTCGCGACCCTGCGCGGCATCTATGCCGGAACCATGGCGATCTTGCAGATGCCGAGCGCGCGCCTTGCCGAGCGGGCGGGCGGGCGGCCGGTTCTCGTCGGTGGGACGGTACTCGCGGCGGTCGGTTACGTGCTAACCGGCTTCTCGGAGGGGCTGATCGGCTTGTACGCTGCGCTCGCTTTGTCGGGCGCCGGATCGAGCACGCAGCATCCGTTGGCATCAGCCGCAGTCTCCCGCGCCTACGGCGGGGGCGCACGGGGCCAACTCGGCACCTATAATTTCGCGGGCGACCTGGGAAAGGCGGCGCTGCCGGCTCTCGCTTCGCTGTTGCTGACGTTCCTGTCATGGCGATCGGCGCTGCCGCTTATCGCCTGTCTCGGTCTGATCGTCGCCGTTCTGATTCACTTTTTGGTACCGCCGTTCGCGATTGCGCCGGATCTGCCGGCACAGCGGGCGGAAGGAGCTGGACGAGGGGGTTTCGCTCTGCTGTTCGCGATCGGCGTTCTCGACAGCGGCGTGCGCATGGGATTCCTGACCTTCTTGCCGTTCCTCCTGCAGGCGAAGGGAGCGGGTCTGCCCCTGATCGGCTCCGCCTTGACGCTCGTATTCCTGGGCGGTGCAGCGGGAAAATTCGCGTGCGGCTGGCTTGGCTCGCGGTATGGGCTGCTTACGATGGTGCTGGCGACGGAGGCCGGGACAGCAATCGGCGTCCTCGCGGTACTGGCGCTGCCGCTCGTGCCTGCGTTGGCGCTGCTTCCGTTGCTCGGGGTGATGCTGAACGGTACGTCGTCCGTACTCTACGGAACGGTACCGGAGTTGGCAGCCCCCGGCCGTGTCGAGCGAGACTTTGCCCTCTTCTACACGGGCGTGATTGGGTCGGGTGCCCTCTCGCCGGTGTTGTACGGTGTTCTTGGCGACTTCGTTGGAGCGGGCTGGGCCGTAACGGCCACGGCAGCGGCAGCTCTCCTCACCTGTCCGTTGGCGATGCTGCTTGCACCGCGGCTATGAATCCACTGAGTGCAGCGGTCCAGACCGTGACCCTCGAGCGGAGACGCGTACGGACGCACACGATTATCGAGACGCATGGCTGGATGAACACAGCATTGCCGCCTGTGGGGATCGGGGCGCATCTGTTCGTCGTTCGCAATCCGCCGGTGACGGAGGTGGAGGCCGCCCAGAGTCGGGCGCTCGGCGTGCGCGGTCAGCCGCGTGGCCTGACAAAACTGGCGGCGGTCCACGTCAGAAGGAACGCGGACGGCGCGGTCGGGCACACGACGCGTGGCAGGGCGGGGGAGTGCACTAGGGTTGGGTACCTAGTCGAGTTCTCTTCCGGTTTTGGCTGTTGTCCTGCTCATCAGCTGCTGGGCCCACTCGACAGGCGGCCGTAGCTGCGCCTCGCTCGGAATTCGGTAGCGTCGGCTGAGTGAGATCGGGATTCGTCACGGAGCCACGGATTGGTGGGGTAGCGACGTGACGTTTCCTGGCTGGGCGCGTTGCTGGGGAACCGAAAAGGGGCGTGGATGGCGGGCTCGAGCGGTCATCGGCGCGGTTGGAGGGAGCAAAGTCGATTTGCGTCGCCTGCCGCCGACTCGAAACGTGGAGCGTACCGCCTCGACGCACGGCTCCGCCGCAGCGGAGGAGACGCGACGCCGCGGCCGGCTGCGCGACAAAGATTTTGTCGAAGGGAAATCGGCCGGCGTCGCGTACGGCCGGACGGGCCGCTTCGCGACCGGCTGTCCTGAGTTATTCCTGCGGCCGCACCTCGACGTCGAGCAGCGGCCCGTATTGCTGACTGCCGAAAATGTCGGCATCGCCGGGGCTACCGCTCGCGATTTCCCGCAGGATGGTGAACTTGATGGCGAGAGCCGGCTCGAACGCGACATGGTCCGTTATCTCGGCCTCGGACACTCGGAACAGCGCCGCTATGGCGGCGCGCGCAAGGCAGCCGCTTGCGCAGACGAGATCGTAATCCGCCCGCGAGGAGAAGATCACGTCGAACGTAACCTTGTCGACGCCGGCGTTCTTGCTCCGAATCGTCTTCGCAATCTCCGCAAGCCGCACGGCGCGGCCATCGGCCGCCATCAGATTCCTCCGTCCGTGAGGAATGTCGGAAAGAGCTCGAGCGGGTCCTTGACGCCGAGCGTGTGGTTGACGGTCCAGCGATAGGCGGGCGAGGCCGCCATCACCTCATCGAGCGCAAAGGCGACGCCGCCCGCGGTCCCTTTGACCGAAGGCAGCCGGGCATAGAACATCTGCCGCGTTCCGGTGATGCAGACCTCCTCGGCCAGGCGGCGATCCGGGGCGACCGCCTGCACGAGGATGCCGACCTCGTGCCCGGGCACTGCCCGCATCGGCTCGCGCCTGCCCAGGATTCCGTCGCGGCCGTAGACGGTATAGTGCAGCTCGTAGCCCGCCGTTCCGAACCTCTCCTCGACCTGCTGCCGAGCCCACCCGATCACCGCATCGATATGCGCAACCGTGTACGGGTCGCGTATGCCGACCATGCCGACGAAGCGCTCGCCGACTTTTCCCGCCCCCTCGAGCTTGACGCGGAGCTCGTTGGCCGGAACGAATTCCGGCCCGGTCACGCGCGTCGTGCGCTCGTCGTACTGCTCGTAGCGGCACCGGCGCATGTCGATGTGACCGCCGAGAAAATACTCATAAAACGGGTTCGGCCGTTCATACATGGCGTGCCCGGCAACCGAGGCCGGCGTGCAGCGCTGTTCCGGCAGCAGCGCCGTCACCTTGATGTCGTCCATCGTGATTTCGCCGAGCACGGACTCCTTCCCCGCGTAGGGCTCGGCGCAGAAGGACGCGCATTCGAGGAGCTTGCCGTAGAGATACGCAAGCGCCTCGGGGAACCCGGCGCGGATCGCGGGTGCCGCAAAAATCGCGCAATCGCTGCTGCGGCCGCCGATGATGACATCGGCCCCCGCGTCGAGCAGCTTGATGTAAGGGTGGATGCCCGCCATGGCGACGATGTTCTCGGTCGCCGTAAGAGACGAGAGATCGAGCGGCGGCCGCCCATCCAGCCCCTCGATCACGGCGCCCTCCTCGATGACCCGCCGCAGACGCTCCTTCAGGACCGACGAATGGAAGTACCCAATCCGGAATTTCTCTAGGCGATGCTTCTGCGCAAGATCCTTGATGATCTCGACGAAGAGATCGACCCGGCTGTCGGCTCCCGTGTCGCCGGCCGAACCGACGATCATCGGCACGCCGAGCCGGCGCGCGCCGAGAAGCATCAGCTCGAGATCATGCACCTGCCACTGGAGCGGGCTCGTCGAGACGTCGGAACCGAGCGGCCCGGGTCCGATGTCGTCCGATCCCGAATCGGCGCAGATGAGGTCGGGGGCGGAGCCAAGCCCGATCTCGTAGCTGCCGGTCCTGATCGGTGCGAAACCAAGATGTCCGTTCGGGCAGACGATACGCATCGCGCGGTTGTTGGCGCGGCTCGGCGAGGCGGACGCGGGGGCCATGGGATCTCCGAAAATCGGATGACAACAAGCGGCGTTGACATTGTCCGGATAAAGTGGTTGACTTTGTCCGGATAAAGCCATAGCGTCCCCTCCTGCCGTGGTCAAGCGCCGAACTCGTCATGACATTGCCGGCGTACCTGCAGATCCTCCAGGACCTGCGTCATCGCATCGCCTCCGGCGCCTGGCGCATCGGCGATCGCATGCCGACCGACGAGGCAATGATGCAGGAGTTCGGGGTGAGCCGGTTCACGGTGCGGGCCGCGCTCGACGTGCTGGTCGCCGACGGGATCGTGCAGCGCTACCGCAGCCGCGGGACCTTCGTCGTCGCGAAGCCGGGAGGCCAGGACGGTTGGACCCTCTCCTCGCTCGAGGACATCATGATGGGCAGCTTCCCGACGCTGCCGGAGATTATCGAATCGCGGCTGGTCGCGGCCGATGCCGGGGCGGAGGCCGCCCTTGGTCTCGAGAAGCGCGCTAAGGTACTCCGCATCCGGGCGCTGAGGTGCGTCGACGGCGCGCCCTACGCCTTCTCCTCCATCCATATCCCCGCTTGGATCGCCTCCGCGTTGCCGCAGAACTGGCCGCAGCGGCTGCGCAAGATCTCGATCGTCAACATGCTCGAGGAGGGGGCCGGGATGGCGGTCGCCAAGGCGATCCAGGTCGCCTCGGCAACGCGGGCGGAGGGGCCGGTGGCCGAACTCCTTGAGATCGAACCGGGCGCGCCGCTGCTCACGCTCGAGCGCACCTACCTCACGCGCGAGGGCCGCGCCATCGAGCACGCCGAGATCCTCTCCCGGCCGGACCGCTACAAGCAGATCATCGCCTTCCGCCGCAGAAGCGGCCGCGAGGCGCACCCGGAATCCACCGGTGCGGCGGGGCGCAGCACGAAGGGGGAAGAACGATGAGTAAGATCGAATTTACCCGCCGGGCGCTGGGCGCGGCCTTGCTTCTGGCTCCGGGCGCGGCGCTCGCGGCCGACGAAGGCCCGATCATCGCGGCGGCGCGCAGGGAGGGGCGGTTGAACGTCGCGAGCGCCGCACCCGGTGAGGGATTTCCAAAATTCCTCCAGGCCTTCCGTACCCGCTACCCCTTCCTTGACGTATCAACCGGGCTCTATGTCGCGCCGACGGGGCAGGTGCTCGCCCGCGTCAACGCCGAGATCAATGCCGCTTCCGATACGTTCGACGCCATGCTCGCCGCCAACATGGCCGCCTTCGTCAGCATGACCGCGGCCGGCCGGCTGATGCGCTACGATTCATCCCAATACGCGAAGTTCCCGCCGATGTCGTACCAGCCGGGCTATTGGGGCGCGGCCCAGGCGATCGGCGTCATCATGGCCTACAACAAGAACAATCTAGCGCCCGCGGCCGCGCCGAAATCCTGGGTCGATCTCCTGAAGCCAAGCCTTAAGGGCGGCAAGATCGCCATCCAGAACCAGGCCTCGGGCACCACCTTCAATCAGATGTACATGCTGGAGAAGGTGCTCGGACTCGAGTTCCTCAAGAAGTTCGCCGCACAGAAGCCGGTGATCATGGCGACGAGCGCATAGGTGTCGGACGCGGTGATCCGCGGCGAGGTGCTTGTCGGCGCCACGCTCGATCATTGGCGCGCGTTCGAGCCGAGCGCGATCGCCGCCGGCGTGCTGCCGGTCTATCCGACCGAGGGCATGCCGCTCGCGCTGGCGCCGGTCGGCATCGTCAAGGGAGCGCCGCATCCCAACGCGGCCAGGCTGTTCATGGATTTCATCCTCTCGCAGGCCGGCCAGACGCTGCTCGATACCAGGCTCTACGGGATGTACTCGATGCGCCCGGACGTGCCGGCCCCGCCCGGGCAGCGTCCGCTGGCGGAAACGAAACCGCTCCTGCCTTCCGATCTCGCCGACTACCAGCGTGCAAGCGCGGTCTTCCCGCAGCACTTCGACTCCATCTTCCGCGCGGCCGGCTGAGCGCCGCGCGCGGAGTGCGTGCTCCACGGAGGCTGGCCGGCGCTCGCGATCCAGTCCGGCCCTCACCGATGACTTTCGCGCTCCCGGCGGCGCCCAAGCTCTTTGCCGCCGGGCTCGGCCTCATCGTCTCGCTGATGGTGCTGCCGCCTGTCGTCGCGGTTGTCGCCGCCGCCTTCGGCCGCAGCGGCGCGGGCCTTGAGATCGCTTCCGTCATCTTGTCCCTCATCCGCGAGCCCGCCCCCTTCACCAACACTCTGATCGTCGGTGCCGGCGGCACGGTATTGGCGGTGGCGATCGGCGGCGCCCTGGCCCTCGTCCTGGTCCGCACCGACACGCCCGGCCGTTTCCTGCTCGAGATGCTCGTCGTCCTCCCCCTCTACGTGACGCCGCTTTTGACCGCGATCGCCTGGTCATGGCTAGGCTCGCCGCACGCCGGCCTGATCAACGTCTTTCTGCACGACGCCCTTGGCCTGCATGGCGTCGTGGTCGATCTCACCTCTGCCGCGGGCGTGATCCTCGTCAGCGCTCTCTCCTTCGTTCCGCTGCCCTTCCTCTTGATCGGGAGCGCGCTCCGCGGGATGGATCCCGCGCTCGAGGACAGCGCGAGGGTTCACGGCGCCTCCGCTTTCGCCGCGCTCCGCCGGATCACGCTGCCGCTCGTGCTGCCCGCGATCCTGGCGAGCTCCCTCCTCGTCTTCGTGCAGGCGATCGGCGCCTTCGCGGTCCCGGCGGTGCTCGGCATGCCGAGCAACTTCTATGTCGCGACGACCGAGATCTACCAGCTCATCGAGGCCTATCCCCCGCGGCTCGGCGAGGCCGCCGCCTGGGGGCTCATCCTGCTCGTCATCGCCGCCGTCCTCACCTTTGCCCAGAATGCGCTGCTCAACCGCCGCTCCTACGCAACCATCACCGGCCGCAACTTCCGGCCGCGGATCTTGCCCGCGTCGGGCTTCGGATATGCCTTCGCCGCCGCCGCGTGGCTCTATGTCGCCCTCGCGGTGGGCCTGCCGGTGCTGACTCTGGTATGGGCCGCATCGATCCGTTTCCTTACCGCCACTCCCCGCCTGATGCATTTCAGCCTCGAGCATTTTGCATTCATCCTGCTGCAATATCCCAAGACCTACCTCGCGGCCGAAAACAGCATGCTGCTCGGCGCGGCCTCGGCGACATTGGTCGTCGTGCTGGGGCTCGCGATCGGCTGGACGACGATCCGCACTTCCCTGCCGGGGCGCTCCTACCTCGACCAGATCAGCATGTTCCCGCTCAGCCTGCCCGCCATGATGTTTGCGATCGGCCTTCTTTGGGTGTATGTCGGCTTTCGGCTGGTGCCGATTTACGGCACCATCTGGATCCTCCTGCTCGCTTATGCGACTCAATTTTTGCCCATCGGAGTGCGTGCCGCGTCCGGCGCGCTCCGCCAGCTTCACCCCGAGCTCGAGGAGGCCGCCCGCGTCAGCGGCGCCTCTTGGCTGCAGAGCATGCACCGCATCACCCTTCCCCTCACACGGCCCACGCTTGCCGCCGCCTGGGTGCTCCTCTTCGTGCTCGCGATGCAGGAGGTGAGTGCTTCGATCCTGCTCTACTCGAGCAGCAGCACGGTGCTCTCGGTCGCCGCCTTCGATCTCTGGCAGGGCGGCAATCCGTGCGATCTCGCAGCACTCGGTACGCTTCAGCTCGCCGTCACCTTCGTCGTTGTCTTCGTCCTCTTCCGCCTCCAACGCCGCTCGGAAATCGCATGAGCGAGGAGGCACCGGTCGTCGCGGTGACGGGCCTTGTCGTCGGATACGGTACCAGCATCGTGGTCAGGAACTTGAATTTCTCCGTTCGGCGCGGCGAGCATCTCGCTCTTCTCGGGCCGAGCGGCTGCGGCAAGACAACGACCTTGCGCGCCGTCGCCGGCCTGGAGACGCCGGCGAGCGGGCGCATCGTCCTGGGGGGCAGGCCCGTCTTCGACGGTGCACGACGGCTCGCGCTGCCGCCGGAACGTCGGGGCCTCGCGATGGTGTTCCAGTCGTACGCGATCTGGCCGCACATGACCGTCGCGGAGAACGTCGCATTTGGCCTCAGCGTGCGCGGCGTGGCGCGCGGGCGGGCGCGCGAGGCGGTGGAGCGCAGTCTCGCCCTGGTCGGGCTTGCGGAATTCGCCGCACGTCCGGCCACACGGCTGTCGGGCGGGCAGCAGCAGCGTGTGGCGCTTGCGCGCGCGATCGCCTGCGATCCCGAAGTGGTTCTGCTGGACGAGCCGCTTTCCAACCT
>DATJTV010000400.1:0-27396 GCA_035503055.1 Acetobacteraceae bacterium
TTGCGCATCGCGCAAACGCCCAAACCGCTCTCAGCCGCCGCCAAGCAGGGCACCCATCGCGCAAGCGCGATGGGAACCCGGAACGGGGTCCAGGGTCCCAGACCCTGGCGGGGTTCCAAGGGGCAGAGCCCCTTGGTCTACGGGTCGCGGGAGAGGCCGCGGGCCGCAAGGGCGGCGAGGTAGCGTTGCCAGCGGGAGGCTTGCTCGCGGCCGAGGGTCAGAAGGTATTCCCAGGAATAGATGCCGGTGTCGTGGAGATCGTCGAAGGTGAGGCGGACGGCGTAGTTGCCGACCGGCTCGACGCCGATGATGCCGACATGGCGGCGGCCGGGGACGATTTGTTTCTGATCGGGGCTGTGGCCCTGGACTTCGGCGCTCGGGCTTTCGACGCGGAGATATTCGGCGGGCAGGGTGAAGTGGCTGCCGTCGTCGAAGGTGACCTCGAGCTGCTTCTCGGCGCGGTGCAGGTGGATGTCGGTGGGGACGGGCACGCTTGCTCAGGCGTCGAGCTTGCGGGCTTCGTCCGCCAGCATGATGGGGATGCCGTCGCGGATCGGGTAGGCGAGGCCGGCCTTGCGGCTGATCAGCTCGTTGTGGGCGCGGTCGTATTCGAGCGGGCCCTTGGTGAGCGGGCAGACGAGGATCTCGAGCAGGCGCGGGTCGACGGGGACGGGGCGCAGCGGGTCGGAGGGTTTGTCTGACATGGGGTGCTCAGCTCGCGAGGGGGGGAGTCTCGGCGGTACCGCCGGGCGGGGCGTAGGCGTTGAGCTTGAGGAGGGTGAGGAGTGTTTCGCCGCGGCTGGCTTCGTTGGGCGCTTCGAGCAGGGCCTGTTTCTCGGTGGGGGCGAAGGGGCAGAGCGTGCTGAGGGTGCCGACCAGGCGGTCGTCCGGCATGGTGTCGAGTGCCTTCCAATCGGCGCTGAGGCCGCGGGCGGTGAGGTAGGCGCGGAGCGCGGCGAGGAGGGGCTTGCGGGCGGTGGGCGCGGCTGGGGCGGGCCGGAGGTCGGCGGCGAAGGGGGCGAGGTCGGCGCGGACGCGGCGGTAGCCGCGCACCGGCGGGAGCTCGCTTTGGACGCGGAAGCGAGTGAGGCCGGCGAGCGTGATGAGGTAGCGGTTGTCGTCGGTCTCGCTGAAGGCGACGAGGCGGCCGAGGCATCCGACGGCGAAGAGGGCGGGGCCGGTGGGGCCGTCCGGGTGGGAGGGGTCGGGCTGGATCATGCCGAAGAGGCGGCCGTGGCCGAGCGCATCCTCGACCAGGGCGAGGTAGCGCGGCTCGAAGATGTTGAGCGGGAGGCGGGTGCGCGGCAGGAGGAGCGCGCCGGCAAGCGGGAAGACGGGGAATTCGGTTGCCAGATCGGCAAGGCTCGAGGCGGGCGCCGGCATCGGCGGCGGGGGATCAGCGGAAGAGGAGGGCCGAGAGCTTGCGGCGGGCCGCCATGGTGGCGGGGTCGTCGAAGCCCCAGGCCTCGAAGAACTTGAGGAGCTGGAGGCGGGCGGCGTCGTCGCGCCAGGCGCGGTCGCGGCGCATGATCTCGAGCAGGGCGTCCGCCGCCTCCTCGCGGCGGCCCAGCGCGTTGAGCGCGGTGGCGAGGTCGTAGCGGGCCTCGTGGTCGGCCGGGTTGGCGGCGAGGCGGGCTTCGAGGCCGGCGAGGCCGGCGGTGGCCTTGCGGCCCTCCTCGGCGAGGGCGAGGGCGGCGCGGGCGCCGGCGACCTCGGCGTGCTCGGCGAGGCGGGGCGGGACCTGGGCGAGGGCCGCATGGGCGGCTTTCTCGTCGCCGGCCTGGAGCGCGGCGCGGACCAGGCCGCCCCAGGCCTCGGCGCTTTCGGGGTCGGCCTCGGCGGCCTCGGCGAAGAGGCTGGCGGCCTCGGCGGCGTTGCCGGCCTCGAGCGCGGCCTTGGCCTCGGCGAGGATGTCGGCGCTCGGCATGGCGCCGCCGGTCTGCTTGAGCAGCTCCTCAACGAAGTGCTTGACCTCGGATTCGGGGAGCGCGCCCTGGAAGAGGTCGGCGATCTGGCCCTGCCAGAAGGCGGCGACGGTGGGGACGGACTGGAGCGGCAGGCCGAGGGTGGCGAGCTGCTGGACCAGGGCGCGGTTCTTGTCGATGTCGATCTTGACGAGCTTGACGCGGCCGGCGGCGGCGCGGACCACCTTCTCGAGCGTGGGCGTGAGCTGCTTGCAGGGGCCGCACCAGGTGGCCCAGAAATCGACCAGGACGGGGATGTTGCGCGAGGCTTCGACGACCTCCTGGACGAAGGTCTTCTGATCGCCCTCGATGATCATGCCCGGGGGCAAGCCGGGAGGCATGCCGGCGGCGTCCGGGTTCGCGGCGGAGCCGGCGGGCGCTTGCGGTTTCTGGCCGATGATAAGATCCATGGCGAGGTTCCCGGGGTTCGTGGGAGCGATGGCGCATAGATGATGGATTCGGGGCGCCGGACAAGTCGGGGAACGTTACGGGGGTTGGCGCGTCGGGGCGGCTTGGGTTGCTTGCCAAGGCGGGAGCGGTTGCCTAAAGACGGGGCCGGCTTGCGGGTGCGGGCGTAGCTCAGGGGTAGAGCACAACCTTGCCAAGGTTGGGGTCGAGGGTTCGAATCCCTTCGCCCGCTCCAAATGTCCGCAAGGAAATCAGAGAGATAAAGGCGGCCCTTCGGGGCCGCGTGTGCTTGCCTGGCGGCTGGCTGGGCGGCAGGTAAGCAAGCAGGTAAGCAAAGCGTAAGCGCGCGAAGGCCGATTTCCGGCGACAGATTGCCGGCCGGCTGGCGTCAACCCGCGGGCCGTCCTCCATAAGTCCGAGCATCGCGCCACTGGTGCTGAAGGAGATCGGCGGCGGCGGGGCCTGCGTATGAGCCTCAATCAACACGAGTTACGACGGCCAGGCGCATCGCTGAAGCGGCGCTCGTCGATGTCGCAGCACCGCCTCATCACCGCCAGCGAACGGAGCAAGCTCGACCCGTTCGTCGTCGCCACCGGCGACGCCAGTCCGCGCGACCAGCGCGACCTGATGGAGCGGCCGTTCTTCTCCCTCGCAAAGGCCAGGCGCACCACGCCGATCCTGTACGAAGCCGCCGGCGTTCGCGTCGAGGTCTACGCCGTGCCCGAGCACGGCATGGCGACCATCTGGGACGCCGATGTGCTCATCCGGGCGGCGAGCCAGATCGTCGAGGCCGAGAATCTCGGTTTCAAGACCTCGCGTTTCCTCCGCTTCACGCCCTACCAGCTCCTGATCGTCAATGGCCGCCAGACAGGCGCCCGCGACTACAAGCGCCTGAAGGGCGCGCTCGCGCACCTGCAGTCGGCGGTCACTACCGACCGTCATCCGCACGACAATCCGCAAAGGCGAGCACTGGCGCCGTCAGCAGTTCTCCTGGATCAACGAGTGGGAGGGATGCGGGACGCGCGATGGCCGCGTCGAGGGCATGGAGTTTGTGCTCCCCGACTGGTTCTACCACGGCGTCATCGGCCGCTCGCTCGTCCTGGCCATCGACCCTGCCTACTTCCGACTGACCGGCGGCATCGAGCGCTGGCTCTACCGCGTCGCCCGCAAGCACGCCGGCCGCCAGTCCTAGGACTGGCTGTTCGAGGTCGCGCATCTCCACGAAAAGTCCGGGAGTCTGGTGCGCGTCTCGGATTTCGCGCTCCAGATCCGGCGCATCGCCGCGCGCCAGCCGCTGCCTAGCTATCGGCTGCGCGTCGAGTGGCGGGGCCGCCGCTAGCTGCTCCGCATCCTGCCCGCCCACTTATCCACCGTCCCTGTGGATGGCGCTGTGGAAACGCTCGGGACTTCGCACGCACGAACCGCACCTAACGCTTTGGCCCGAAACGGCGATGCCGGGCCTTAAGCTAGAATCTAACTCAGAATCTACCTCTTGTTGTGGGCGTGCGCGATCTGCGGATAACCGCGCCACCACCGCTGAGCCCGAACATCCAGGCCGGCAACCCTCATTGCCCCTCGGTCGCAAGCCGGGAGGGAAGCGATGACCGTTGCTTTGCTCAACCAGAAGGACGGCGTCGGCAAGACCACGCTCGCTCTGCACCTCGCCGGCGAGTTGGCGCTGCGTGGTAAGCGCGTCACCCTGATCGATCCCGACCCCCAAGGCTCGGCGCTCGATTGGTCGCAGCAGCGGGCGTGTTATCCGGCGTGCAATTTTAACTCCCTGAGGCGGGGGATCGGCGTCCAAAATTGACCCCCTGAAGGTCAGGCTGATGGGCTGCCTGCCTGCATTGACGAGCGGGCGGCGGGGGCATGCTGACGGTGGAGACGATTGGCCGGATTCGGCGGGAGCATTTCCTCAAGGGCAAGACGATCAAGGGGCTCGCGCGGGACCTGCATATCTCCCGGAACACGGTCCGCAAGGTTCTGCGGTCTGGCAAGACCTCCTTTGGGTATGAGCGTGAGGTCCAACCCCGACCGAAGCTCGGCCGATGGACGGAAGAGCTCGAGGGGCTGCTTTCCGGGAACGCGGTCAAGTCTGCTCGCGAGCAGCTGACGCTGATCCGGATCTTCGAGGATCTGCGCGGTCGAGGCTATGACGGCGGCTGCGACAGCGTGCGTCGATATGCCAGACCATGGCTCAGGAAGCATGGGCAAGCGACGACCGTAGCTTACGTCCCCCTCACCTTTGCTCCGGGAGAAGCCTATCAGTTTGACGAGAGCCACGAGGTCGTCCTGCTGGGCGGCGTGACGGTGACCGTGAAGGTCGAGCATGTTCGGCTCTGCTACAGCCCGATGATGTTCGTACGCGCCTATCCCCGTGAGACGCACGAGATGGTGTCCGACGCTCACGACCGTGCCTTCGCTCTTTTCAAAGGCACCTGCGGGCATGGCATTCCTGATTCACTTCCGGTCGCGGCGCTTCCGCTGTTCCTCGGCGCCATGTCCGCGTCGGACATTCATCGAGCGCCTTGGTGGTCTTGCCCGCGTACACGCTCGGCGGACCGAACGCGTCAGCGCTCTGCACCGGTGTATTTGGCTTGCAATGGGCGGCGAAGCCGGCGCCAGGCTTGTCGAGAGGCTGGCGATGCCGGGATGCACCGACAGCCACTCCTCAACCGTGGTGCCAGCGGGATCGGGCAGCAGATCGACAATGCGCCGCCGTTCCAAATCGCAGACGATGCTTCCATAACGGTGCCCGCGCTTCCACGCCCAATCGCCGATACCGATGGCGCGAAGTGGCGGCGCCGATTTTCCACGAGACGATGCGCCGCGGCACACCAGCCGGAGCAACGTCGAACCGCTCACCGACAGACCAAGGCGCCGCGCCAACCGCGCGCCAGAGGCGCTCCCGAGGGCGAGACAGACATGGCGCTGGATCTCGGCCAATCGGTTGGTCCGCCGCGCATGCGGCGGCGCGATTTCGGGAAACCGCTCGACGAACACTCTGCGTGGACAACCGACGCTGCCGCAGCGGAACCGGCGGGACGTCACCATGATGATCATGGCGCGGCCTTGCCACGGCAGATCGGCCAAGGTTCGTCTGTACCGGCTGTGCACCTGGTGTGACTCACGACAACACTGTGGACATGCCGCCGGCCGGCGTCTCGGCTCAGCCATGGTGATGACGCGGCCGCCTCCAGGGTTGACGCAACGCACAACGAGTTCGCCCGGGACGAGCGCGAGGAAAGTTCGCAAGGATGACCAACCCAGTGCGGGTTGCAGAGTCATCCTGTGTCAACGATTCGCGGGCCACGTACAAGCGCCGCCTGCACCAACAGTGCGGAAGGGCCCTTTTTGCACGCCGAAACACAGCTTATCAACCTACCGCGCAAGCGAGCGCGAGCTTGCACCGAGATTGAAGCAAACCCAAACTAACGGCACTGCGACACCCGGGTCCTTTCTATGGCGTGACCCCTACTTGATCTTCCCGCGTCCCACAACTCGCCAGATTGCCTCGACCTTGCCGTTCCGAACGCCCACGATCTCTTCGTGAAGATGAACCGTGGTGTCGGAGTAGCCGACGATGAAGGCGAGCTTGTCGCCGGCGCGGGGCAACTCGTTCGGTGCTTCAAGCTCGATCGTGGCGTGTTCGGCAGAGAGCTTGATGCTGCGCAGGGATGTCAGCCCCAGTGGCTCGGGCATCGCGGCATCCGAGCTCAGCGTCTTGCGTCCGGCGTCCAGGATGATGCGGGTCGGCGTCGGCCGGCTGGTCACGGTCGCGAGAACCGTGAGCGCGCAGCGGAAATCCTCGTGGTAGTGATCGCGGTAATGAACGTCTCCAAAAATACCGCCCCCGACCTGGACCTCCGTCACTCCGGGCTGTTGAACGCAATAGGGGAAGGTGCCGGTGCCGCCGCAGCTGACAATGCGAACATCGTAGCCGGCGGCGCGGCACGCGTCGGCGCTCGCCGTCAATCGCCCGATCGCCTCCGCAACCGCGGGCTCCTTCTCGCTTGCATCAGGGATCCTGGTGGCCTGGCTCTCCCATCCCATCAGCCCGGCAAACTCGAGGCCGCCATGTGCCGCGATCACGCGCGCAAGCTCGACGACGGGCCCTCCAGGTGCGACGCCCGCGCGGTTCATGCCGATATTCACCTCGATGACGACCCGCTGCCGCCTGCCATGCGCGCGCGCCGCAGCCGCGAGCTCGGCCACGTTGGCCGGATCGTCGACCGCGACAATCGCGTCCACGGACCGCGGCAACTGCACGAGACGCCGGATCTTGGCCGCGCCGACGATCTGATTGGCGATCAGAATGTCCGGCACCGCAGGCGCCATGACCTCCGCCTCGCCGAGTTTCGCACAAGTGATCCCGATCGCGCCCGCCGCAAGCTCCTGGCGGACGATTTCGATTGTCTTGTTCCCCTTGGTGTGCGGGCGCCAGTTCACCCCGTTCTCGCGGCAAGTGCCCGAAATGCGGGCGATATTTTCTGCCATCCCATCGAGATCGACCAACAGCGCCGGCGTATCCAAAGCCTCTACGGGCTTACCGATTAGGCTCCTCATCTCCCTCGTGCGCTCCCTGGAGACGAAGCCTGGCCGACGCCTACTGGCCAAAACGTCACCGGTCACGGCTTATCGCGCCGTCCGGTTCGCCAACCCATCCGGCCTTTTTCGACGCCCGGATGCCGGAGAACAGCAAACCACCGTCGACGACGACGAGGCTTCCGGTCATATAGCGGGCATCATCGGAAGCTAGGAACGCAACGACGTCTGCGATTTCCTCCGGTTCGGCCAGCCGCCCGAACGGGATCCGCCGTTCCCGCTCGATCCGCTCCTCGTCTCGCAGCATCCCTTTGATGATGCCCGTCGCGACCGTCCCCGGCAAGACGGCGTTTACCCGAACGCCGAGCGGGGCGAGCTCAAATGCCATCACTCGGGTCAACCCTTCGAGCGCGGCCTTGCTGGTCGCATAGGCGGCCTGCTCGCTATGGGCCATATGGGCCGCCACCGATCCCACGTTGACGACGCTGCCCCGACCAGCCCGAACCATGACCCGGCAGACCTCCTGCGCAACGACGAATGACCCGGTGAGGTTGACCGCCAGAACGTCGTTCCATGCCTCGTCGCTTAGATCAAGGAACGACGCCCGACGGCCAATGCCGGCATTGTTCACCAGGACGCTGATGCGGCCGTGGGCTTCGACCACGCGGGTGACCGCCGCGTGAACTTGCTCGCGCCGCGTTACGTCGCAATGAACGAGCCCGGCTCGCCGGCCCTTCTCCTTGAGCTCATCCGCAATAATCTCCGCCGCTCGCTCGTCCTTATCGAAAATGACGACCGTGGCTCCATCATCCGCTAGCCGTCGGGCAATAGCACTCCCGATGCCTCCTCCACCGCCGGTAACAATTGCCACCTCGTTGGACAGTCTGCCGCCCGCCCTCGCATTCGTCATCTTGCCGCCCGCTGTCTGGTGAAGCGTAAAGCAAACTCGCCCATCATGCCACCTCCGCGCATCCTCGGTCGGCGAAGAGAAAGGGCGTCCTCCCCTGCGGACCCGGACGGCACGCGAAGACTCCGCCCGCCGTCGGCTGCGCGGCGGCTTCTGACGCGCTCAGACGGTGCCGCGCGGTCGTGATGTAGAGATCCCGCAAATCCTCTCCCCCGAATGCGCAGCTCGTGACAAGCGTCACCGGCACCCGAACCTCCATGTCGATTTCACCCATAAGGCTGTAGCGCCGTACTTTTCCAGCCCCGAACAACGCGACCCAGATATACCCCTCCGCGTCGACCGTCATGCCGTCGGGTAATCCATCCGAACGCGGGATCACCACGAACGCGCGGCGATTGTCCAATCGGCCACGATCGGCGTCGAAGTCGAACATGTCGATGCGCTGCGTTGCGCTGTCCACATAGTACATCCGTGCGTTGTCGCCGGACCAGTCGAGCCCGTTGGAGATCGTCGTCCCCCGCAGCTGCGCGAACGCCCTCAGCGCGCCATTCGCATATTCGACCCGATAGAGCGTGCCGGCGCCCGGCGTGTGATCGACCGCCATGCTGCCCGCCCAAAATCGTCCGCGGCAGTCGCACTTTCCGTCGTTCATGCGGCTTCCCGTCCGATCCTTTTCAACCTCGATAAACGCGCTCATCGCCTGGCCGCCATCCGCAATGAGGCCGAAACCGTCTCGCAGCGCGGCAACCAGCCCGCCCCCCGCGCATAGCGCGACTGAACCGACCGGCTGGCCCGCCTGCCGCGTCGCCACTGCGTGGTTCCGCGGATCGAACGAGTGGATCAGGCCGGCTGCCACATCCACCCAAATGAGACGCTGCCGCCTTTCCTCCCAAACCGGACCTTCTCCGATCATCGAACGTGTATCGGCGACCAGCTCGGCGCCCACCGTGTGGCAAATCATGTCGTTTCCGACCTTTCCGCTCTAGACCTGGTGCGCCGAAGGGTCCGACAAGCGCGATCGCGCCGCCTTGGCCTCGCCGGCGCTCGTCGTGCTCGCGATCCCCGGGAAATGGCACGCCACTATTCTTCCGCTCGGATCGCCGTACGGCTCCGGGGCCACCTCCGCGCAGATCGCGGCGGCATGCGCGCATCGCGTCCTGAACCGGCAGCCGCTCGGCGGCGAAACCGGGGAGGGGGGATCGCCGCGCAGAATGATCCTACGTCGTCCGGCCGCCTGGCGGAGGCCGGGCACGGATGAAAGGAGAGCGGCGGTGTAGGGATGCAGCGGATTTGTACAGACTTCCTCGCTCGGGCCATATTCGACGATCTTGCCGAGGAACATGATCGCGACATGCGAGCTCAGGTAGCGGACGATCCGAAGATCATGACTTATGAAGACCAGCGTAAGCGCGAATTGCCTCTGCAGATCGACGAACAGGTTCAAGACCTGCGCCTGGACCGACACGTCCAACGCGGAGATGGGCTCGTCCGCGACGATGAGATCGGGATTGATGGTAATCGCCCGCGCGATACCGATCCGCTGGCGCTGACCGCCCGAAAGCTCGTGGGGGAACTGGTCGGCGACATACGCTCCCAATCCGACGAACTGAAGCACTTCCCTGACGCGCCGCTCGCTCTCGGAGGCCGTCGCTCCGTGCGCGATCATCGGTTCCGCGACGAGGCTGCGCACGCGCTGGCGCGGGTTGAGGGAGCCGTACGGGTCCTGAAAGATCGGCTGCATATGCCTGCGCAGCCGGCGGAGCTCGTCTCCTTCGGCATGGGTCACGTCGCGACCGCGAAACACGATCCGCCCGCGGTCGACCTCTGCCAAGCGCAGCACGCAGTTGGCGAGCGTGGACTTGCCGCAGCCCGTCTCTCCGGCGATCCCGAGGGTTTCGCCGCGCCTCACCGTGATCGACACGTCGTCCAGAGCGTGGATATGCGTCGGCCGAACGAAAGGCAGCACGGAGGGCGCGCGGAAGTGCCGCGTGACGGCCTCCACGCTGAGAATCTCCTCCAGGCCTTCCCGTTCCGCCGCAGCGCCGGCCCGCGCTGCCGCCTCCGCGGGTGCGGACGGGACAATCGTCCGATAGGCGCCCGTCTTATTTCGGGCTCCCTCCGCGGCCCAGCACGCCACCTCTCCCTCGTCACGTCGGGTGAGAGGCGGCTCCGTCACCCGACAGATATCCATCACATAGCCGCACCTCGCGCTGAATGGGCATCCCGGCGGCAATGCCTCTATGCGCGGCGGCTCACCCGGGATCGCCTTCAATCGATGACCGCGCTCGAGGGTCGAGGTCGGCATCGATTCCAGCAGGGCCCTGGTGTAGGGATGCTCGGGGGTCTCAAGTATTGCGCGGGTCGGTCCGGTCTCGACGATCCGCCCCGCGTACATCACGGCAATATCGTCGCAGATCTCGCTCACGACGCCGAGGTCGTGACTGACCAGGATCAGCGCGACGCCCATCTCGCGGTTGAGCCGGCTCAGAATCTCCATGATCTGAGCCTGCACGGTCGCATCGAGCGCCGTCGTCGGCTCGTCGGCGATCACCAGCGGGGGAGAGGCAATGAGCGCGGTGGCGATCATAGCCCGCTGGCGCATTCCCCCCGAAAGCTCGTGTGGATAGCCCCGGATCAACCGGCGAGGGTCGGGCAGCCCGAGGCTGCCCAGCATCTCGACCGCTCTCGCGGTGCCCTGCCTTCGGTCCAGAATTCGATGCAGAAGCAGCGGCTCGCGCACCTGCTTGCCGATGCGCATGATGGGGTTGAGCGAGGCCAGCGAGTCCTGCACGACAAGGCTGATCTCCTTGCCGCGAAGCGCGGAGAGCCGCCGCCGCGGCAGCGCGGTCAGCTCCTCCCCCTTGAAGCGGACGCTCCCTTGCGTGGTGCGCGCCGCGGCAGGAAGAAGGCGCACGATCGCCGACGTGGTCAGAGTTTTCCCAGATCCCGACTCCCCGACCAGACCGATCGCCTTGCCGCGATCGAGTCTGAACGAGACCCCGCGTACTACCTCGCGAAGACCGCCGGCCGCGCGAACGGCGACATGCAGGTCCTCGACCTCGAGCAGCGAGGGCGCGTCGGCCATTCGCACGCCCTCCATTCACCGCCGGCCGCTGACCCAAGGGTCGAGCGCGTCGCGCACGGAATCGCCGAGGAGATTGAATGCAAACACGACGACCAGGATTGCCAGCCCAGGAAACGTTGCCACCCACCACTGGTCCATGACTTCGACGCCGCTCGCGACCATGGAGCCCCATTCGGGCGCGGGCGGTCGCACGCCAAGCCCCAGGAAACTCAGGATGGAGAAGTTGAGAATCGCGCGCCCGACATCGACGGCAGCCATCACCGAAAGTGCCGGAATTACGTTGGGAAGAATCACCCGGAACAGCACCGCGAGTCGCGACCGGCCCGCCGCCCTGGCGGCGATGACATAGCCCTTTTCCCGCAACTCCAGGATCATCCCGCGGCAGACGCGCACATAAGCCGGCCACCAGACCGCGCCAAGGGCAATGACGCCGTTCACCAGGCTCGCGCCCAGCGCTGCCGAGACGGCCATGGCCAGCACGATGACGGGAAAGGCCAGCACCACATCGGTGATCCGCATCACGACTTCATCAACGAGGCGGCCGCCGGAACCCGCGAGCGCCCCCAAGGCGGTTCCGAATGTGGCTCCAAAGAGCACAACGACGATCGCAGCCGGCACCGAGATCCTTCCGCCGTAAAGGACGCGCGCAAAGACGTCCCGACCGAGCTGGTCGGTCCCGAACGGATGCGGCCAACTCGGCGGGAGCAGGCGGTTGACGATGTCCCCCGCCGTCGGGTTGGCGGAAGTGAGAAGGCCTGCCCCGAGGATGGCACCGGCCATGACGAAAATCATCGCGATGCTGACGGCGAGCTGCGGATCTCTTCCGAGAGCGATCGCCGCTCGCCGCAGTGTCCGGCGACCGGCCGGCCGGTTCGCCTCCGCCGCGACGGACTCGCCCATCAGCGCCGCCCCAGACTCATCGCCGAGCGAATGCGGGGGTCGAGCATCGCGTAAATCACGTCAACGCCGAGATTGAGGAGCGAGTAGCTGACGCCGAAGACCAGGGTGATGCCGATAATCGCGGGAAAGTCCGCGTATATCGCTGCAGCATAGGCATAGTGCCCGATCCCCGGCCATGAGAAAAGCGTCTCGATCAGGATCACGCCGGTAAGAAGATCGCCATACACGAGGCCGACAATGGTGACTACCGGGATCACGGCATTCGGTATCGCGTGCCGCAGGATCGTATAGATCTCGCTTGCTCCCTTGCTCCGGGCGGTATTGAGAAAGCCTTGCGGCAGCACCGAAAGCATGCTGGTGCGCGTCATTCGGGTCAGCGTCCCCGCGCTCCAGGTCGCAAGGATCAGCGAGGGCAGAATGAGGTGGGACACGGCGCTGTAGAAAGTGCGCCAGCGTCCGGCGAGCACGCTATCGACGGTGTAGAGGCCGGTGACCGTCGGCGGAGGGCTCAGGGAAGGAGAAAGGCGGCCCGGGCCGGGAACGATCCCAAGATGGAAATAGAATAGCTCCAGCGCCGCCAGTGCCAGCCAGAAAATGGGCATGGCGACGCCGATCAGCGTCAGCAATCGCACCGCGAGATCGATAACGGTTCCCCGCTTGATCGCCGCGAGCACGCCGAGTGGGACGGAGATCAGGGCGCTCAAAACGATCGTGAAGCTGGCGAGTTCAATAGTGGCGGGCATGTAGGATACAAGATCCTCGGCGACCGGGCGGTGGGTATAGATCGATTCGCCGAGGTCGCCGTGCAGGAGGTTCTTCAGGTAGATCGCGTACTGGACGAGGAGGGGCTTATCGAGCCCCCAGCGTTCCCGGTAGATCGCCACGATCTTCGGATGATCGGCCGCCTGCTGGCCAAGCGCGGCGACGACCGGGTCGGTGGGGATCGCGCGGCTCACCATGAAGGTAAGGAAGGTGATGCCGAGCAGGATCGGCACCAGAAGCGCGAAGCGCCGAAAGACGTACCCGATCACCGCAACGACTCCCCAACGGCGGCCGCATCGGACGGGCGCGCGATGATCGTTCCCGACATGCTGGCCGCCCGCGTCGGCTACACCAACTCGACCGTCCCGACGTCGACGTACCAGACAGGATTCGTCGAGACCGATTTGATGACGTCCGTCCGGTACCCGATCTGAATGAAGGGTTCGAACAGCCAGGCAAAGGGCCCGACCTGGTTCATCAGCCGCTGCGCCTCGTAGCAAAGCGCGCGCTGCTTCGTCGGATCGAGGGTCGTCGTCGCCTGCTTGGCGAGATCGGCGATTTTCCGCGCCGTCGGCGAGTAGTCGGGGTACCAGCCCTGACGCGGCCCGGCTACATGGCCACCCGGAGCGAAGAGCGGGAGGACATCGGTCCAGCCAACATAATCGAGGCCCCATTCATGGATGAACGCTTCGAGCTTGCCGGCACGGATCTCGGTCAGCTCCTCGGTCGAAGGGATCGGCCGCAGGTTCGCGGTAATCCCGACGTCCTTGAGATTTTCCTGGACATACTCCGCGATCAAGCTTGCTGGAACGTTGTAGTAGAGCTGCGCGGAGGCGTAGGTCAGGATCATCGTGAACCCGTTGGGATAGCCGGCGGCGGCGAGCGCCGCCTTGGCGCGCGGCAGGTCCCGCTTGATCCGTTCGTCGAGGGGCAGCGCGTTCGGAAGCCCGGGCGGAAGGCAGGCCGCGATCGGCCGTCCACCGCCTTTGTAGAGCTCCGCCATCCCGTCATAATTGATGGCGTACTTGATCGCCTCCCACGATTTCGGATGCTTGAGGGCGGGGTTGAGGTCGACGTTCAGGCCGAGCCAAACCGTCGCAAGCGATGGCACGTCGAGGACGCCGACGTTCGGCTGCCCCTTTAGCGAAGCCGCGATGTCCGGGGAAAGATTCATCGCGAAATGCACGTCTCCGCGCACCAGAAGATCGCGCTGCACGGTCGCCTCCTGGACGAAGCGGAAAACGACGCGATTGAAAGGCGCCGGCTTGCCCCAATAATAGGGGTTGCGCGATATGGTCAGCTGCGAGCCGTGTTCCCACGCATCGAGGACGAAGCGGCCGGTGCCGGCGCTGTGCTGATCGAGCCAGGCGACGGCGGTATCGGCGGTCGCCGCGCTTCCCGCATCGGTACCACCGTGCGCCTTCAGCATCGCCTCGCTTTCTATGCTCAGGAACGGCGAGGTCAGCAGAAACAGCCAGTCGACGTTGATGGCGTTGAGCTTGATCGTGACCTCATGCGGGCCGGTCTTGTTGATCGACGCCACGCCGTTCTGAAACCAGGAGGCCGGCCCCTTAAGATTCCGCTGCCTCAGATATGAAAAGACCACATCCTCGGGCGTGGCCGGCTTGCCGTCCGAGAACCGGATCTTCGGGTTCAGCTGGAAGACATAGGTCAAGCCGTCCGAGCTCACATCCCAGCTCGTCGCGAAATCCGGGACCACGCGGGTCACGTCGGAGCCGGCGAACGTCACCATCTGGTCGTAGATGGCGCGCAGAAAGAGTGGCACGGTCAGCTCGTCCGCGTCATCGGGGTCGACGGTGCGGGTGTCGCCTTCCTGAACCGCGACGACCAGCGTGTCGAGCTTGCTGGGCTGAGCGGCCTCCGCGCGCGTCCCTTCCGTCAACGCCAAGGACATCAGGCCCGAAAGCCCGCCCGCAACCGCCGAATGCTGAAGGAAGCTGCGGCGGGATGCCGGCACGGCAAGCAAGTCACTCGCAACCGGTCCGAATAGAAGTTCGTCTCGTTTCATGTTGCTACCTCCCTCTTGGTGCAGGCCAAAAGCTGACCAGCGCTCGTTTCACGGCGGAAGCGGCTCTCCGAGCAGCTCAGAGCGGAAATGTCCCTGCGAACTCTCGATCTCGTCGGCCTGGCCTTGCAGCCACACGACCGAGCGATGAACGTGTGCGCGCGCTGCGGCTTCCGCCTCGTTCGGATCCTGCCTCGCCAACGCCGCCAGGATCGTCTCGTGCTCGGCGAGGACGTCCCGCATGGGCCGGAGCAGCCCGCCGGAGAACGCCATCACCATGATGTTGACCGACTCCATCGTCCTGAAGAGCGGAGCGCTGTCGGCGATCTTCAACAGGCGCATGTGGAACAGATAATCCTGTCGAATGTAGTGATGCCGGCTGGCGGGCGTCTCCGTGGTGTCGATATCCTTGAACAGGCCTCTCAGATTGTCGATCTGGTGCGGCGTGACGAACTCCGCGGCGCGTCGCGCTGCAAGCCCTTCCAGGACCTCCCGGACTTCGAAGACGAGGGCGAGCTCGCGCGGCGTGAGCCGGCGCACGTGGACCCCGCGCCGGGAGCGCCACTCCAGCACCTGTTCCTGCGCGAGCCGCTTCAACGCGCTGATGATCGGTGTGCGGCTCACGCCCATCCGAGCGGCGAGCTGCTCCGGAACGATCCGCTCGCCGGGCAAGAGCTCGCCCTTGGCGACCATCGCTCTGAGGTGCCCGTAGATATGATCGTCGAGGTTGAGGCGGTCGCCCGGGCTTTGCCCCTCGGTCCTCGTCCAACCCGGTGGGTTGCTGCGGTCCGCGTTCATCGCCTCGTTCAGCCTCGCTGCCGCGTTCGTGCGAAGGGCTTTCATAGCATGGCGACGGGTTGACGCCATACTAAATTCGATATTGAATGCAGAAGTGCCGGCCCGCCAACCGAAGAGGGCACCGATGCGACGCGTGACCTTGGACGACCTCCTGGCCGGCGACGAGCCGGTCGTCACCCCGGGTGCATGGGACCCGCTCACCGGCCGCATCTTCGAGCGGATGGGCGCGAGGTGCCTGGTCGTCGGCGGGTGGGTCACCGGTGCATCGCGCGCCGTCCCCGAGCCGCTCCTCACGATGACCGAGCAGGTCGACGCCGCCGGGCGCATCGCGCGTGCCGTCCAGGTGCCGGTGATCGTGGATGGCCACACCGGTTATGGCGAACCCGTCCACGTCACGCGGGCGGTCCGCGAATACGAGGCCGCCGGGATCGATTGCATCCAGTTGGAGGACCAGTTCTTTCCCAAGCGTGCCCACTACCATCAGGCGCACGAGCATGTCGTTCCCTGCTCGGTGATGGTCGAGAAGCTCACCTATGCCCGCCGCGCCAGGCGAAGCGGGGCGTTCAAGATTCTTGCCCGCACCGATGCGCACGGCGCGGTGGGCGGGTCGCTCGAGGAGACCGTCGCCCGGCTGCGCGCCTACAAGGAGGCCGGGGCCGATATGCTGATGCCGTTTGCATCTCCGGGGGACCACCCCGAGGAGCTCGATATCGAGGTACTGAGGCGCGTCAGGCGTGAGGTCCCGGACATTCCGATGGTCTGGTCGGCCGGTGAAGCACGCGATGAAAGGGAGCCCGACGTCAGGACGGTCTTCGAGATCGGCTACAAGTTCATCATTTTCCCGACCAACTTTCTCATCGCCTCGGTTCAGCGGACGGTCGCGCATTTCTCCGAGATCCAGCGGACCGGCAAAGCTCTCCTACCCGACAGCGACGGTGCGAAGCTGGAGATCGAGCAGGCCATCGGGCTTCCCGAGCTCTATGCCATCGAGCGCGAGACAACCGAACGTCCGCCCGGCTGAAACGCGTCCCGTCGCAACGGCCCGCGCCGCTATCATCCGGAGTGGCGGGCGCGGAAATTATCGAGCCAAGCGCTCGCATTGCCTTGAACTAAGCGGGCCATCGGTCACGAGGGGCGCTCGTGCGCCAACCAGCGGCCGAATACATCGATCCGGGATTGGCACCAGGATCCCTCACCCCGGGGCTCGGGCGGCGGAGACAGCGGATCGATAGGAATCGTCCTCCGCAGGCTTGACTGCGGTGCCGGGAACGCTTTGCCGATGATCGACTGGGCGCGCGGTGACACGCCGCCGACGTATTCCCGTTCGCGGTGGCCGCGCCGGCCGGCGCAAAGCGCGGCTTGGCCTTGAGCCGGACCGCGAAGCGGCCGGACAATAAGCGATCGAGGCAGACCCACAACGGAGGGACAATCCGTTGAGACGACACAGCTGGCGCGTGATCGCCGATCACCCATTCTTCCGTGCACTTCTCTGCTTCGTGCGCCTAGAGCATGTTCACCCTGACTGAACATGCTCTAAGTTGTTTTTCCGAGCGGATTCACGCGCCCCTGGATCGCTTCGCGATTCCAGTCAGGCGCGATCCGCTCTAGCATCGCTTTGGCAGATTATGGAATTGCGTGTTGAGCAGTTTGGAACAGTGCGGGCATCGCATTGGCGGTAGTCGGACGAGGTAGCCGACGAGGGCCTGCCGCACCGCTGGCAGGCTTTGCTGGGGCGGCGGCCCGCCGATTCTTTTCCCCCCCCCTTTGGCCTGATCGAGCCTGCGGAATTGGAGGAAAGCGTAGCCGCGAGCGTACGCTCCATCGATCCGGCTCACGAAAGTTTGCGACGGCCCGGGCAGGCGCCGTGATCCGAGTCAATAATCCATGGCTTACAGGCACGTGATCGCCGCCGCGATGTCGCTCCGATTGTTATAGAAATGAGGAGACAGGCGGATGCGCTGGTGGAGAATGTGGTGGCGGATCCTGTGCGCGGTCAGCTCGCGGCTTGCCTCGGCAATGCCGAGCCCTCTGCCGGCGAAGGAGACAATGGCGGAGCGTTCGCCGGGGCGGATCGATCCGGCCACCTCATAACCCTTCGCGAGCAGCCCCTCCGTCAATAGCGCCGCCAGGTCCAGGATCCGGCTCTCGATGGCGGCCGCGCCGACCGATAGCATGAGGTCGAGTGTTGCTTTCATGCCTGCCATCATGGCCAGCGCCTGCGTGCCGGCTTCGAAGCGTCGGGCCGTGGCGCTGAACGCGAGCTTCTCTCCCGCCAGTCTCGTGAAATCCGGGGGCCCGGTCACGTAATCCTTGATTCGCTCCATTGCCTTGTAGCCGACCTCGGAAATCCGCAGCTCCTCGCGCGCCCGGGGCGAGCAATAGCAAGCCGCGACGCCAAAGCCCGAGAGGAGGAACTTGTAGCCGTGCGCCGCAATAATGTCCGCCTCAATCGCCTGGGCGTCCACCCGCAACGCGCCCAGTGCCATGATCGCGTCGACGACCAGCCATAACCCGCGCCGACGACAAATCTCGCCAATCGCCTCCATGGGCGCCCTGAACCCGTGTCCGTAATTGACCAGGCTCAGGCATACCGCCCGCGTTCGGGGCCCAATCAGGCGCTCCACATCTTCCGCCTCGTACCACCCGCCGCGATCCTTGACGAAGCGCACCGTCACCCCGCGGTCGGCAAGGTTCAGCCATGCGTAGACATCGGTAGGGTGATCCATCTCGTAGAGAATCACCTCATCGCCGACCCGCCAGTCGAGGCCCGCCGGCACTAGGTTCAGGCCCTGCGACGTGGTCGACAACAAAGCCACCCCTTCCGTGCCACAGTTCAGCAGCCGCGCCACGCGCTGGCGCGTCTCCTCGATCACCAACGACAGATCCTGTGAAGGAAGCTCGTCCGACATTTGCCGCAGGAATCCGCTGACCGCCTCAACATGCGACCGGGGCAGGAGGCCGCGGCCGGCATTGTCGAGATATATTTCGTCTCGCGAGATCGGGAACTCGCGTGTGCGAATGACATCGAAGCTCGGCGACCCGGTGCCCATCAGGCGATTGCCTTCGTGATCGCTGTTTCCTCGTTGGGGAGCGGAAAATGGCACGCCCAGCGGTGATCGGCGCCCGAATGCGCCAACGGAGGCTCGAGGCCGGCACACCGATCCGACGCAAAGCTGCACCGGGTCCGGAACCGGCAGCCGCTCGGCGGTGAAATCGGGGAAGGCGGTTCCCCGGCCAGCAGGCTCCGCGTACGGTGCTCCTTATCGAATGAAGCCTCCGGAACCGAGGCGAGCAGGGCGCTGGTGTAAGGATGCCGCGGGTGCCCGCAAACCTCCTCCGTGGGCCCGGATTCGACGATCTTGCCGAGAAACATGACGGCCACCTTGGAGCAAAGCGTGCGGACAACCCGGAGGTCATGGCTGATGAAGACAAGCGCGATATTGAAGCGCTGCTGCAGATCGCGGAGGAGATTGACGATCTGCGCCTGGACCGACAGATCCAGAGAAGAGATCGGTTCGTCGGCCACGATCAGCGCAGGCCTGAGGACGATCGCGCGGGCTATGCCGACGCGCTGCCGCTGACCGCCGGACAGCTGATGCGGGAGGCGCCTGCCGAGGTTCCGGCCGAGGCCGACGAGCTCCAGCGCCTCCTCCACGTGCGGAGCAATCTCGGCTGTCGGAATTCCGTTGACCAGCAACGGCTCCGCAACGATATCCGTGATGCGAAGACGGGGATTCAACGACGCATAGGGATCCTGGAAGATAGGCTGCATGTGGCGCCGAATGCGCCGCAGCTCCTCGCCCTCCAGGCCGGTGATGTCCTGGCCCATGAAGCTGATGGTCCCGCCCTCAACGTCGATCAGCCGCAGCAGGCATCGTGCGAGGGTGGACTTGCCGCATCCCGATTCGCCGACGACCCCGAGCGTGTCGCCGCGGGAGAGCTCGAGAGAAACGCCGTCCACCGCATGGACATGGCGCGGCGGGCCGAAGATCCGTTCGCTCGGCACGGCGAAGTAGCGGCGCAATCCCGTGGCCCTGAGCAGTACTTCTTCCGTTCCCGCGCGCGCATGAGGCTGTACCTGGCCCGACGGACGGGCCACATCCGTCGCGCCGGACGGAGGAAGCTCTCCGGCTTGCGCGAGCCAGCAGGCCGACCGCGTCTGCCCGACCGGCGCAAGGCTCGGCTCTTCCTCGAAACACCGGGAGATCGCAAGGCCGCAGCGCGGATGGAACTTGCATCCATCAGGAAGCGCCTGCAGGGAAGGCGGTTCCCCGCCGATCGCCTTGAGCCGCTTCTCCCGCGAACCCGCGTTGCTCGGCATCGAGTCGACCAAGGCGCGCGTATAGGGATGGGTCGCATGCTCGAACAGGGATCGCGTCGGCCCCATGTGAACGATCCGGCCCGCATACATCACCCCGATCGTGGTGGCGACCTCGCTCAGCACACCGAGGTCGTGGCTGATCAGGAGTATGGCAACGCCGAGCTCTTCATTGAGGTGGCGAAAAATATCGAGAATCTGGGCCTGAACGGTGACGTCGAGTGCCGTCGTCGGTTCGTCGGCAATGAGCAGCTGCGGTGTTGCGATGAGCGCGGTCGCGATATTCGCGCGCTGCCGCATTCCTCCCGAGAATTCGTGGGGATAGCGCCGGATGGCCTCGCGCGCCTCGGGCATTCCCATCGCCTGGAGCTGCTCGACGGCCAGCGCCCGTGCCTGCCGCCGGCCCGCCTTGTGATGAAGCAGCAGGGGTTCGGCCACCTGCGGTCCAATCCGCATGATCGGGTTCAGCGAGGTCAGAGAGTCCTGGAAGGCCATGCCGATACGATTGCCGTGGATTTGCGAAAGCCGCCGCGGGCTCGCCCCGATCAGCTCCTCGCCCATGAATTTGATCGAGCCCCCTGCCACCCGAACGCCGGAGGGAAGCAGGCCGTCGATGGCCTGGACGGTCATGCTCTTGCCAGAGCCTGATTCTCCCAGAAGGCCGAAAATCTCTCCGGCGCGGACCTGGAGCGATACGCCCCGCACGACCAATGTGGGCTCCCGATCCGGGCCGACCGCGACGCGAAGATCGCGGACATCGAGCAGCGGCTCGGCCGCACGTTCGGCTGAGAGCGCCGTCACCGGCCACGGCCCCCCACCCAGGGATCCAACGCGTCGCGAATCGAATCGCCGATCAGGTTGAACGCGAGCGCGAGGGTCAGGACCGGCATCGCCGGGAATGTGGCGACCCACCAGTCACCCATCACGGTCGCGCCCGTGGCAACCATTGCGCCCCACTCCGGTTGCGGCGGTTGCGCGCCGAGCCCGAGAAAGCCCAGGATCGAAAAGATCAAAATCGCGCGGCCGATATCGATCGCGGCCATCACCAGCAGAGCCGGTAGCGCGTTCGGCAGGATGACCTTGACCAGAACGCTGGCCGACCGCCGTCCCGAGGCCCGCGACGCAACCACATATTCCTTGTTGTTCAATTCCAGCACCAGCCCTCGGCACACCCTGGCGTACGACGGCCACCAGACTGCCGCCAATGCGAGTATGCCGTGAGTGAGACTCGGGCCGAGGGCGGCGGCGACGGCCATAGCGAGAAGTATCAAAGGGAACGCCAGTACGATATCGGTAAAGCGCATCACCACTTCGTCGACAAATCCCCGGCAGTAGCCGGCGAGCGCGCCGAGACTGACACCGGCCAAAAAACCGAGCG
This sequence comes from Acetobacteraceae bacterium, assembly GCA_035503055.1. GTDB lineage: Bacteria > Pseudomonadota > Alphaproteobacteria > Acetobacterales > Acetobacteraceae > JAKAWQ01. Next base: position 21,092 of record DATJTV010000400.1, read on the forward strand.
CAACAACCGCAACGGCCCCTGGCAGCGACTCGCGCCCCCCATAGAGAACCCGCGCAAACACGTCCCTGCCGAGCTGATCCGTGCCGAACCAGTGAACCGCAGAGGGCGGCTGCAGCCGCGACGCGATATGCTGCGTGAGTGGGCCGAATCGGGCGATCAACGGCGCGGCGGCGATAAGAACCACCCATACGACGATGACGGCGATGCCGACGAGCGCTTCGGCATTGGGCAAGCCCCCGACCGCTGCCGTGAGACGGCGCAGGCGCGACGGAGGAGCGAGGAGAGGCGGCGCGGCCGTCGGCGTCGCCGTCATGCCGCCACCGTGAGCGAGGCGCGGACGCGCGGATCGATCAGCGCGTAGATGATATCGATGACGAGGTTGAGGAGGGTGTAGATGAAGCCGACGACCAGCGTGACGCCGGTCATAGCGGGAAAGTCGGCATGAATGGCCGCATTATAGGCATAAAGACCGATGCCCGGCCAGCCAAAGATGGTTTCTACCACGAGAGCCCCCGAAAGAAGGTCTCCGTATGCCAGCCCAACCACCGTGATCACGGGGATTGTCGCGTTGGGCGCCGCGTGCTTGCGGATCACGTAGAAGTTGGATGCGCCCTTGCTCCTGACGTTCCGCAGGAAGTCCTGCGGAAGCACCGTCAGCATGCTGGCCCGGGTCATCCGGGTCAGCAGGCCGGCGCTCCACGTCGCGAGCACCAGGGACGGCAGGGCGAGGTGGCAGAGCGCATTCCAGGCTATGCCCGGCTCGCCCGCGATGAGTGCATCGACCACGTAAAGCCCTGTTAGCGTCGGCGGCGGCGTCAACGAATAGCTGAGGCGGCCGGGGTCGGGAGCCCATCCGAGGTGGAGATAGAAGACATCGAGCAGAAGCAGCGCAAGCCAGAAGATGGGCATGGCGACGCCCATCAGGGTCAATATGCGCACGATGAGGTCAATGGCCCCTCCGCGACGCGTGGCGGCGAGAATGCCCAGCGGCACCGACACCACTACGCTGAAGATGATGGTGGTCGTCGCGAGCTCGATGGTCGCCGGGAGATAGGTGCGCAGATCGTCGACGACCGGACGGTGGGTGTAGATCGAGACGCCCAGGTTTCCATGCAGGAGGTTCCTCACGTAGATGAGGTACTGAACGAGAAACGGCTTATCGAGTCCCCATTCCTTTCGATAGGCGGCAACGATCTCGGGATGGTCTGCGGCGGTCTGCGATATCGACGCGATGACCGGATTGACCGGAATGGCCTTGGTGACGGAGAACGTGATCAGCGTCATCCCCAGCAGAACCGGGATCAGGAGAAGCAGGCGCCTGACGATATATCTGATCATTGGATACGGAGCTTAGGCCTTCTGTCCGCGGATCGGCCGCGTGGCCGGCTCGGCGATGCGGGCTCGCTTTGCAGTCCCCCGGCGTCCGAGGCTCATCGCTACACGAACACGGTGGTCGAGATGTTGAAGAAGGTCAACAGATCGATCGAGAGCTTCTCGATCACGTCGGTCCGGTAGCCGAGCTGATAGTTCGTCTCGAACAGCCAGGCGTACGGGCCGTACTGGTTGAGCAGGCGCTGGGCCTCCAGAGCCGGCCCCAGTTGCTGTTTCGCGTCGACGATCGACACCGCCTTGGCCACCAGATCCGCAATCTTCCGCGCCTCGGGAGAAGCATCCGCGGTCCAGTGCTGGCGCGTGAGTGCGACATGACCGCCCGGCGCATAGTTCGGCAGGAAGTCCGTCCACCCCGGATAATCGACCGCCCAGAGATGAAGGACCGCATCCGGCTTGCCTTGCGTGTAGTCCGTCAATTCCTGGGTGAGAGGTATGCCGATAAGCTCGGCCTTGATGCCCACCGCGGCCAGATCGGATGCGACCTTCTGAACGACCTCGATCGCGGGAACATTCTGCATCAGCTGGTCGGCCCCGTAGGTAAGCTTGAAGCTGAAACCATTCGGCATGCCGAGCGCCTGCAGCGCAGCCTTGGCCTTGCCGATATCCTGCTTCGGCCTCTCCGAGACCGGCAGCGCATTGGGGAGCTGCGGCGGCACGATCGAGCCGGTCGGCTGGCCTCCCCCCAAATAGATATATTTCAGCCCGTCGTAGTCGACCGCATGACGGATCGCTTCCCAGGCTTTGGGATGGCTGATCGGGCCGCCCGCCGCGACGTTGAACCCGAGGTAGGCGATTCCAAGCGCCGGCACGGTGGCGATCGCAACCTTGCTGGCCGGTCCACGCTTCTCCAGATCCGCCGCAAGATCGGGGGTAAGGTTGATCGCGATGTCCGCACCGCCGCGCAGGAGCAGATCATGCTGCGTCGTCGCGTCGGGGATGAAGCGGAAGACGACCCTATCGACGGTCTTCGGTCCCCAATAATGCGGGTTCGCCCGCAGCAGCATATCCGAGCCGCGCTCCCAGCGGACGAGCATGAAAGGCCCGGTACCGACCGAATGCTGGTCCAGCCAGGGCGTCGCCGTATCGGTCGTCGCGGCGTCGGGCGCATCGGTCCCGCCATGCGCCTTGACCACCGCCGCATCGGTCACCGAAAGGGCGCGGTTGGGAAGGCGCTTGAGAAAATCGACGTCCAGCGTTTTCAGCTTGATGGTGATCTGGTAGGCGCCGGTTTTGGTTATCGAGGCAACGTTGCTGAGAAGCCAGGAGGCTCCCGATTTGTTGTAGATCTCGCGGTAGCATGAAAAAATGTAATCCTCCGGCTTGACCAAAGTGCCGTCGCTGAACTTCCAGTCCGGATGGACGTTGAAGACACAGGTCAGGCCATCCGCGCTCACGCTCCAGTGGGTGGCGTATGCCGGAGCCGGGTCGGCGCCCTTCAGACCGAGCATGGCATCGTAGAGCGCCCCCATGATGGCCGCGGCATCCACTTGCGCGACCCGACCCGGGTCGACCGTCTGGAGCGAGCCGGGTTGCTGAACGACGACGAGCGTCCTGACGCTGCTCGCGTGGGCCGCCGCCGGCGCAACGCTGTCGAGAGCCGCGGCCAATAGCGGCGGCAGCGCCGCTGCTGCTGCGCCGCCTTCGACGAACCGCCGCCGTGAAATGCCGTCCGGAAGTCCTCGTTGCCGTTTGACCTTCCTCTCGCTCATCGTTCCCTCCCTCTCGCCCGGCGGATCGTCGCCATCGATCACCGAAGCTTCTCCACATTTTGCGCCACCCGGCGAGCTCACGGCCCACCCCCGCCGGCTGCTCTGTTCACGGGGGCGAGCTCGCCTTGCCCGTCGCCGCTCACCTGCTCGAGGAGATCGGCCTCGTGATGCAGCCAGGAGACGGAGCGGCGAATATGCGCCCGCATGGCCGCCTCGGCGGCGTCGGGGTCGCGCCGGCGCAGCGCCTTCAGGATGGCCCTGTGCTCGGTGAGACCGTCATGGATGGATTTGATTAGGCCGGCGCCGAAGGCGAGGACCAGGATGTTGACCGAGTGGGCGGTCTGCGTCAGCGGCGGGCTGCCGGCAATCTCGAGAATCCCGGAGTGGAAAAAATAGTCCTGGCGCAGATACGCGCGGCGGTTGTCCGGCGTATCGACGCCGGTGATGCCGGAGAACAATTCATGGAGCTCGTCGACCTGGCGAGGCGCGATGAGCATTGCAGCGCGGCGGGCCGCCAGCCCTTCGAGCACTTCGCGCACTTCGAACACCAACGCGAGTTCGCGTTTCGAAAGCCGCCGGACGAAGACCCCGCGCCGCGAGCGCCAAACGATCACGCGCTCCTGAGAGAGGCGCTTGAGCGCGCTCAGCATGGGCGTGCGGCTGACGCCCATATCGCGCGCGAGCTGTTCGGGAACGATGCGCTCGCCTGGCAGAAGGGTACTGTCGACGATCATCGCCCTGACGCGCTCATAGATGCGGTCGTCGAGGTTGGCCCGCTCCTCGAGCTCGCCGGTTTCGATCATGGCCAAGGCTTGCCAAGAGGAAAAATCGGCCGGACTCCAGTTCGTTATGAGGCTCCGACAGCCGGATCCCTGCGGGAGATGCGGCCCGCAGACCTTGGCCGCTTCCCTCTTAGTAGCTAAACTCAGTTCAGAATTGAATGCAAGACAGCAAAACGCACTTTCGTCTCCGGACCCCATGCAGCTTCCCAGCCGCTTCGGTCATCTCGAGATCGGGGATTCGGGCGGTGAAAACGGGCTTGGGCGCAGGGTCGTCGGGGATGCCATGCAATTCTCACCATGCCTTCGAGCCCTTTGGCGGTTCCCTAGTCAGCTCCGGCGCCTTGGGCTCTGACGGCACGGGAGCGAACGGCGGACGGGCAGCAGGAGGAACGCCGGCGCCGCTCGCGCCGGCCTCCCCGATCGCGAGGCCGCGGGGCAGCCGCCCGCCGCGTGATCCCGCGGTGTTGGTAATCTCCCGGGCGACGTGGGCCCGGAAACGCTCGTAGGACGCCGGGATGCGCGCCTTGTGCCGCGCGTGGGTGGCGGTCAGCGGATGCCCGTCGGCGAGCTCGCGCTCGATGGTTTGTCGGAGCGCCCGAACAGCGACCCGGGCCGCTCCCCGCGCTTTCGGCGGTGTCGTCCCGGCCATCGCCCACCGATAGCCAACTGGACTCAGGATTTCGACCAAAAGTATGGGAGGCCCGTGCATACCGAGAGGACAAACATAGGAACACTGTGGATCTGCGTTGTCCCGCGGGGCGTCGCGGGGTCTCCAGTGATCTACAGGGTTTTCCGCGGGTCATCCTCTTGGAGTTCGATCGCGAGATAGGTCGCGCGCGCCCGCTTGCCAATAATCCTCATCTATCGGATGGGCAAGCCGCCCACCCTCCCCGCCTTGCGCCTCCCCGCCTTGCCAACCACTCCACCGCGACCGAAAAGGGCGCCCGCCTCGGAGGCCCCCCATGCCCTTCACGTTCCTCATGCTCCCGCCGCAAACGGAGATCACCCGCGCCTGGGCGCGCGATCTTGCCGCCGCAGTGCCGGAGGCGCGGGTCGTCCTCGCCGAGAGCGAAGCCGAGGCCGCGCCCGTCATCGCCGAGGCCGAGGCGGCCTACGGCACGCTTCCCCCGCACCTCCTCGCGCGGGCGGGAAAACTCCGCTGGCTCCAGGCGCCGCAGGCCGCACCCCCCGCCGGCTGGTACTATCCCGCGCTGATCGCCCACCCCGTCGCCGTCACCAATCTGCGCGAGATCTACAACGACCATATCGGCGCCCACATCCTGGCCTTCGTCCTCGCCTTCGCGCGCGACTTCCACACTTACCTTCCTCGGCAACAGCGCCGCCTCTGGACTCCGAGACCCCTCGACACCGGCGTCATCGACCTCACCGCCGCCACGTCGCTCATCGTCGGCCTTGGCGGCATCGGCGCGGAGGCGGCGCGCCTCTTGTCCGCCTTTGGTACGCACGTCATCGCGACCGATGCCCGCCGCGCCGCGCCCACCGAAGGCGTCGCCAGGCTCCATCCGCCCGAAGCGCTCGATTCCCTGCTCCCCGCAGCGGATTTCGTCATCCTCACCGTCCCGCACACGCCCGCCACCGAATTCTTCATGGACCGCGCCCGCTTCCGCCGCATGAAGCGCACTGCCTTCTTCATCAATATCGGCCGCGGCAAGACTACCCGCCTCGACGATCTCGCCGCGGCGCTCGAGGCGGGCGAGATCGCCGGCGCTGGCCTTGATGTCTTCGAGACCGAGCCGCTGCCCTCCTCCCATCCGCTCTGGACTCTTCCCGGCGTGCTGATCACGCCGCACACCGCCGGCTACGGCCCGCATCTCGACGAGCGGCGCTTCGCCATCCTGCGCGACAATTGCCGCGCCTTCGCCGCCGGCGCGCCGCTGCGCAACCTCGTCGACAAATCCTCCTGGTTCTGAGAGGCCTCGTGAGAACGCCACTGCGGGAGTCGTCCGACGCCTGCGGCGCCTCCGAGAAATCGCAGCGCGCTCTCAAACGTCCGCAGCTCCGCCAGCGCCACTTCGTCTGGCAATTGCGGCCGGTCCCGCGCGCGGTTCACCATGCAGAGGAACCCGAACGCCTCGCCCGCGCTCGCCCGGAACTGGGGCCAGGTCCAGGCCGGAATGGTGACGAAATCGAACGCCGCAACTGCCCGTACGCTGGTTCCCGGCAGGCACGTCCCGCGCTCCCGAAAAATCATCGCCCCGTGCATGTGCTCGTGCCACTCGAGCGTCGAGAATCCGCCCGCCGGCATCTAGAAATAACGGAGCTCGCAATCGAGCGCCGCCGCCTCGAACAGCGCCCGGCGCGAGATCGCGCGGAACGGCGCCGCCCCCTTTTCTTTGTACGGCCGGTGCTCGACCCCTCCCACCGAAACCCGGACAGAAACGCGCGAATTGGCGCCGCCCCG
>DATJTV010000401.1:0-33092 GCA_035503055.1 Acetobacteraceae bacterium
ATGCCGAGCGCGCCGGACGGCCCGATGGGTCCACTTCGCCTGCATCGGCATGCCGAGGCGGCGCGGCTGGTCTATCGCGACCGCGATGCGTTCCTTGCCGATCCCGCCCAGGTCGCGGTGCCGGTCGAGCGTCTGACGAGCCCGGAATATCTCGCGGAATTGCGGGCGACGATCCGCGACGAGCAGGCGATGCGGGTGCTGCCGCCGGCGGGCGAGGCGGCGATGCCGGTGCATGCGGACACGGTCTATCTTTGCGTCGTCGATCGCGACGGCAATGCGGCGAGCTTCATCAACTCCCTCTTCCAGGGTTTCGGCAGCGGCATCCTCGCCGAGAAGTCCGGGATCATGCTGCAGAATCGCGGTTTCGGCTTCCGCCTCGAGCGCGGGCACCCGAACTGCATCGCCCCGGGGAAGCGGCCGATGCACACGATCATCCCCGGCATGCTGACGAAGGGAGGCGAGGCGGTGATGCCGTTCGGCGTGATGGGTGGGCATTTCCAGCCGATGGGCCAGACCCTCTTCCTCACGAATTTCCTTGAATACGGGCTCGATATCCAGGAAGCACTCGATGCGCCGCGCGTCTTGCCCTATCACGGCAAGCTCGAGATCGAGCGCGGCGTGCCGGCTGCGACGGTTGAAGCGCTCGTGCGCCGCGGCCACGATCCGGTGGTGGTGGATCGGCCGCTCGGCGGCGGCCAGGCGATCTGGATCGACCGCGCGCGGGGAGTGCTCTGCGGTGGCTCGGATCCGCGCAAGGACGGCCTGGCGCTCGGGTACTGAGCGATGAACGAGCCCTGCGATCTCACCGCGCTCGAGGCGCGCACGCGGATCGGCCGGAAGGAGCTTTCGGCGAGCGCGCTTCTCGAGAGCTGCATCCGCCGGATCGAGCGGGTGAACCCGGCCGTGAACGCGATCGTCGCGACCGATTTTCCGGCCGCCCGCGCGGCGGCCGCTGCGGTGGACAAGGCGGTGATGGCGGGCGAGGCGCTCGGCCCGCTCGCCGGCTTGCCGGTCGGGATCAAGGATCTCCAGGACGCCGGGGGGCTGCCCACCACGTTCGGCAGCCCGATCTTCGCGGGGAACATGCCGCTCCGGGACGAGCGGCTCGTGCGGGCGATCCGCGCGGCCGGCGCCATCATCGCGGCCAAGACCAACACGCCGGAGTTCGGCGCCGGCGCCAACACACGCAATGCGGTGTACGGGGCCACGGGCAATCCGTTCGATCCACGCAAATCCGCGGCCGGATCGTCGGGCGGCTCGGCGGTGGCGCTGGCGACCGGCATGGTGCCGCTCGCGTCCGGCTCCGACACGGGAGGCAGCCTGCGCAATCCGGCCGCGTTCTGCGGCATCGTCGGTTTCCGCCCGAGCCCTGGGCTCGTCGCCAACGAGAAGCGCCTGCTCGGCTGGTCATCGCTTCCGGTCGCCGGGCCGATGGCGCGCACGGTTGCGGATCTCGCGCTCTTGCTTTCGGTGATGGCGAGCGACGATGCGGCGGACCCGCTCGCGACCACGGTCCATGGCCGCGCGGTTCGCAAGGCGGAGGATTTCTTTCCGCTGCCGAGGATCGATCTTTCGCGGCTCAAGGTGGCGCTCACGCCGGATTTCGGCTTCGCGCCGACCGAGCGCCACGTCGCCGGGGTGTTTGCCGAGAAGACCGGCCACTTTCGCCATGTCTTCGCCCGCGCGGATGATGCGAGCCCCGACTGCGCCGGTGCGGACGAGGCGTTCGCGGTGCTGCGGGCGACTGGCTTCCTCGCCTCGCATCTCCAAAAAGTGCGCGAGCGGCGAAGCGAGGTGGGGCCGAACGTGATCGCCAATGTCGAAGAGGGGCTCGGCTATTCCGCCGCGGACGTGGCACGCGCCGGGGCATTGCAGACGGCGCTCTATCGGCGCTGGCAGGTTTTTTTCCGCGACTACGATGTGCTGCTTTCGCCCGCCATCACCATCAGCCCGCGTCCCTGGCACGAGCTTTACCCCGCCGAGATCGACGGGAAGGGGACGAAGAGCTATTTCCATTGGCTGGCCCTCGCCTATGCGGTGACGCTGGCCGGCCATCCGGCGATTTCGCTCCCCGTTGGACGCGACCGGGCGGGCATGCCGTTCGGATTGCAGATCGTGGGACCGCGCGGCGGCGATGCCAAGGTCCTGGTCGTGGCCGCCGCGCTGGAGGCGATGCTCGGCCCCGATCCGGAGACCGCACGGCCGGTGCCGGATATCGAGCGGCTGGCAGCGGCGCCGCCGCTTGCGGAGACCCCCGGATTCCTCGGCTTCGACTGAGATTCTCGAAGGTTGAGCCTGCGATCAGCGCGCGCGGGCGCCGCCGAAGGCGTTGAAGGTGATCAGCGTATAGGTGTCCTTGACGCCCGGGATGGGCTGGATCCGCTCGGTGACGAAGCGGCCGATGTCGCGCTCCGGATCGAGATAGAACTTGCCGAGCAGGTCGTACTGGCCTGAGGTGGAATAGAGCTCGGAAAGCTCCTCGATCTCGTCGGCGGCGCGCTCGGCCACCCGATAGGCAGTTCCCATCTCGCATTTGATCTGTACGAAGATCGCCCGCATCGCGCGTCTCCTCACTACTTTCCGGGCGAGCATGCCACGATGCGGGGGACGCTGCCCAGCAGCGGCGGCGCGGCAGGTGACGATGGCGCGCCCACCGCCTATGCTCGCTCCGCGGAGAGATGGAGCGCGGAGGCGACGATGGAGCTGGCAAAGGCGCGCAAGGCGCGCGTGATACCCCGCCCCGGCGGCCGGATCCTTGCGGACGCGCTGGTGGCGCTCGGCATCGATCATGTCTTCGAGGTGCCGGGCGAGAGCTATCTCGACGTGCTCGACGGCCTCTACGCCACGCGCCAGAAGCTGCAGCTCATCACCTGCCGCTTCGAGGCCGGCGCGGTGAACATGGCGGAGGCGTTCGGCAAGCTCACCGGCCGGCCGGCGGCGGCGATGGTGACGCGTGGGCCGGGCGCCTGCCACGGCGCGATCGGCGTGCACATCGCGATGCAGGATTCGACGCCGCTCCTTCTCTTCATCGGCCAGATCCCGACCGACCAGACCGATCGCGAGGCGTTCCAGGAGATCGACTACCGCCGCATGTTCGGCGCGGTCGCGAAATGGGTCACGCAGATCGATCATGCTGCGCGGATTCCCGAGATCCTGGCGCACGCCGTGGATGTCGCGGTCTCGGGCCGGCCGGGGCCGGTGGTGATCGCACTGCCGGAGGACATGCAGCGCCAGGTGGTCGAGGTGCCGGACATCGGACGGGCCGAGATCGCTCCGCCGCATCCTGACCCGGCCGCGCTCGCCCGGCTCTCCGCACTCCTCGCGCGGGCGCGAAAGCCGCTCGCCCTGCTCGGCGGCTCGCGCTGGACCGATGCGGGTCGGAGCGCGATCCGCACCTTCCTCACCCGCCATGCGATTCCGGTGACCGTCGGCTTCCGCCGCCAGGCGCTCTATGACGGGACGCTCGACAATTTCGCAGGCGATCTCGGCGTCGGCTCCGATCCGGCGCTGATCGCCAAGGCGAAGGAGACCGATCTCCTGTTGGCGATCGGCACACGGCTCGGCGAAGCCACGACCCAGGGCTACGAACTTCTGGACCCGGCCGGAGGCGTGCCGATCGTCCATATCCACCCGGACGAGGGCGAGATCGGCCGCGTCTTCCGCCCCGCGCTCGGGATCGTTTCGGATCTCAATGCGTTCGCCGAAGCCGCCGCCGCGCTCCCACCCAAGGGGATCGGCTGGCGCGAGTGGACGCGCGAGTTCCGCACGGTGCGCGAAGCCGGGCGCGTGGTGCCGGATTATCCGGGTCCGCTCAATCTCGGCACGGTGATGCGCGAGCTCGAGACGCTGCTGGCGCCGGACGCGATCGTCACCACGGATGCCGGAAATTTCGCGCCCTGGGCCACGCGTTTCATCAATTTCGGCGATCGGCAGCGCTATATCGGCCCGTGCAACGGCGCGATGGGATACGCCGTGCCGGCCGCGGTCGGCGCGAAGATCGCCTTCCCCGAACGCATGGTCGTGGCGATGGTGGGCGACGGCGGCTTCCTGATGACCGGGCAGGAGATCGCGACCGCGTTCCATCACGGCGTGGCGCCGGTGGTGCTGGTGTTCAACAACCAGATGTACGGCACGATCCGCATGCACCAGGAGCGGCATTTCCCGGGCCGCGTCTCGGGCACCGCGCTCACCAACCCCGACTTCGCACGCTTCATCGAGGCGTTCGGCGGCCACGGCGAAGTGGTGACGGAGACGGCGGGCTTCGTGCCCGCCTTCCGCCGCGCCGTCGAAAGCGGTCGGCCGGCGGTGATCGAGCTCGTCACCAATCCCGAGCAGATCACGACGCGCGCGACGATCGCCGATCTCCGCCGGGGCGCGACGGTGCCAAAGGCCACGGCAAAGCCGCGCCGTCAGCCGGCGGAGCAGCGCGGCGCGGGCAAGGCGCGCCGCGCCGGCCCCATCGCTCCACCGAAAAAATAACGGAGGAGGCGGTGGCGGAGACTGGCGAGGACCCGAAAGTGACGCTGCTCGGCCGGATCAAGGAAAAGCTGATCGAGCGCAAGCAGGAATGGGCGCGCGAGGGCCGGCTGCTGACGGGGACCTGGGCGCCGCCCGAGCAGCGCCTGCCGCCCGGCCAGCGGTTGGTAACCGATTGGCCGGTGCTCGATCTCGGCGTGCAGCCGAACGTGCCGTTGTCGCACTTCCGCCTCGACCTCGATGGCGACGTGACGAGAAAAGCGAGCCTCTCATGGGAGGAATTCCTGGCCCTGCCGCAGGTCGAGAGCGTCTCGGACATCCATTGCGTGACGCAGTGGTCGCGCTACGACAATCACTGGAAAGGCGTCGCGGCACATACCCTCGTCGCACTCGTCGAACCGGCATCCACGGTGCGGCACGTCGTCTTCCACTCGCATGACGGCTACACGACGAATGTCCGGCTCGACCAGTTCGACCAGCCGGACGTCTTCCTCGTCCATCAGTGGGAAGGCAAGCCGATCCTACGCCAACATGGCGGCCCGCTCCGCGTGCTGATCCCGCGGCTCTATTTCTGGAAATCTGCGAAATGGATACGCCGAATCGAGTTCGCCGCCGCAGACCGCCCCGGCTTCTGGGAACAACGCGGCTATCACAACAACGCCGACCCCTGGCTCGAGGAGCGGTACAGTTAGGCTAAGGGGGCTCCGTCCCCTTGGTCTTACTTAAGCGCGGCGGGTTTGGGGCCGCCGGCCATCCAGTCGAGCAGCTCGATGGGGTGCACGATCGGCAGGCGGCCCGCGGCGAGTTGGGTGATGCAGCCGATATTGCCGGCGGCGATCGCCGTAGCACCGGTTTGCTCGAGGTTGGCGAGTTTGCGTGCGCGGAGCCTCTGGGCGATCTCGGGCTGCAAGAGATTGTAGGTGCCCGCCGAGCCGCAGCAGAGATGCGCCTCGCGCGGCTCGACGAGCGTGAAGCCCGCGCGTGTGAGAAGCGCCTTGGGCTCGGCGGTGACGCTCTGGCCGTGCTGGAGGCTGCACGCGGCGTGATAGGCGAGTCGGATGTCGGGGGATGGCCGGGTCGGCGCGTAGCCATGGCGATGGAGGAATTCGCTGATGTCCATCGTGAGGGCGGAGATCTGCTCGGCCGCTTCGCGTTCGACGGACGTGCGCAGAAGAAATCCGTAATCCTTGAGCATCGTTCCGCAGCCCGAGGCCGTCACGATGATCGCGTCGAGGCCCTTCCCGGCAATCTCGGCCTGCCAGGCCGCGATATTGGCGCGCGCCGCGGCGAGCGCCTCGGCGTGGCGGCCCATGTGGTGCACGAGCGCTCCGCAGCAGCCGGCGCCCTCGGCCACGACCACTTCGACGCCGAGCCGCGTTAGCAGCCGGATGGCAGACGCGTTGATCTCCGGCCCGAGCACCTGTTGCGCACAGCCCGCGAGCAGCGCCACGCGCGCGCGGCGTGGGCCCTCGGCCTCGTGCGTGCGCGGGGCATCGGCGGGGCTCGGTGAAGGGAGGTGCGAGGGGACGAGGGCGAGCATGGCCCGGAGCCGCGCGCCGAGCGGATGGCGCGTGGGGACCAGCGAACCGAGCGGGCGAGCAAGACGTGCCGCGCGGAGTGCGGTGCGGAAGAGACGCGGCCGCGGCAGCACGGCGGCGAGGAACGAGCGCAGCAGGCGCTCCGTGGCGGGGCGGCGATAGGTGCGTTCGATATGGGTGCGGGCGTGATCGACGAGGTGCATGTAATTGACGCCCGAAGGACAGGTCGTCATGCACGCAAGGCAGGAAAGGCAGCGATCGACGTGCCGCACCACCTCGGGGCTCGCCGGCGCGCCCGATTCCAGCATGTCCTGCATCAGGTAGATGCGTCCGCGCGGGCTGTCGAGCTCGTCGCCCAGGAGGACGAAGGTTGGGCAGGTGGCCGTGCAGAAGCCGCAATGCACGCAGCGGCGGAGCACGTCGTTGCAGGCGGCGAGATCAGGATCGGCGAGCTGCTCGGGGCTGAACCGCGTCTGCATGATTCATTGGGGATCAAGAATGGAACGGGGAATCTCGCGCCGCAGCAGGACGCTGAGGCGCTCCGGGCTCAGCGTGCGGATCGTCGCCGGCGGCACGCGGGTCAGGTAGGCGAGCACCATCACCCGGATCTCCAGGTCCGGAAGCTTGCGGAAGCGCACCGGCAGGAGCTCGCGCATCTGCTCGGGCGTGAGCTCGGTGATGCTTTCGGGCAGGAGCGCGCGGACCGCTTCCGGCGGCAGCCTGGTCTTCAGGGCGCTCGGGATGAAGCTGACCAGGGCGATGCCGATCAAGAGCAGCGCGAGCGCCGCGCCGAGGAAGCCCAAGGTGACGATCGACGGCTGCCGGTAAGGGTTGATGAGGTATCCATAGACGAACATCACCGCGAGTGTCGCGACGCAGAAGGCGAGCAGCGTCCAGGCGAGCGCCGTCCTGTCCTTCCTTATGCGATAGAGCGCGGCGGTGCCGCAGCCGAAGGCGGCCATCAGGGCGAAAAAGATCGGCCAGGAGATCAGGGTCATCGGTGCCGCTCAGATTCCGGCGTACATCCGCCCCGGGTTGAGGATGCCATGCGGGTCGAAGGCCGCCTTCACCCGTCGGGTGAGGCGGGCGAGGACCGGCGGCGGCGGCGGCAGGACCGGGAGGCTGGCGCGCAGCGCCTCGGGCGCCCGGAGCAGCATCCATGCGCCGCCGGCTTCCGTGGCAGCCCGGGTGATGGCGCGGTGGGTTGCCGTGTCGGCTGGTGCGGCGACCCATAGCAGGCCGCCGCCCCAGTCGAGGAACCAGCCTGCGTCCATGGCGGCGAGCGTAGCGGCGAGCCTGGGTGCGGCGGACGGGCGGACGGAAACCCGCCAGACCGCATCCGTCTCGGCGGCGGGCAGCGGCAAGGCATCCCGGATCGCGCGCCAGAGGCGGCGGCTTTCGGCATCCTCGATCAGACGCGCCGGACCGAAGCGGGCGAGCGCGCAGGCGAGGCGGTCGCTGCGGTAGGCCACACTTGGGGCGAAGTCCTCGATCCGGGCGAGCGCGATGCCGTCCGAGATCCGCCCGAGCGCGATCGACCCGAGCTCCGAGAGGCGTGCCGCGGCCGCCTCGGGCAGGTAGGCGGCGCCGCTCACCGCGTAGGGCGAGCCGAGGGCGGCGGAGAGCGCGGCGACGCCCTGAGCGGCATCGAGGCCGGAGACCGCCACCGTCCCGGTCGCCTCCGGCGCCGGCAGGACCTTGAGCGTGATCTCGGTCATCACCGCGAGCGTGCCGTGGCTGCCGGCGAGCAGCTTGCAGAGATCGAGCCCGGTGACGTTCTTAAGCACGCGCCCGCCGGAGTGAATGATCGTGCCCTCGCCGTTCACGGCGCGGACGCCGAGCACATGGTCGCGCATCGCGCCCGCCGCGATCCGGCGCGGGCCGGAGAGGTTGGCAGCGACCGTGCCGCCGAGCGTCGGCGGGGCGGCGGCGCCGAGGAGTGGTCCGAGGTCCGGCGGCTCGGCGATCAGGTGCTGGCCGTGCTCGGCGAGTGCTGACTCGATCACGGCAAGCGGCGTCCCGGCACGGGCGGAGAGCACGAGCTCGGCCGGCGAATGCAGCGTGATGCCGGAGAGGTTGCGCGTCGAGATGCCGCGCGCCGCCTGCACCGGACGCAGCATCGCCTGCTTGCTGCCATTGCCGGAGACGGAGAGCGGCTCGCGCGCCGCGGCCGCTTCAGCGATCGCGGCGGCGATGCCCGCGTCGTCGCCCGGCGCCTCGGCCGCGCTCATGTCGCCGGGATGACGGGCGGCGCGGCGAGTGGGAAGACTTTACTCGGGTTGAGCAGCCAGTCGGGATCGAAGACCGATTTGACGCGCCGCTGCTGGTCGAGATCGGCCTCGGAGAACTGCACCTTCATCAGCTCCCGCTTCTCGATCCCGACCCCGTGCTCGCCGGTGAGGCAGCCGCCGACCTCGACGCAGAGCTTGAGGATATCGGCGCCGAATTCCTCCGCCTTGGCCATGCTGCTCGGGTCGTTGGCGTCGAAGAGGATGAGCGGATGGAGATTGCCGTCCCCGGCATGGAAGATGTTGGCAACGCCAAGACCGTACTCGCGGCTCATCTCGCCGATTCGGGCGAGCACCGAGGGAAGCTCGGAGGTGGGAATGACGCCGTCCATGCAGAGATAGTCCGGGCTGATGCGCCCGACCGCGCCGAACGCGCCCTTGCGTCCCTTCCAGATCGCCGCCGATTCCTCTTCCGTCGCCGCCACCTTCAGGCTCAGCGGATCGAAGCGGCGCGCGATCGCGGCGAGCCGGGCGAGGAGATCGTCCTGCTCGGCCTTGCTGCCCTCGACCTCAATGATCAGCATCGCCTCGGCGTCGAGCGGATAGCCGGCGTGGGCGAAGGCCTCGCAGGCGTGGATCGCGGGCTTGTCCATGAACTCGAGCGCGACCGGAATGACGCCCGAGCCGATGATCGCGGCGACGCACGCGCCGGCGACCGCGTTCGAGCCGAAGGACGCGAGCATCGCCCGCGTTCCCTCCGCCGCGCGCAGGATGCGCACCGTCACCTCGGTCGCGATCGCGAGCTGGCCCTCGCTGCCGATGAGGATGCCGAGCCAGTCATAGCCGGCGGCGTCGAGATGGGCGCCGCCGAGGTTCACGATCTCGCCCTCCATCGTCACGATCGTGAGGCCGAGCACGTTGTTGGCGGTGACGCCGTATTTCAGGCAGTGCGCGCCGCCCGAATTCATCGCGATATTGCCGCCGATCATGCAGGCGAGCTGGCTCGAGGGATCGGGGGCGTAGAAGAAGCCCTCCTTCGCCACCGCGCCGGTGATCGCGAGGTTGGTGACGCCCGCCTGCACGGTGGCGACGCGATCCGCGTAGTCGATGGCGAGGATGCGGTTCATGCGCATCAGGCCGATGACCACGGAGTCGGCGAGCGGAAGCGCCCCGCCCGAGAGGCTGGTGCCGGCGCCGCGCGGCACCAGGCGGATCCCCTCCGCATGGCAGAAGCCGAGCACGGCGGCGACCTGCTCGGTCGTCTCCGGCAGCACCACCGCGAGCGGGAGCTGGCGATAGGAAGGGAGGCCGTCGGTCTCGTAGGCGCGCAGCCGGATCGGCTCGCCGATCACGGCGCCGCCGCCCACGAGCGCCTTGAGGCGGGCGATGATCTCCTCGCGGCGGGCGAGCACCGAGGCCTTCGGTTCAGGCTGGGCGTTCACGCGCGCACTCCGGTTCCGGCTTGTTGTAACCCCTTCGGAAGATGGGCCGGCCGAGGGTGCGCGACAAGCGCGCCGTGAGGCTAGCCCTGGCGGGCCTTCATGCGCGGGTTCTTCTTGTTGATGACGTAGACCCGGCCATGCCGGCGCACCAGCCGGCAGTTCTTGTCGCGGGCCTTGGCCGATCGGAGGCTGTTGCGGATCTTCATGACACGGGCTTTCCACCGCCGCTCACCCCGGGCACCGGCCGGAAGCGGGAGCGGGCGAGGTAGGGGGCGAGCCGTTCCGTGTCAAGCCGCGCCGTTGACAGGCCGGCGCCAAGGGCGGATTCGGGGCGCTGCTCGATGCCGGAGGACGGAGCGCAGGTGGCGGGAAGACCGAGCTTCAGTGCGGCAGGCTTCCTCGCGATGGCGTTCGTTGTGGTGGGCCTCGCCGGCATTTTCGCCACCTACGCCGCCCCCGTTCCGTTCGGCCGCGCGCTCGCGCGCGAGGCGGTGCTGGACCAGGTGCTGGCCGCATCGGTCGCGCCCGATGCCCAGGCCCGCCTCGCGGCGCTCCGCCCGGCACTCGGCGAGAGCGCGGGGGCGGTGCTGAGCGGGCCTGGAACGCTCGCCGAGCGGGTCGCCCGCGAGCGCGAACGCATGCGGGCGCGCTCCGAGCAGGAGGCGGCGGATCTCGGCGCACGGCTGCGCCTCCTGATCGGCGTCGTGACCTTCGCCGCCGCCCTCTTCGGGCTGGCGATGCTCGGCGTCGGCCGCAGCGAGCCCTGACCAAATCGCTATACGCGCCTTTAATCTTTTGCTGAGCCGAATCGAGCGCCTGTGCGCAGGAGGCCGGCAGAGGGAGCCATGGCACGCGCCGACGACACCGCTGCAACTGCGGACAGTTCTGTCTCTCACCCGCTTCCGGCCCCGGCGCAGGAGCGGTTCTTGCGCCTCGCCTTCACTGCCGCGGATCTTCTCATGGAGCTCGGCGCCGACGGAACGATCCGCTACGCGACGGGAGCGTTCAACACGCATTTCGGCTCGCCGGCCGCCCGTTTCCTGGGCGAGGACATCAGCCGGCTGATCGCGCCGGCTGACCGCGCGGCGCTCACCGCTTCGCTCGCCGAGGCGGTCGCGCGCGGACGCTCGGCGCCGGCGGTCCTGCATCTCGCCAACGCCGCCCGCGCGCCGCTGGTGTTCGCCGCCCTCGCCGCCGATGGCGCGCCCCCCGGCCTCAGCGTCACGCTGGGGCGGCCGCCGGCGGCGCCGCGCGAGGCCGGAGAGGTCCTCGATGATCCCGCGACCTTCGCGCTCGAGGCGGAGATGCGCCTGGCGACCGGCGCCTCCGCCTCGCTGGCGCTGATCGAGCTCGGCGAGGAGGGCCCGGGGGAGCCGGGCGACGCCGAGCGGGCCGCGTGGCATCACGCGATCGGCGGGGCGCTCGCGCGCGCGCCCGAGCTCGGGGCCGATCCCCTGGTGGGCGCGTTGGCACCCGGCCGGTTCGGCGTCATCGGCCCGGGGACGGCCGATCTGGAGGCGCTCTGCCGGCGGCTGGAGACGCTCACCGGCCCCGGCGGCGAGCCGGGTGGGGCGCGGGGCACCGGGATGCGGCTCGCCGCCGGCGATCTCGGCGCGGTGCGTGCGATGCGGGCCTTGCGCTCCGCCTTGCGGAGCTTCGCCGGCGGCGGCGTGGCGGGATTGGCCAAGGCCGGCTTCGCGCGGGGCCTCGATGGCTTCTTGGAGGAGGCCGGCCAGCGCGCGACGGCAATCCAGCGGACCATCGCGGGGCGGCATTTCCGGCTCGTGTTCCAGCCGGTGGTATCGCTCGCCGACCGCAAGGTGCGGCACTACGAGGCGCTGTTGCGCCCCGCCCCGACACTGGGCGCGCCGCCGACCTCGACGCAGGAGTTCGTGAGCTTCGCCGAAGCCGTGGGCCTCTCGGAGGAGCTCGACACGGCCGTGATGGAGGAGGCGCTCGCGGTGCTCCGCGAGGCGCCCGGGGTCGCGTTGGCCGTCAACCTCTCGGGGCTTTCCCTCCAGGACGGGGCGTTTCGCGAGCGGCTGCTTGCGCAGGTGAGGCGCGCGGCACTGCCGCGCGGGCGGCTGCTCGTGGAGCTCACCGAAACCGCCGAGATCCAGAACGTCGCCGCGGCGAAGGGAACCCTCGCCGCGCTCCGTCAGGCCGGCGTGCCGGTCTGTCTCGACGATTTCGGCTCCGGTGCCGCCGCGTTCCGCTATCTGCGCGATTTCCGGGTCGATTTCATCAAGATCGACGGCGCCTATCTCCGCGCTGCGCTGCACAGCCCGCGGGCGCGGGCGATGCTCGGCTCGATGGTATCGCTCGCCCAGGACACGCGCGCCGAGGTGGTCGTCGAGATGATCGAGACCGCCGAGCAGGAGGCGCTCTGCCGCGCGATCGGCGCCCATCTCGGGCAGGGCTGGCTCTACGGCAAGCCCGGACGCCTCCCCGGCGCCCTGGGGCGTTAGCCGAACCGCCCGGGAATAATCGGTTAGAAGCCTTCGCGCTCCAGCCGCTTGCGCTCGAGCTTGCGCGCCCGCCGCACCGCCTCGGCCGCCTCGCGGGCGCGCCGCTCGGAGGGCTTCTCGTAATGGCGGCGGAGCTTCATCTCGCGGAATATTCCCTCCCGCTGCATCTTCTTCTTGAGCGCCTTCAGCGCCTGATCGACATTGTTGTCGCGCACCAGAACTTGCACTTGGCCGCCTTCTCCTTTCCCGCGCGTGCGCCTGGGCCGATCCCGGGCGCCCCTGAATTTTCCGGCGCGACCGCCGGAAAGGCGCGCCCTATAACACTCCGGCACGCCTCGCATAACCCCCGCCTCACAACAATCTTGGTTCCGTCATGGCCATCCTCAAGATCGCCCGCATGGGCCACCCGATCCTGACCCGCCGCGCCGATCCCATCGCCGATCCGGGGGCGGCGGAGACAAGGCGGCTGATCGCCGACATGGTCGAGACCATGCTCGACGCGGGCGGTGCCGGGCTCGCCGCGCCGCAGGTGCACGCCCCGCTCCGCGCCTTCGTCTTCCGCGTCACCCCGGAGCGGGCAGGGAACGGCGGCGAGGACGGCCCGGTGCCGATCACCGTGGTGATCAACCCGGAGCTCGAGCTCCTGGGCGAGGACCGCGAATTGCGCTGGGAAGGCTGCCTCTCGATCCCGGGCCTGCGCGGCGCCGTCCCGCGCGCGCCCCGCATCCGCTATGCCGGGGTGGATTGCGAGGGACGGAAGGTGGAGGCAATGGCGCAGGGCTTCCACGCCGGCGTCGTGCAGCACGAGTACGACCACCTGGATGGCATCCTCTATCCGATGCGGATGCGCGATTTCTCCCGCTTCGGCTTCACCGAGGAGCTGACGCGCGCGCGCGCGATGGAGCAGGCCTGATGATTGCGGTCCCGGAGCGCAACGCCGAGCGGGACGCGGCGATCCGCGCGCTGCTGCCGCACGTCCCGTTCGAGGGCTGGACCGCGCGCGCCTTGCGCGCCGGCCTCGCCGATCTCGGCGAGCCGCCGGCCCTCGCGGGAAACCTCTTCCCGGATGGTCCCGCCGGCATGGTCGAGGCCTGGTGCGACCTCGTCGATCGCGAAATGGAAGAAGCGGCCGGCGATCTCGCGGGCCTCGGGCTCGCGGGGCGCGTGCGCGCCCTGGTCGCACTCCGCTTCCGTCTGCTCCGCCCGCACCGCGAGGCGTTGCGACGCGCGCTTGCGCTGCTTGCCCGCGCCGGCCGGGCGCGCGCGGCCGGCCGCATCGCGGCCCGCACGGTGGACGCGATCTGGCACGCGGCGGGCGATCGCGCGACCGATTTCAGCTGGTACACCAAGCGGGCGAGCCTCGCCGCAATCTACGGCGCGACGCTGCTCTACTGGCTCGCCGACGAGAGCGAGGACGAGGCGGCCACGCTCGCGTTCCTCGACCGAAGGCTGGCCGGGCTCGCCGCGATCGGCCGGCTGCGCCGCCGCCTCGCGCCCGGCCGCCGCGCCGCCTGAAGCAGCCCTTCCGAGGCCGTTCCAGAGGCCGCTCGACAGGCACCGCGCGACCCTCTTGTGGCGGTGAGGCGCTGCCGCTAAGCCGCACCTTCGCCCTCGCATAAGGCTCCTCGATGTTCGCACGCCTGCTCGGGTTCATGTCGGCCGACATGGCGATCGACCTCGGGACCGCCAACACGCTCGTCTACGTCAAGGGCCGGGGCATCGTCCTTGCCGAGCCATCGGTCGTGGCGATCGCCGACGTGCGGGGCCGCAAGCAGGTCCTGGCGGTCGGCGACGAAGCCAAGCAGATGCTCGGCCGCACGCCGGGCAACATCTCCGCCATCCGGCCGCTGCGCGACGGGGTGATCGCCGATTTCGAGGTCGCGGAAGAAATGATCAAGCATTTCATCCGCAAAGTGCACAACCGTCGCATTCTCGCGAGCCCGCTCATCATCGTCTGCGTGCCTTCCGGATCGACCGCCGTAGAGCGCCGCGCCATCCAGGAGAGCGCGGAGAGCGCCGGCGCGCGCCGGGTTTTGCTGATCGAGGAGCCGATGGCCGCGGCGATCGGCGCCGGCCTGCCGGTCACCGAGCCGTCGGGAAGCATGGTGATCGATGTCGGCGGCGGCACCACGGAGGTCGCCGTCATCTCGCTCGGCGGCATCGTCTATTCGCGCTCCGTCCGGGTCGGCGGCGACAAGATGGACGAGGCGATCATCAGCTACATCCGGCGCAACCATAACCTCCTCATCGGCGAAGGCTCGTCCGAGCGGATCAAGATCGATATCGGCGCGGCGATGCCGCCCGAGCAGGGAGACGAGGGGCCGCTGCGCGAAGTTCGGGGGCGGGACCTGATGAACGGCGTGCCGCGCGAGGTGATCGTGAGCCAGCACCAGATTGCCGAGAGCCTCGCCGAACCGGTCGGCGCGATCGTCGAGGCGGTCAAGGTGGCGCTCGAGAACACGCCGCCCGAGCTTGCCGCCGATATCGTCGACAAGGGGATCGTGCTCACCGGCGGCGGCGCGCTGCTGCACCGGCTCGATCAGGTGCTGCGCGAGGCAACCGGGCTCTCCGTGGTCGTCGCCGAGGACCCGTTGCAATGCGTCGCACTCGGCACCGGCCGTGCGCTCGAGGAGATGAAACGGCTTCGTAACGTCCTTACCACGATGTATTAACGGCGCTATTCTGGGCCGGGGGCGCGCCAGCCGATGGGTCGCTTGTCTCCAGTTCCCGGGCCGATCGTTCTCTGGCCGATCGGGGGCTCTGGCGAAGGAGAGAACGGGACGTGATCCGGCTTTCCATCCCGCTGCGCGAGGCGATCGAGAAGATCAGCCTGCCGTTCCTGATGGCGGCCGCGATCGCGCTGATGCTGGCCGGCCGGATGGACGGGCGGCTCGCGGATCGCGCGCGCATGGCGTTCGCCGACGCCTTGACGCCGGTCTATGCCGGGCTCACGCGTCCCTTCTCGGACCTCAGGTACGGGCTCGGCCAGCTGCAGGCTCTCTGGGACCTGCACGCGGAAAACGACCGGCTCGGCGCGGAAAACGCGGAGCTCCGGCGCTGGCAGGCGGTGGCGCTGGCGCTCGAGGCGGAGAATGCGCGGCTCAAGGCCGAGCTGCATTGGATCCCGGACCCCGCGGTGCCGTTCGTCACCGCGCGCGCCGTCGCCGATGCCGGCGGCCTCTATGACCGCGCCGTGCTGGTCGCACTCGCGCCGGGTGTGACCGTGCATCCGGGCGAGATCGCGCTCGATGCGCACGGGCTGGTCGGGCGGGTGACGGAGGTGGGGAGCGAGAGCGCCCGCGTGCTGCTGATCACCGACCTCAACAGCCGTATCCCGGTGCGGCTCGCCGCCACCGGCGCGCGCGCCATCCTCGCCGGGACCAACGGCCCCGACCCCGATCTGCTCTATTGGCCGCCCGGAACGATGCCGTCCGAGGGCGAGCAGGTGGTGACGAGCGGGATCGCGGGCGCCTTCCCGCCCGGCCTGCCGGTCGGCACGGTGCATTATGCCGAGGGCGGAACGGTCGAGGTCGTGCCGGCGGCGGAGCTTGGCCAGCTCAGCTTCGTGCGCCTCTTCGATTACGGGCTGCATGGGATCATTTCACCCGAGGAGGGGCAAGCGGGAGGAGGCGGACATGGAGGTTGACCGCACGCCCGGCATCCGGCCGCGGCCGAGCCTCTGGCGCCGGCTCGACACGCTCGGGCGGCAGAGCTTCCCCGCCGCCGTCACGGCGATCGGGATGCTGCTCACGGCGGCGCCGCTGGGCTTGCCGGGCCAGGCCGAGCTGCTGCCGGGCTTCGCGGTCGCCTCGGTCTTCTTCTGGTCGGTGTTCCGCCCCGCGGCGATGCCCCCGCCGGTCGTCTTCGCGCTCGGCGTGCTCGCGGACCTGCTCGGCTTCGCCCCGCTCGGGGTCCGCGTCCTGATCCTCCTCTTCGTGCACGGTCTTGCGGTCGGCTCGCGACGTCAGCTCGCGCGCCAGCCGTTCCTGCTGGTCTGGCTGGTCTTCATCGCGGTGGCGGGCGGCGCGGCGACACTCGAATGGGGGTTCGATTCCCTCCTTTCGCTCCGGCTCCTGCCCTCGTCGCCCGCGATCTTCGAGTTCGCGTTGACCGCGGCGCTGTACCCGCCACTCGCGGCACTCTTCACCCGCGCGCACCGCGGCATCGCCGCCTGGGAGCGCGCCTAGCATGCGGCGGGAGAAGCGGCGGCTCGGCGTTTTCACGCGCCGCGCCCTCATCGCAGCCGCGGGGCAGGCCGGCCTGTTTGGCCTGCTAGGGTTCCGCCTCTATCGGATGCAGGTCACCGACGGCGCCCGCTACGCGACGCTCGCCGCCGACAACCGCGTGAGCGCGCGGCTCGTCGCACCCGCGCGCGGCGAGATCCACGATCGCTACGGCACGCTGCTCGCCGGGAACAAGCCGCATTGGCGGGCGCTGCTGATGGTGGAGGAAAGCGCCGACGCGACCTCGAGCCTCGACGCCTTCGCCCGCCTGATAGCGCTCGATCCGGGCGAGCGACGGCGCATCGCGCATGCGATCGCGCACCATCAGCCCTTCATCCCCGTCCTCCTGCGCGACTATCTGAGCTGGGACGAGATGGCCCGGCTCGCCGTGAACGCGCCGGAGCTGCCGGGCATCGTCGTCGATGTCGGAACCACGCGCTTCTATCCTTTCGGTCCCGCGTTCGCCCATCTCGTGGGTTATGTCGGGCCGCCCGCGCGCGCTGAGCTTGCCGGCGCGCCGGTGCTCAATCTTCCGGGCATGCGGGTCGGCAAGAGCGGCATGGAGGAGGAGAGGAACCAGCCGCTCACCGGCGAGCCGGGCATGGTGCGGCTCGAGGTGAATGCGCTCGGGCGCGTCATCCGCGACCTTTCCCGCGATCCGGGCCTGCCGGGCGCAACCGTCCGGCTTCACGTCGATTCCGGCCTGCAAGGGCTGATGGCCGCACGGCTCGGCAAGGCGCAGAGCGCGAGCGCCGTCGTGCTCGACCTGCCGAGCGGAGCGGTCTTGGCGATGGGGAGCACACCCTCCTTCGACCCCACCCTGTTCGACACCGGCGTGCCCGCAAGGCAATGGAAAGCCTGGATCTCGAACCAGCGCGCGCCCCTCCTCGACAAGGCGGGCGCCGGACTCTACGCGCCCGGCTCGACCTTCAAGCCGGTCGTGGCGCTGGCCGGCCTGACCTCGGGCGCGATCGATCCCGGGACGCGCTTCTTCTGTCCGGGATACCTCGATCTCGGCAATCACCGGTTTTGGTGCTGGGACCATGGCGGGCATGGCTGGCTCGGCATCACCAGCGCCATCTGCCAGAGCTGTGACGTCTTCTTCTATCACGTGGCACTCGCCACCGGGATCGACCGGATCGCCGCGATGGCGAAGCGGCTTGGCATCGGCGCGCCGCCGGCGATCGACCTGCCTGGCGTCGGGTCGGGCTTCGTGCCGACGCGCGCCTGGCGCCGGGGCCAGGGCAAGCCCTGGACGCTGGGCGATACCGTGATCTCCGGCATCGGCCAGGGCTTCATTCAGGCGACGCCGCTCACGCTCGCCCTGATGGCCGCGCGCGTGGCGAGCGGGCGCGCGCTCTCGCCGCAGGTCACCGCCGAGGTGGGCGCCAGCGCGCTCGCGGCCGACGCCGCGCCCGGCCTCGGCATCCCCGAGCTCTATCTCTCGCTGGTGCGCCAGGGCATGCGCGAGGTCGTCAACAATCCGCTCGGCACCGGCTACGCCTCGCGCCTGCCCGACCCGAACGTCGAGATGGCGGGCAAGACCGGCACCGCGCAGGTGTTCGACGGGCCGCAGAACGAGGACAGCGCATCGCTCCCCTGGAAGTTACGGCCGAACGCTCTCTTCATCGCCTTCGCGCCGGCGGCCGCGCCGCGCTATGCGCTCTCCGTTGTGGTCGAGCACGGCAACGAAGGGGCGGACGCCGCGGCGCCGATCGCGCGCGACCTGATGGAGGCCGTGCTTGCCCGCGACCCGGCGAACCGCAGCGTCCCCCCTGGCGGCGCCCCACACGGCGGCGCACCGCCGGGCAGTGCGCCGCCTGGAGAGCCCCGCGCGTGATCACCGCCGAAGGACGGCTCCTGCGCGCCGCCACGTTCGACTTGACGCGCAAGCTCGCCGCCATCAACTGGCTCTTCGTGCTGCTGGTCGGCCTGCTTGCCGCCGTCGGCGCGCTTTCCCTCTATTCCGCCGCCGGATCGTTCATGCCCTATGCGAAGCCCCAGCTGATACGCTTCGCTGCCGGCTTTGCGTTCATGCTCGCGATCGCACTCGTCGATATCCGCCTGATCGCACGCGTTGCCTGGCCGCTCTATTTCGTGGCGCTGGCGCTGCTCGCGCTCGTGCTCCGCTTCGGCTCGGTCGGTCTGGGAGCGGAGCGCTGGCTGACACTCGGCGGCATCGCCGTGCAGCCGAGCGAGCTGATGAAGCTGGCGCTCGTGCTGGCGCTCGCCCACTGGTTCCACCGCGCGTCATGGGAACGGGTCGGAAACCCGCTGTTCCTAATTCCGCCGACACTCGCGGTGCTGGCACCCGCCGCGCTGATCCTCAAGGAGCCCAATCTCGGCACGGCGATCATCGTGATCGCGATCGGTGGGGCGATCTTCTTTGCCGCCGGCGTCCGGCTTTGGAAGTTCGGCCTCGCGGGCTTGCTGCTCGCCGTTGCGGCACCGATCGCCTACGCGCACCTGCACCCGTACCAGAAAGCCCGCATCCTGACCTTCCTCAATCCGGCACGCGACCCGCTCGGCGCCGGCTACAACATCCTCCAATCGAAGATCGCGCTAGGCTCGGGCGGCCTCTGGGGGCAAGGCTTCATGCACGCCTCCCAGGGCAGCCTCGATTTCCTGCCCGAGAAGCAGACCGATTTCGTCTTCACGCTCTTCGCCGAGCAGTTCGGCTTTGCGGGCAGCCTCGCCCTGCTCGCGCTGATCGCGCTCATCGTCCTCATGGCGATCGCCATCGGCCTGACCTCGCGCCACCAGTTCGGCCGCCTGGTGGCGTTCGGGCTCGGCGTGAATCTCTTCCTCTATGCGTTCGTCAACATCGCGATGGTGATGGGGGTGATCCCGGTCGGCGGGGTGCCGCTGCCGCTCGTCTCCTACGGCGGCTCGGCATTGCTCACGACCATGGCGGGGTTCGGTGTCCTGCTCTCGGTGCAGGTTCACCGGGACGCGGACTTCACGCCGCGGCGGCAGGAGGTCTGACGCCCGCGCGCGCCGGCCCGCGGTTGCCGGCGACGAGGCGGCCGTGTTCTCTTGGCTTCATGCCCATTCTGACCGGTCAGGCACGGCTCGCCGGGATTGTCGGCTGGCCGGTCGCCCATTCTCGTTCGCCCCTTGTGCACGGGTTCTGGCTCGAGCGGCACCGGATCGACGGCGCCTATGTGCCGCTCCCCGTGCCGCCGGAATCCCTCTCCGTCGGCGTGCGCGGGCTGCTCGCCGTGGGTTTTCGCGGCTGCAACGTGACCACTCCGTACAAGGAGGCCGCCTTTGAGCTTTGCGACACGTCCGCGGATGCGGCGCGGCGCGTGCGCTCGGTCAACACGCTCCTCTTTCGCGACGGCAAGATCCACGGCAGCAGCAGCGACGGGGCCGGATTCCTCGCCAGTCTCCGCGACCACGGCATCGCTCCCTTCGCCGGGCCGGTGCTCCTGATCGGCGCCGGCGGGGCGGCGCGGGACATCGCTGCTTCCTTGCTGGATGCAGGGGCCCGGGTCGCGGTGACCAATCGGACGCCCGAGCATGCGGAGGAGCTGATGCGGCTCTTCCCCACGCTCGCCCTCGTCGCCTGGGAGGATCGGGCAAGCGCGCTCGCCGATCACGCGCTCGCGGTGAACGCAACCTCCGCCGGGATGGCGGGGCGGCCGCCGCTCGCGCTCGATCTTTCCCGCGCGCCGGCTTCGCTCGTCGTCGCCGACATCGTCTATGCCCCGCTCGTCACGCCGCTCATTGCCGCCGCCCGCGCCCGGGGCCTCAAGACCGTGGACGGCCTCGGCATGCTGCTCCACCAGGCCGT
Source organism: Acetobacteraceae bacterium (assembly GCA_035503055.1). GTDB lineage: Bacteria > Pseudomonadota > Alphaproteobacteria > Acetobacterales > Acetobacteraceae > JAKAWQ01. The sequence continues at coordinate 20,172 of DATJTV010000401.1, forward strand.
GGCGGGCTTCGCCGCCTGGTTCGACATCGTCCCCACGGTCGATCGGGAGCTGTTCGACTTCGTCGCTCGCGACCTCGCCTCGGCGTGACGGCGCGCGACCGTCACGCGTGGAAAGCTGATACTTAGCTCGGATGCGCGTGATCGGGCTCACCGGGGGCATGGGTATGGGCAAGTCGACAGCAGCGGACATCTTCCGCCGCGCCCGAATTCCGGTGTTCGACGCGGATCGCGCCGTGCACGCGCTCGAAGCGCGCGGGGGGCGGGCGGTCAAGCCGATCGCGGCCGCATTTCCCGATGTCGTCAGGGAGGGCGCCGTGGACCGTGGCCGCCTGCGCGCATGCGTCGCCGCGGACCCGGCCGCGATGGCCCGGCTCGAGGCGATCCTTCATCCGCTGGTGCGCGACGCGGAGCGGGCCTTCCTCGCCCGCGCGCGGCGGGCCGGCCGGCGGCTCGCCGTGCTCGACATTCCCCTCCTCTTCGAGACCGGGGGCGAGCGCCGAGTGGATGAGGTGGTCGTGGTCTCGGCGCCGGCCGCGGTGCAGCAGAGGCGCCTTTCCCGGCGCGGAAAGATGCAACCGGGCGAGCTTTCGGCCATACTCTCTCGCCAGATGCCGGATCGCGAGAAGCGCCAGCGGGCCGATCACGTGGTGCCGACCGGGCTCTCGCGCCATCACGGCCAGCGCGTGTTGCGCCGCTTGATCGGGAGGCTGCTCGGGTGACCAGATCGGTCCTGCTCGATACGGAGACGACGGGCCTCGATCCGGCCCTTGGGCACCGGGTGATCGAGATCGCCGCGATCGAGCTTAGCAACGAACTGCCGACCGGCGAATTCTTCCACCGCCTGCTCGATCCCGGTCGTCCGGTGCCCGCGGAAGCGACCGCGATCCACGGCTTCGGCGACGCCGACCTTGCCGGCCAGCCGCGCTTTGCGGAGGTGGCGCCTGAGCTTCTCGCCTTCCTCGGCGAGGATCCGATCATCGCGCACAACGCGCCGTTCGACTTCGCCTTCCTCGATGCCGAGCTTCTGCGCTCGGGCCTCTCGCCCCTCGATCGCGGCCGCATGGTCGACACGCTCGCCCTTGCCAAATCCCTGTTTCCGGGCCTGCCGAACACGCTCGATGCGCTCTGCCGGCGGTTCGCGATTGATCTGGCCGAGCGCAGCACCCACAACGCCCTGCTCGATTGCCGGCTGCTCGCTGCGGTCTATGTCGAGCTGACCGGGGGGCGGCAGCGCGGGCTGGTGCTTGAGCCGGCGAGCAGTGCCCCGCTCATGAGCGCTGTGGCCTATGGCGATCGCACGCCGCGCCGGATCGTCCCGAGCGAAGCCGACCAGGCGCGGCACGCCGCGTTCACTGCGCGCCTCAAGGCGCCGCTATGGCGGAAAGACTGAGCGGCGGACCGCTGCGATCGGCGACACGGGCGATCGCGATCGTGGTCGGCCTCGCGGTCGCGGCCACGGTCGCCGTGTGTGGTGGCCTCGCCGTCATCTCGGCCGAAAAACTGAAGCTCGAGCTTGCCGAGGCCCAGGACGCACGCGCCGTCTATGACGCGACAGAGGGGCTCGGCTTGGCCATGCTGGCGGCCGAGCTCGATCAGCGGGATTTCCTGCTCACCGGCCGCATCGCCGATTTCGTGCGGTTCGAGGCCACCGTGGCCGACGCGAGGACAGCGCTGGCACGGCTGGCGGCCAAGGCGCCGCAGAATCCCTGGCTCGGCCCGCGGCTCGGGCTGCTTTCCCTGCTCGCGGAGACGCGCCTTGCGGGGCTCGAAACCGCAGCCCGGCGATTTCCCGCCTCGCCGGGCTCACCCCCGCCCCTGAACCCCGCCGCCATCGCCGCGGACCGAGCCGATTCCGCGGCGCTCCGTGCCGCGACCACGGAGATCGCCCGGGAGGCCGCGATACGCCAGCAAGGGGACATCACAGCCCTGGAGGACGGAAGGCGAGAGGTTGTGCTGGGCCTTGCGATCGCCGCCGCGGCGGCAGCCCTGCTGGTCGGGACCGCGGCGCTCGGGTTTGCCGCGAGCCGGCGCCAGCGGATCGTGGTGCAGGATACCTTGCGCCGGGAGGGCGACCGGCTCGCGGCGATGGTGAACAACATCCGTGACGGCGTCGCCGTATTCGATGCGCAGGACCGGCTGGTGCTCTGGAACAACGCCTTCTTCCCCGCGACCGGCCTGCCGCCCGAGCTTGGCAAGGCAGGCACGAGCTTCGCCCGTTTCGCCGCCGCCGCCGCCGATTGGTTTCCCCCGCTCCTCGACGAGCCGCGACCGCGGGCCGAGCCGGTGGTGGCGGAGATGCACCGACAGGGGCGCGTGCTCGAGGTTTGGCGGAGCGCACTTCCGGACGGCGGCCAGATCCTCGCGGTGGCCGACATCAGCAAGCGGGCCGAGGCCGAGCAGATGGCCCGGCAGGCGCAGAAGATGGACGCGCTCGGCCAGTTCACCGGCGGCATCGCGCACGACATGAACAACCTGCTCCAGGTCATCTCCGCCAATCTCGAGCAGATCGCCGCCGGCCTGCCGGCGGAAGGGGGCCTGCGCACGCGGCTCGAATCGGCGATGGCGGGCGTTGCCCGCGGCGCCAACCTGACCCGGCATTTGCTTGCCTTCGCACGCCGCCAGCCGCTCGCGAGCGAGGTGATCGACCCCGGAGAGCTGCTCCAGGGCACGGCGGAGTTGCTGCGCCGAACGCTCGGCGAGATGTACGAGGTTCGTCTTGCGCTCGATGAACGGGAGACGCTTTGGGCGATCCGCACCGATCCGCAGCAGCTCGAGAATGCGGTCCTCAACCTCGCGCTCAATGCGCGGGACGCGATGGCGAGCGGCGGCCGGCTCGTGATCATCGTCACCAATCGGGTGCTCGACGAGGACTACGCCGCGCACCATGCCGATGTGACACCGGGCCAATACGTGATGATCGCGGTGGCGGACACCGGCAAGGGCATGGATCCCGAGCAGCTGACGCGCGCCGTGGAACCGTTCTACACGACCAAAGGCACGGGCCGCGGCACCGGGCTCGGCCTTTCGATGGTCTATGGCCTGGTGCGCCAGAGCGGCGGCCATTTCCACATCGATAGCGCGCCGAGCGAAGGCACCACCGTCCGGCTCTATATTCCGCGCACGCACGCGCCGCTCACCCTGCCCGCGCGTCGGGTGCAGCCGCCGCTCGGCGCCGACGAGCTGGTGTTGGTGGTCGAGGACGATCGGGCGGTGCGCGCGGTCGCGGTCAACAGCCTCCGAGATCTCGGCTATCGCACGCTCGAGGCGGAGAACGCGGATGCCGCGTTCGAGCTCTTGCGCGCCGGCGCGCATCCCGATGTGCTGTTCACCGATGTGGTGATGCCCGGCAGCCTCAGCGCGACCGAGCTTGCGCGCGTCGGCCGCTCGATGCTGCCTTCGATGGCCGTGCTCTTCACCACCGGCTATACGGACAATCAGCGGCTTTCGGCGGAAATGCCCGAGCCCGGAGCGAGACTTTTGCCGAAGCCGTGGACCCGGTCGGCGCTGGCCGACGCGATCCGCGAAGCGTTGCGCGTCGCGGCCAGCGAGCGTTTGCGCCAGGCGCCGACGCAGCGGCTGCGCGTGCTGCTGGTCGAGGACGAGCCGCTGGTGCGCGAGACCACGGCCGAGCTCTTGGGCGCAATGGGCCATAGCGTGCGCGCCACCGGCTCGGCGGCGGAGGCGCGCCAGGCCGCGAGCGACGCCGAGCTGGTGATCGCCGATGCCGGCCTGCCGGATGCGGACGGCGCGCGACTGGTCTCGGAGTTCCGCCTGCAGCGTCCGGAGCTGCCGACGATCATCGTCTCCGGGCGCGAGCCCCATGGGGGCGAAGATCCGAATGTGGTATGGCTCGGGAAGCCGTTCGACGAGGCGCAGCTCCGCCAGGCGATCATCCGTGCCTGCGCGCTGACGGGCATGCCAGCTGCCTGAAAGGCGTCAGCCGGCATCCGCCCGCCTTGGGCGTTCGTAATGAAAGGGCCCGCCGGATCCGGTGCCCGCGATGTCCGCCTTTGCCCTCGCTCCGCTCCCAAGCCTGTTCGTGCCAAGGCCGATCCCTTATCGTCGCGCCGGAATGGCGTCAGGCCCGGCCCGGCATCCAAGCGAAGAGGACATGCCCCGGCGGCGGGAGGACGCGGCCGGCGGCGGCGCGGCGGCCGTCAACCCCCTCGCCGGTCTTCTGGGCCGGATCGCCGCCGGCGACCAGGCGGCATTCCGGAAGCTCTACGAGCTGGTCTCGCCGCTTCTCTACGCGGTCGCCTTGCGGATTACGGGCGAGCGCGCTCTTGCTGCGGACGCGCTGCAGGAGGCCTTCATCCAAGTCCTCAACCGCTCCTCCCGGTTCGATCCGGCGCGCGGCAGCGCGGAGGCTTGGCTCGTCAGCCTGGTCCGCTATCGCGCTCTCGACATCGTCCGCGGCCGGCGGCGTGAAGTGCTGGGCTTCGAGCCCGAGGACGCCGCTCTCGACGAACCGGACGCGCTCGCGCGTCTCAGCGCGGACGAGGACGGGGCGGCGCTCAGAACCTGCCTCGAGGCGCTGGAGGCGGACCGCCGCCGCCTGATCGAGCTTGCCTTTCTCGATGGGTTCTCGCAGGCCGAGCTTGCCCAGCGTCTCGGCATGCCGCTCGGCACGGTGAAGTCTTCCATCCGGCGCGGCCTCCTCAAGCTCCGGGAGTGTCTCGGGCGATGAGCGGCAGCGACGACGAACGCGATCTCGCCGCCGCGGAATACGTGCTCGGCACGCTCGACGCGGCATCCGCCCGCGCGCTCGCACGAGCGGCCGAGACCGATCCGGCGCTCGCCGGCGCCATCGCGGCCTGGGAGCGTCGCCTCGCTCCGCTCGCGCGCCTGGTCCCGCCGGTCGCTCCGCCCGCCGATCTCTGGCCGCGGATTGCCGCGGCCACGCCGACGGCCACCCCGATGACCTCCGGCCGGCCCCTCGCCCGCGCCTGGCAAAGCGTCCGGTTCTGGCGCGTCTCGACCGCGGGCGCGCTGGCGCTCGCCGCCGTCCTCGCCGGCCTCATCGTGCTGCGCCCGTCCCAGCATCCGATGTACATGGCAAGCCTCACGCCGATGCGCTCGCACACGCCGATGTTCGTGGCCGAGATGCGGCCGGGCGGCCCACTGATGGTCCACGCGCTCTCGCCCGTCACGGTGGCCGAGGGCAAGGCGCTCGAGCTGTGGGCGAAGCAGGCGCGGTCCGGCGCCATGATCCCGCTCGGCGTGGTGCCGGCCAGCGGACGGCGCGTCCGCATGATCGCGGATCTCGGCGCCGGCACCGAGCTGATGATCAGCCTGGAACCTGCCGGCGCCTCTCCGAGTGGCGCATCCGACCGCGCGCCCAGGGGCCCCATGCTCTACGAGGGGCGTCTCGTCCGGATCGATTGAAGGCGGATCGGTTCAGCGGACCGAGGAGAAGGACGTGGGCTCGAGGAACTCGTTGGTGATCGAGGCGACGATCGGCCCGTCGCGCTCGGTCTCGGCGCGCTTGGTGATCCATTCCGGGTCCTTCATGAAGCCGCCCCAGACCCTCTCCCGCTCGGCAAGCGATTCCCAGGCGAGCATGTAATAGAGGTCGTGGTTCGAGGCGCCGACGAGCACGGTCCAGAACCCTGCCTGGCGGATGCCATGGCGCTGCCAGATGCCGAGCGTGATGGTGTCGAACCGCTTGAGCAGCGCCGGCAGCCGGCCCGGCACGCAGTGATAGACGCGAAGCTCGTAGATCATCGGACGGATCCTCGGAGGGTGGCGGGGACGCCCACGATAGCGAAGCGGTCCGGCGCTAGGGAGGGGCGGTCGCGAGCAGGAAGAGCCGGCGGAACGGGAAGAGGGTCGTGCCGTCCGGCCGCGGCGGATAGTGCGGCCGAAGCGCTGCCCTGTAGGCCTCGCGGAATTCGCCGCGCGCCGGCTCGGAGAGCGCGTCGAGATAGGGGCGGAGGCTGGTCCCCATCGCCCATTGCAGCACCGCGTCCGGGCCAGTGAGCGCGTGCAGGTAGATCGTCTCCCAGAGTTCGAGCGCGGCCGCCCGCGGCTCGAGAATGTCCCAATATTCCGCCGGCTCGAGCACGGGCAGCACCCGCCCCACGCCCGCGAGCGCGGACGCCCACGGCCCCGCCTTGGCGATTTCCTGCTGGAGCCTGCGGAAGGGCGCCCCGTCCATCGCCGGCATCTGCGCGGCGAGGAAGCCGCCGGGAGCAAGGAAGGAAAAAAGGCGCGGGAGGAGCCGCCGGTGGTCGGGCAGCCACTGAAGTGCCGCGTTGGAGAAGAGCACATCCGGCGGCCGGTCCGGGACGAAGGCCGCTAGGTCGGCGCGCGCGAACCGGCATCCGGGCGCCGCCTCCCGGGCGCTGGCGAGCATCGCCTCCGACCCGTCGAGCCCCAGGATGTCCGCCTCCGGCCAGCGCGCGGCAAGCAGCGAAGTGACATTGCCGGCGCCGCAGCCGAGATCGATCGCGTGTGCCGGCCGGCTCGCCGGGATCCGTGCGAGGAGATCGAGGGCGGGACGCAGCCGCTCGGAGCCGTAGCGCAGGTACTGCGCAGGATCCCAGCTCAATTCTCGTCCCGGTGCCGTTCGCGCTCGATACGGTCGAAGGCCCGCTTGATCAGGTAAAAGCCATAGGCGATGGCGGCGAGAAGGACGAGGAAGGCAATGCTCGCTCCCGTCGTGCCCTGCCGCGCCGAGGCGTCCACGAGCGCAAGAATGCCGACAATCCCCGCCAGCACGAGCTGCACCCAGAAGGACAGATCCACCGTTGCCTCCTTACCGCCGGGGCGGACCCCCTTGGCGAGGATTACCGAGGTGGAAGGAAGAGGGCAATCCGGCCCATCACTCGGCGGCCAACGGCGTTGCCCCCTGCTCCCGGCTGCGGGCGGCCTCCCGGCCTGCGGCATGAAGAGCACGGAGAAATCCATGCTCGGCGTACAGCTTCGACGAGATGGGCAAATCCGCCAGCGCCCCATCCGCATCGTAGCTTCTGACGCGGACGCCGGGCGGCAGGGCGGCAAGCTCGCGCTCGAGCACGCCCTGGAAGGCGATCTCGTTGACGCGGTTGAAGATCTCCTCGTGGTTCCTCGGCACGCCATGCCGGCGGCGTGGCTGGGCGCGGATCAGCACCAGCTCGTCCGGCGGCTCGGGCAATAGGAGCGGCGCGAGCGGCGGGTTGCCCGAATAGGCGCCGTCCCAAAAGGCGCGGCCGCCGATCTCGACCGCGGGAAAGACGAAGGGTAGGCAGGCCGAAGCGAGCAGCACGTCCACCGTGATCTCGGCGTTGCGGAAAAGCACGGCCTCGCCGGTCTCGACGTCGGTCACGCCGACGGTGAGCCTCGGCGCCGCGGGGCTGGTGAGCAAATCGGGCAGGAGAAGGTCGGCGATCACCGAGCGCAGGGGATTATGGCCGAGCGGATTGAGCTGTGCGGGGCTGAAGAACCGCATGGCGGTCTCCAACCCCTGCCAGACCGGGTTCCGGGAAAGGTCGGGACCCCACAGGAACCGCTCCAGCGGCCCGTTCTGCACCGGGCTCACGGCCTGCGCCTCCGCCACCCGTTCCCAAAGCCGGGCGATGGCGGCGCGGGCGCCGCCGGCCCCACCCGCCGCCCAGCCCTGCGCGAGCATCGTGCCGAGCAGCGCGCCCGATGACACGCCGGACACGCGGTCCGGCGCGAATCCGGTCTCCAGAAGACGATCGAGCACGCCGGAGGCAAAGGCGCCGTGTGCCCCGCCCCCTTGCAGCGCGAGCGCGACAGTTCGAGGTTTCCACATGATCCACATGAACGCTTACATGGTGCAGCGCACAATGACATGCCAGCCCTCATCGGCGCCCGACGCCGATGCCAACCGCCGAACGGACTGACGTTCAAGGAAATCAAGGCCTTCGGAGTCTATGAACCGATGCTTGCGATGCGTTGTGGACATCGGTGACGCGGGGGCGGCGCCCTGGCCGGCCGCCGATCGAGGTTCCCGTCGCATCGCAGCGGATCCATGAGGGGTGACAAAACCCGATAATTTCAGAGCTTTACGGCCTCTGGTCTTATTCGAGGGTGCCGGGCTTGACGGCGCGGCCGGTTTGGCCGCGCGAGCCGACCCAGGGCGAGAGGTCGGTATCGGTGCGGCGGCGGGTGCCGGTGCGCCAGGTGAGGCCCTCAGAGAGGGGGAAGACCCTGAGGATGGCGAGCTCGCCGTCGCGGTAGCGTTGCAGGATGACGCCGCTGCCGCGCGCGAGCTCGGGCACTTCGTTGAGCGGGAAGACGAGCAGGCGGCGGTTGGAGCCGAGGGCGGCGACGTGGTCGCCTTCGACCGGGATGGCGAAGGCGGCTTCGTCGTTCGGGCGGAGGTTGAGCACCTGGCGGCCGGTGCGTTTTTCGGCAAGGAGGTCTTCGGCGCGGACGAGGAAGCCGCGGCCGGAGCGGCTGGCGAGGAGGAAACGCGTGCCCTCGCGGGCGAGGAAGAGGGTGACGACGTCATCGGCGTTGCCGAGCTCGACGAGCAGGCGCACCGGCTGGCCGTCGCCCCGGCCGCGGGGGATGTCCGCGGCTTTGAGGGTGTAGGCGCGTCCGTTGGTGGCGAAGAGCGAGAGCCGGTCGGTGGTTTCGCAAGCGACGAGGAGTTTGAGCCGGTCGCCTTCCTTGAAGCGGAGCTCGGCGGGCTCGGCGACGGAACCCTTGACGGCGCGGATCCAGCCTTTTTCCGAGAGGATCACCGTCACGGCCTCGCGCTCGACGAGGGCTTCCGTGGTCACGGCGATCTCGGCGGGGGCCGAGGAAATGAGGGTGCGGCGTGCGCTGGGGGCGAAGCGGGCGCGGACTTCCTCGATTTCCGAGGCGAGGTGCGTCCAGCGGCGGGATTCGTCGCGAAGGAGTGTGGTGAGGTCGCGTTTTTCGCGGGTGAGCTTGGTGTGCTCCTCGCGGATCTGCATCTCCTCGAGGCGGCGGAGGCTGCGCAGGCGCAGGTTCAGGATGGCCTCGGCTTGGACTTCGGTGAGCGAGAAGCGGGCCATGAGGTGGGGTGCCGGCTCGTCCTCCTCGCGGATGATGCGGATCACCGCGTCGAGGTCGAGAAAGATCGCGAGGTAGCCGGCGAGGATCTCGAGCCGGCGCTCGATCGCGGCGAGCCGATGGCGGGAGCGGCGCACCAGCACTTCGTGCCGGTGGTCGAGCCAGGCGCGGATCACCTCCTTGAGGCTCATCACGCGCGGCGTGCGGCCGCCGTCGAGCACGTTCATGTTGAGCGGGAGGCGGCTTTCGAGCGCGGTTGCGCGGAAGAGCGTCTCCATCAGCATTTCGGGCTCGATCGTCCGCGCGCGGGGCTCGAGCACGAGCCGGACGGTTTCGGTGCTTTCGTCGCGCACGTCCGCGAGGAGCGGGAGCTTGCGCTCGGCGAGGAGGGCCGCGATCTGCTCGACCAGGCGGGCTTTGGGCACCTGGTAGGGGATTTCGGTGACGACGATCTGCCAGGTGCCGTGGCGGCCGCGTTCAACGGACCAGGCGGCACGGAGGCGAAAGCTGCCGCGGCCGGTCTCGTAGGCGGCGGCGATCGCGGGTTGGTCCTCGGCGAGGACGCCGCCGGTCGGGAAGTCCGGGCCGTGGGCGAATTTGAGCAGGTCTTCGGTGCGGGCGTCGGGATGGTGGATGAGGTGGATCGCGGCGGCGCAGATTTCGCCGGCGTTGTGCGGGGGGATGGCACTTGCCATGCCGACCGCGATTCCGGAGGCGCCGTTGGCGAGGAGGTTCGGGAAGGCGGCCGGGAGGACGATGGGTTCGCGTTCCTCGCCATCGTAGGTCGGGCGGAAATCGACCGCGTCCTCGTCGATGCCGCGGAGGAGGAGCTCGGCAACGGTGGTGAGGCGGGCCTCGGTGTAGCGCATCGCGGCGGCGTTATCGCCGTCGATATTGCCGAAATTGCCCTGCCCCTCGATCAGCGGATAGCGGGCGGCGAAGTCCTGAGCCAACCGCACGAGCGCGTCGTACACCGCGACGTCGCCATGAGGGTGGAACTTGCCGATCACGTCGCCGACGACGCGGGCGCATTTCTTGAAGCCGGCGGCCGGATCGAGGCGGAGCTCGTGCATCGCGTAGAGGAGCCGGCGGTGGACCGGCTTCAGCCCATCGCGGACGTCGGGCAGGCTGCGCGCCATGATGGTGGAGAGGGCGTAGGCGAGGTAGCGCTCCGAGAGCGCCTCGCCGAAGGGGGTCTCCTCGATCCTTTCGGTGGTCAGGTCGGGCATTGCGACTCCGCGTCCGCGGCCAGGGCGGCCACGCGGTCATAGAGAAGCAGCCGGGCCGGCGGAAGCGGCTTGTGGCGCGTGCCGAACACGTCGCGGGCGAGGAAATGGCCGGTCAAGGCGAGCGCGTCGCGCCACTCGGCGAGGCTTGAGGGAGCGGGGCCGAGGAGGAAGGCGGGGAGCGGGAGGAGCCGGCCTTGCCAGGGCGCGGAGGCGGCGCGGCTCACGGCCTTGCCGCTCCGCGGCGAGACGAAGGCGAGGTCCTCGCCGGTGCCGCTGACGGCGCAGCGGGAGAGATCGAGCCCGTAGCCGAGGGCGGCGAGCACGATGGTCTCCCAGCGCGCGAGCGCGGCGAGCTGGGCGGCGCCCTCGGAGAGGTGCCCGATCAGGTCGAGCAGGCCGGCGAAGACCTTGGGCTCGGGCTCGCGCTCCGGCAGCGCGCCCTCGGCGACCGCGGCGGCGGCGTTGAGGATCGCGAGCTGAAGTGCGTCTTCCATCGCCAGCGCGCCGGCGGGATGGACCATTTCGCCGGTGAGCCCGCCGAGCTGATCCGCGAGGCGGGCGACCCAACGCACCGAGAGCAGATTGCCGCGTTGCCAGAGCGCGGCGCCGCGCCGCCCGTTGCCGCCGCGCGCGAGGCCGCGCCAGACGCCCTGCTCGGCGCCGAAGACCGTCGCGACGACGTCGCCCTCGCCGAAGGGCCGGGTCTGGAGCACGATGACGGGGGCCGACCATTCCATCGGTCGGTCTTTCTTCAGCCCGGGTCCTCGAGGCCGAGGGTCGCGAGCCGGCGACGGTCCTCGTCCCACCCGGCGCGCAGCTCGACCCGCAGCGCGAGGCGGACAGGACGGTCGAGCGCCTCGGCGATGAGCGCGCGCGCGCGGGCGCCGATGGCGTGGATGCGGGTACCGCCGGCGCCGATCAGGATCGCCTTCTGGCCGGCCCGTGCGACGGTGATGACGGCCGAGACGCGCACAGCGCCGCCCCTGGCTTCGTCCCAGGACTCGGTTTCGACGGTCGCGTCGTAGGGCACCTCGTCACGGCTCTGGAGGAACACCTGCTCGCGGACGATCTCGGCGGCGAGCCAGCGCTCCGAGAGGTTGCTCACCTGGTCCGGCGGATAGAGGTGCGGGCCCTCGGGCATCGCCGGGGCCAGCGCCGCGAGGAGGTCCGCCGTGCCGTCGCCCGAGGCCGCGCTCAGCATGAAGGTGCGGCGGAACGGGGCCAGCGCATTGAGCTCGGCGGCGAGCGGAAGGAGCGAGGGCCGGGCGACGAGATCGATCTTGTTGAGGACGAGCCAAGGCTCCCGCGCGGTCGCGGCGAGGCGCTCGACGATGGGGCGGAGGTGGGAGGTTCGCGCACGCGCGTCGGCAATGAGGAGGGCGACGTCCGCCTCGGCCGCGCCCTTCCAGGCGGCGGCGAGCATCGCCCGGTCGAGCCGGCGCCGCGGGGCGAAGATGCCGGGCAGGTCCATGAGCACGACCTCCGCCGCGTCCCCCGCCGCCGTCTCCTGGAGGACGACGCCGTGGATCCGAAGCCGTGTCGTTTGCGCCTTTGGCGTGACGATCGAGAGCCTGGTCCCGATCAGGCGGTTGAACAATGTGGACTTGCCGGCGTTCGGCGCGCCGATCAGGGCGACCAGGCCCGAGCGGGAAGAGCTCATGATAGCTGCGAGAGAAGCTCGGAAGCGGCCAGCCTCTCCGCCTCGCGCTTGGTCCCGGCGCTGCCGGCTCCGGTTTTGCCGCCGACCGTCACGGTGATCGAGAAGGCCGGCGCATGCGGCGGGCCGTGGCGCCCGGCGAGGACATAGCGCGGCAGATCGAGGCCGCGCGCCTGCGCCCATTCCTGGAGCGCCGTCTTCGGGTCCTTGGGCGGCGAGCCTTGAGCGGCGAGCACCGGCTCGTAGGCGCGGCGGACGAAGGCGCGGGCCGGGCCGAGCCCCGCGTCGAGGAAGAGCGCGCCGAGCACCGCCTCGAGCGCGTCGGCGAGGACCGTCGCCCGGCGCTTGACGCCCGCCTTGGCCTCGTTGGGCGCGACGTCGATCACCTGGGCGATCTCCGCCGCCTCCGCGATCCCGGCGAGCACGGGCTGGGAGACGAGGGAGGCGAGCCGGCGCCCGAGCGCGCCCTCGCGCTCGCCCGGGAAGCGCTCGGCGAGCCATTCGGCGACCAGGAGCCCGAGCACGCGGTCGCCCACGAATTCGAGCCGCTCGTTCGAGCCCTTGCCGCGGGCGGCGGAGCGATGGGTCAATGCCTCGGTGAGCAATTCGGGCCGCGCGAAGCGATGGCCGAGCAGGCGCTCCGCCGCGTCCATGCGTGCCGATGGCTCCGCCTGTGTCGATTCGCTCACCGCAGGCAGCTGTTCGAACGGACCGATCGAGCGCGCCCCTCTGCATCCCTTGCGGTCGCCGGGGGATTCGGGGCAGGCGCGATCCGCTCCAGTGTCCCGATTCCGAAGTCCGCCGCATTGAAATGCGGACGGAATCGGTACACTCGCTCTTTGTTTTCAGTGGCCTGCTTATCCCCTCCGTTCGTCGTGAAATGCGACGAACTTCGGGGGCAGGACACTAGAGCGGGATGGGATCGCTCACGCTCACCCATCCCGCTCTATCTCTTTGTTTGATCGCGTGATTCAGACCTACGGCGATTCCGCCTTCGGTCATCACGCTCTAGGCCGTCGCCTCCGCCGCGACGCCGAGCTCGGCCTG
>DATJTV010000402.1:0-2114 GCA_035503055.1 Acetobacteraceae bacterium
GACCAGGTGAAGATCTACCTCCGCTCCGGAGACGGCGGCGACGGCGTCGTCGCCTTCCGGCGGGAGAAGTTCCTTCCCTTCGGCGGCCCGGACGGCGGCAACGGCGGCAAGGGCGGCGATATCGTGCTCGCCGCCGAGGACGGGCTCAACACGCTGATCGACTTCCGCTACGCCCAGCATTTCCGGGCGAAGAAGGGGGCCAACGGGTCGGGGGCGGACCGCACCGGGAAGGACGCGCCGGACGTCGTGATCCGCGTCCCGCCGGGCACCGAAGTGCTGGCCGACGACGGGACAACGATGCTCGCCGACCTCGTGCGCGCGGGGAGCCGGGTGATCCTGCTCCCGGGCGGGGACGGCGGATTCGGCAACGCGCACTTCAAGTCCGCGACCAACCGCGCGCCGCGCAAGGCGACCAAGGGCTTCCCCGGGCAGGAGCGCTGGGTGCGGCTCCGGCTCAAGCTGATCGCCGATGCCGGGCTCGTCGGGCTGCCCAATGCCGGCAAGTCCACGCTGCTCGCCGCGGTCTCGGCCGCGCGGCCCAAGGTGGCGGACTATCCCTTCACGACGCTGCACCCGGCCCTCGGCGTGGTCGAAAGCGAGGGCGAGAGCTTCGTGCTCGCGGACATCCCCGGGCTGATCGAGGGCGCGCACGAGGGCGCGGGGCTCGGCACGCGCTTCCTCGGCCATCTCGAGCGCGCGCGCGTGCTGGTCCATCTCGTCGATGGCGCGGCGGGCGGCGTCGTGCGGGCCTGGCGGACGGTGCGGCGCGAGATCGAGGCCTATGGCGCGGGGCTCGCGGAGAAGCCCGAGATCCTGGTGCTCACCAAGGCCGACCTGATGAGCGCGCGCGAGGCCGCGGCGCGGCGGCTCGCGCTCGCCCGCGCCTCGGGGCGGGAGGTGCTCGTCGTTTCGGCGCTGACCGGGGCGCCGGGCGGGGCGGGGCTCGCCGCGCTCAAGCGTGCGATCGCCGCCCGGGTCCGCCAGGGGATCGGGCAGGCATGACCAGGCCCGCCGCCGTTCCGGGCCTCGGCGATGCGCGGCGGGTGGTGGTGAAGATCGGCAGCGCGCTCATCGCCGATTCCGGGGCGGGCCGGGTGCGCACCGCCTGGCTCGCGAGCGTCGCCGAGGACATCGCCGCTTTGCGCGCGCGCGGGGTCGAGGTGATCGTCGTCTCCTCGGGCGCGATCGCGCTCGCGCGCAAGATGCTCGGCTTCCGCGGCCGGCTCAGGCTCGAGGAGCAGCAGGCGGCGGCCGCGGTCGGGCAGATCCGCCTCGCCCAGGCCTGGACCGAGGCGCTCTCGCGCCATGACCTCGTCGCCGCACAGCTTCTCTTGACGCTCGGCGACACCGAGGACCGGCGGCGCTATCTCAACGCGCGCGCCACGCTCGCGATGCTCGCCTCGGTGGGTGCGGTGCCGGTGATCAACGAGAACGATTCGGTGGCGACGAGCGAGATCCGTTTCGGCGACAACGACAGGCTCGCCGCGCGGGTCGCGGCGATGGTGAGCGCGGACCGGCTGGTGCTGCTCTCCGACACAGACGGGCTCTACACCGCGGATCCGCGCAAGGAGGCCGGCGCGCAGCACATTGCGGTTGTGGAACGGATCACGCCCGCGATCGAGGCGATGGCGGGCGACGCGGGCTCGGGCACCGCGCGCGGGGGCATGCGGACCAAGCTCGAGGCGGCGCGGATCGCAACGCGCGCCGGTGTGGCGATGGCGATCGCACGCGGCACCGGGCCGCATCCGCTGCGCGCACTCGGCGAAGGCGCGCGCGCGAGCTGGTTCCAGGCCGAGCCGGAGGGTGCGCAGGCGCGCAAGCGCTGGATCGCGGGCGTGCTCGCCCCGCTCGGGCTGATCGCGGTGGATGCGGGTGCGGCGGCGGCACTCCGGGCCGGCCGCTCGCTTCTCCCCGCGGGCGTGCTCGCGGTCGCCGGAGATTTCGCGCGCGGCGATCCGGTGCTGGTGCGCGGGCCGGAGGGGCAGGACATCGCCAAGGGGCTTTGTGCGTACGCGAGCGAGGACGCGCGGCGGATCGCGGGGCACCGCTCCTCGGAAATCGCAGCCCTGCTCGGCTGGCGCGGACGGGACGAATTGGTGCATCGTGACGATCTC
>DATJTV010000403.1:0-5710 GCA_035503055.1 Acetobacteraceae bacterium
GACGCACGGAAAAGAGGCGAAGGCCGCCGAAAGCGTGGGCGAGATCGAGGAGCGCATGGCGCGACATGCGGGGACGCTGCCGCCGCTCGCCCATGCGCCGATCCGCCTCGTCGCGCATGACGGCGGATGGTTCGCCGCCACATTCCGCCTCCTGCTCGGCTTCGTGCTGATGGCCTCGCAGATCTTCTACTACAACGTGATATTCTTCACCTACCTCATTATTCTTACGCAATTTTATCATGTTCCCGCCGGAGCGGTCGGGTGGTTCCTGCTGCCGTTCGCGGCCGGCAATTTCTTAGGACCGCTCCTGCTCGGCAGGCTCTTCGACACGCTGGGGCGGCGGACGATGATTGGCGGCACCTACGCGCTCGGTGCCGCGCTGATGCTGGTAGCGGCCGGGTTCATGCTCTGGCTCGGCGTGGCGGCCGCTGGAGGAGGTGGCGCTGCCGCTTTCCGCGGCGGCGCGGCGGGAATGAGTGGCTTGGTTTGACCAATAGCATCATATCAAGATATGTTTATGTTCTGCTTACTCTAGACCGTGCGTTTAGGGAGAGGAGAGGTTATGAGCCTTGCCGCCAATCTCGGCTTTCCGAGGATCGGCCGCCGCCGCGAGCTGAAATTCGCGCTCGAGCGCCACTGGCGCGGGGAGATCTCCGAGGAGGCGCTTGAGGCCGAGGCGGCGCGGCTCAGCGCCGAGCACTGGCGTCTGCAGGCCGCATGCGGCATCGCCCATGTGCCGTCGAGCGATTTTTCGCTCTATGACGGCGTGCTGGACACGGCCCTGATGTTCGGGGCGATCCCGCCCGGCTACGGCTGGAGCGGGGGGAAGGTGGGGCTCGTCACGATGTTCGCGCTCGCCCGCGGCTCGCGCGGCACGAAGGCGGAGCGGGCTGCGGGCATCGCGCCCGGACTGCCCGCGCTCGAGATGACGAAGTGGTTCGACACGAACTACCATTATCTCGTGCCGCTTCTCGCAGCGGGACAGCAATTCGAGCTGACCGCGAACCGCCCGCTCGCCCTCTATCGGGAGGCGCTGGCGGCGGGCGTAACGACGCGGCCGGTTTTGCTCGGGCCAGTTTCCTTCCTGGCACTCGGCAAATCCGTGGACGGATCTTCGCCGCTCGCGCGGCTCGATGCGCTGCTGCCGCTCTACGCGGAGGTGCTGCGCGGGCTTGCCGCCGCAGGGTGCGAATGGGTGCAGATGGACGAGCCGGCGCTGGCGCTCGATCTTCCCGACGCGACGCGCGCGGCGTTCGTGCGGGCGTACGGCATGCTCGCGGCCGGGCCGACGCCGAAGATGATGCTCGCGAGCTATTTCGCGCCGCTGGCGGACAATCTGCCGACCGCGCTTGGGCTGCCAGTCGCCGGGCTGCATCTCGACCTCGTGCGCGGGCGCGCGGATCTCGAGCCCTGCCTCGCCGCGGCGCGCCCCGATCTCTGGCTTTCGCTCGGCGTCGTGGATGGGCGCAATGTGTGGCGCACGGATCTCGCGCGGGCGCTCGCCGTTCTCAGGCGCGCGGCCGAGACGCGCGCGGAGAGGCTGATGGTGGCGCCCTCGTGCAGCCTCCTGCACGTGCCGATGGATCTCGCGCTCGAGGCGGGCGAGCGGAGCACGATCGGGCTTGAATTGCGCGGCTGGCTCGCCTTTGCCGTCCAGAAGCTCGAGGAGGTCGCGACACTCGTGCGAGGGCTCGAGGAAGGCGATGCGGCGATCGCGCCGCTTCTCGCGCGGAGCGGGGCCGTGGCGCGCTCGCGCGCCGCAAGCCTGGAGGTGCACGACGCGGCGGTGACCGAGCGGATGAAGGCCGCGACACCGGAAATGGAACGGCGCACGAGCGGGGCAGCGGTTCGGCAGGCGTTGCAGCGCGCGCGGCTTTCTCTGCCGGCATTCCCGACGACGACGATCGGCTCGCTTCCGCAGACCGACGATGTGCGCCACATGCGCGCGGCACTGGCGCGCGGCGAGATCGATCGGCGGGCTTACGAGGGCGCGATCGAGGGATGGACGCGCGAGGCGATCGCGTGGCAGGAACAGCTCGGCGTCGATGTGCTCGTGCACGGCGAGTTCGAGCGCAACGACATGGTGAAATATTTCGCCGAGCAGATGCGGGGATTTGCGTTCACGCGGCACGGCTGGGTGCAGTCCTACGGGAGCCGGTGCGTGGCCCCGCCGATCATTTGGGGCGATGTCTCGCGCCCGGCGCCGATGACGGTGCGCTGGGCGAAATATGCGCAGTCCCTCACGAAGCGGCCGGTCAAGGGCATGCTGACGGGACCGGTGACGATGCTGCAATGGTCGTTCGTGCGCGACGACATTCCACGCGAGCTTGTCTGCCGGCAGATCGCTCTCGCGCTGCGCGGCGAAGTCCTGGACCTCGAGGCAGGCGGCATTGCGGTGGTGCAGGTGGACGAGCCCGCGTTCCGCGAGGGACTGCCGCTCAGGAAGGCGGAGCGGGAGACCTATCTCGACTGGGCGGTGCGGTGCTTCCGGCTGACGACTTCGGGCGTGCGCGACGAAACTTCGATCCACACGCACATGTGCTATGCCGAGTTCAACGACATCATGCCGGCGATCGCGGCGATGGACGCGGACGTGATCTCGATCGAGGCGACGCGGAGCCGGATGGAGCTTCTCGGCGCCTTTCGGGAGCAGGACTATCCGAACGGAATCGGGCCCGGCGTGTGGGACGTGCACAGCCCGCGCGTGCCGACGGTCGAGGAGATAAAACGGCTGCTCAATCTGGCGCGCGGGCGGCTGGCTGGGTCGCAGATCTGGGTCAATCCCGATTGCGGGCTGAAGACGCGCGGCTGGGACGAGGTGCGGGCGGGGCTTGCGAACATGGTGGCGGCGGCCGCTTCGCTGCGATCGGGTCCCGGCGCAACCGCCGGCCGGTGAGAGCGGGCGCGGCTTCCTTGCCGAAATCCGGGAATATCCTGTTCACCGTCGTCGGCGGCTATCTTGGCTCCGGCAAGACCACGCTTCTGAACTACGTCCTCCGGCATGCCGGCGGTCGACGTATCGGCGTCATCGTCAACGATTTCGGTGGGATCAATATCGACGCGAGCCTGATCGAGAGGCGTGAGGAGGACATGGTAAACCTCGCCAACGGCTGCGTCTGCTGCAGCATCAGCGCCGGTTTCGCCGAGGCGCTGGCGAGACTCGCCCAACGGACGAACCCACCAGAGCATGTGATCATCGAGGCCTCCGGCGTCGCAGATCCGGTGCGGGTCGGATATTTCGGGAGCATGCCGCCCTACCGGCTGGACGGCGTGGTGGTCCTCGCCGATGCCGAGACGATCCGCGAGCGCGCGCTGGACAAGTATGTGGGAAGCGCGGTGCTGCGCCAGTTGCGGGGCGCCGACCTCGTCGTTCTCAACAAGGTGGATCTGGTGAGCGAGGCGGAACGAACGGCGCTCGGCACATGGCTCAGCGGGGAGGTGCCGGGCGCGCGGATTTTTCCGACGAGCCACGGGCGGGTGCCGCTCGCCGTGCTGCTCGGAGTGCACGGCGCCGCTTGTGTCCCGGGCGAAAGCCATGACGGCGGGCACGACCACGGCGAGGAATATGCGAGCCGGAGTGTCACAATGGACACACCGCTTGGCGAGGCGGCATTCCGCGCCTCGGTCGCGGAATGGCCTGGAAGCGTGCTCCGTGCTAAGGGAATCGTTTACCTCGCCGATGATAAGCTGCATCGCTACGTGTTTCAGCTTGTCGGACGGCGCTGGAGCTTGACACAGGATCGGTTGTGGCGCAGCGATCCGCCGCGAACGGAACTTGTGCTGATCGGCCTGGCCTGCCAGATCGACGGCGAAACATTGCTGGCAGGGCTCGAGGCGGCGAAGGCAGGAGCCTGAGGGCCGCGGAGCCGCCAATCGGGGAGGCGCGGCCGATGCCGGAAGCGGACATCATCTTCACCCATGGCGACATCGTCACGATGAGTGGACCGGAGGGTACGGCCGAGGCGCTCGCGGTGAAGGATGGCCGAATTCTCGCGGTCGGAAGCAGTGCCGAGGTGCTGCGGACGCAGGGCTCCGCCACGCGGATGATCGATCTCGGCGGGAAGACGCTGCTGCCGGGATTCCTCGACGGGCACAGCCATTTCATCAATGCGATCCGGATGGCGCGCTGGGCCAATGTCTCGGCCCCGCCCGTCGGATCCGTCCGCACGATCCCCGATCTGATCGCCATGCTGGCCGAGACCAAGGCGCGGCAAGGGCTGAAGCGGGGCGAGTGGCTGGTTGGCTACGGGTATGACGGGACGACGCTCGCCGAAGGGCGAGAGCTGACGCGGGACGACCTCGACCCGCATTTTCCGGAAAATCCCGTTCTGGTCATGCATGTTTCGCTGCACGGCGCGGTGCTCAACACGGCGGGGTTCGCCGCGGCCGAGTTCGATCTCTTCGCGCCGACCCCGCCCGGCGGGATGACCGCGCGCAAACCGGGCAGCAACGAGGCCGCCGGGCTCGTAATGGAACACTCCTTCCTGCCGATCTTCATGCACATGCCGGCGCCGACCGAGCAGCAGCAGCTCGACGCCTTCGCCGCCGCGCAGGCGCTCTACGCCGGCGACGGCTATACGACGGTGCAGGACGCGCCGATGGAGCCGGCGACGCGCCCGCTCTATCACAAGGCGGCGGAGCAAGGGCGGTTCTTTCTCGACTTCGTCGGCTATGTGAACTGGCTCGAATTTCCCGAGCTGATCAGGACGCGCGGCGAACCCTTCAAGGAGGGCTACAGCAAGCATATGCGGATCGGCGGCGTGAAGGTGGTCGCCGACGGCTCGCCGCAAGGCAAGACGGCGTTCTGGACGAAACCGCTGCTGACGCCCGGCCCCAACGGGGAGAAGGATTGGCGGGGCGAGCCCAACATCGCGCCCGAGGAACTGAACAAACTCGTAAAACTCGCTTACGACAACGACATCCAGATCATGGTCCATTGCAACGGCGATGCAACGATCGACATGGTGCTGGATGCGCATAAGGCGGCAGGCGCGCCGGCGGGCAAGCGCACGGTGATCATCCATTCGCAGTTCGTGCGGCCCGACCAGCTCGATCTTTATGTGCGCTACGGGTTCCTCGTTTCCTTCTTCACCAACCATGCGTTCTTTTGGGGCGATGTGCATGTGGAGAATCTCGGCCGCGAGCGGGCGTGGTTTCTGAGCCCGACGCGCTCGGCGATCGCGCGGGGACTCCGCTTCTCGAACCACAGCGACTTCGCGGTGACGCCGCTCAACCCGATGTTCATCCTCTGGACATCGGTCGCCCGCACCTCGCGGTCCGGCCAGGTCATCGGCCCCGACGAGCGCATCACGCCGGCGCAGGGGCTGAAGGCGCTCACCATCGATGCTGCCTATCAATATGGCGAGGAGGCGGAGAAGGGCTCGCTCGAGACCGGCAAGCTCGCCGATCTCGTCGTGCTCGACCGCAATCCGACGAAGGTCGCGATCGACGCGATCAAGGAGATCAAGGTGGAAGAGACGTTCAAGGAGGGACGCTCGGTCTATCGCAGAGCATAGCACGGGGCAGCGTCGGAGGGATCATGATGCACGCGAGAGCCTTCCTGCTGCCGCCCTTCTTCGACTATTCGGCGACCTTCCTTTGGGCGATCAGCGGTGCCGTTCTCGGCGCGCGGCGCGGCTATGCCATCCTCGGGATCATCACGATCGCGCTGGTTTCCTCGACCGGCGGCGGCCTGCTGCGCGACGGGCTC
>DATJTV010000404.1:0-6200 GCA_035503055.1 Acetobacteraceae bacterium
GAAGGGGCGCTGCGGCCGCTCCTTGTCGTTGCCGACGCAGCTATCGACCAGGATCGTATGGCGCGGCGTGCGCACGAGGTAGGACTGCACGCAGAGGATGAGCTTGCGGGTCGCGGGATCGACCGCCCAGGGCTCGAGCCAGGAGCGGTTCTCGTCGAAGAGCTCAGGGGTGACGTCCGGGAAGAACTCGAAGATATCGAAGAGCGGCTGCTGCTGCTCGACGATGGGCGTCACCGTGATCTCGCCAAGTGCGAGTTTCGTGCTCATGCGCCGTCTCTTTCCCCTTGGCTCGGGCTCGCCAGGGCGAGGATGGTAGGGACTCGTGGAGCCAAGGCAAGGGGGCGAGAGGAGAGATGACGCGACTGTACGAGCTGGCGGGTGCCGAGGCGGAGCGGCGGTTCAGCCCTTATTGCTGGCGCATCCGGATGGCGCTCGCGCACAAGGGGCTCGAAGCCGAGTGCGTGCCCTGGCGTTTCACGGAGAAGGAGGCAATCGCTAAGTCGGGCCAGCCGCGCGTGCCCGTTCTGGTCGAGGGCGAGCGCTGGATCGCCGATTCGCAAACGATCGCGGAGTATCTCGAGGCGGCCTATTCCGAGCGTCCATCCCTCTTCGGCGGTGTGGGCGGAGAGGCGCTCTCGCGGTTCCTCACCGCCTGGACGGACACGGTGGTGAACGCGGCCCTCGTCCGCATGCTGGTGCTCGACATCTGGGGGCATGTCGCCGCCAAGGACCGCGAGTATTTCCGCGCCAGCCGCGAGGCCCGATTCGGCATGAGCCTCGAGGCGGCCGTGGCGGATCGCGACACGCGTCTGCCCGCGTTCCGCGCGAGCCTCGAGCCGATGCGCCAGGTGCTGGTGAAGCAGGACTTCCTCGGCGGCGCACATCCGCTCTATCCCGATTACACGCTGTTCGGCGCCTTCCAATGGGCGCGCTGCATCAGCGAGTATCGCTTGCTCGCCGCGGACGATCCGATCGCCGCCTGGCGGGGGAAGATGCTTGCGCTGTTCGGCGGCATGGCAGGGGCGGCGCCGGGCTATCCGGTCTGACCCGCGTCAGCGACTGCTGCACTCGGCGCGGTCGCGCGCCATCGCATGGCTTCGTCAGGCGGCGGGCGGTTTCTCCGGCGCGTAGGCGCGGAGGAAGGTCTCGACCGCGGCCGCGACGGTCGTCTCGATCTCGGCGTCGGTGGGCGGGGGATCGATGCCGAGCAAGGCCCGCATGTGAAGATGCGTGCGCAAGAGCGCCACAAAATGCTCGGCGGCCACTCCGGGATCGCGCGCAAGCAGCCTCCCGGCTTGCATCTGCCGCTCGAGCCAGGTGGCGAGGTGGCGGCGCGAGGCGCCCGCGCCGCGCTCGTAGAAGGCCCGGCCAAGCTCGGGGAAGCGCGCCGCCTCGGCCATCACCACGCGGTAGATGGCGAGGGACTGTTCCTCGAGCATGAACCGGAGCACCCTCTCACCGAGCGTGGTCAGAGTCGCGCCGATATCCGTCTCGCCTCCGGTGAGCTCGACGGAGCCGGGGCCGGAGCGCATGCACGCAGCCCCCACCAGGCTCGCGAAGAGCCGGTCCTTCGACGCGAAATAGGCGTAGAGCGTGGCCTTCGAGACGCCGGCGGCCCGCGCGATCGCGTCCATCGACACCGCGGCATAGCCCTGCGCCATGAAGAGGCGCGTCGCCGCCGCAGCGATGTCCCGCTGCTTGGGGGTGGGGTCTGCGAGGTCCGGGCTGATCGCGGTTTCCGACATAACTTGCGATAAACTGCACCGTTCAGTTTTGTCAAGCCCCGGAAGCCCCGCTTCAACGCATTTGTGCGTTGCATCCAAGGCATACTGAACCGTTCAGTTTAGCGTTGACCGGGCCGGCCGAGAAAGATATTTGACTGAACCGTTCAGTTCAGTCCCGCCCAGCCTTGGAGCCCCCAATGGACCAGAATATCCCCGAATGGACCGTCGAGCAGATCGTGCCCGACTGGAATCTGGGAGCGGCCCTGCCGCGCGTGAACCTGCTCGATGCAGCCAAGGTGAGCGGCCTCAGCCCGGCCGGACGCGTCGCCGATGAGCTCGAGGCCGTCATCTCCCGCCCCGGGCTGCGCCGGCTCCGCCGCCGGCGGCGGCTTCTCCTCGCCGGGGCGGCGCTGCTCGCGGCCGCCATCCTCGGCGTCGGCGGCTGGCGCTGGTGGGAGGCGACCAAGTTCCTGGTCTCGACGGACGATGCCTACCTCGAGTCCGACAGCGTGACGGTGAGCCCGCAGGTCGCGGGGACGATCGCCGCCCTCGACGTCACCGACAACCAGGCGGTCAGGGCCGGTCAGGTGCTGGCAGTGATCGACGACCGGCCGTTCCGCGCGGCGCTCGCCAAGGCCCAGGCGGACGTCGCCTCCGCCGAGGCCAAGCTCGGCGATGTCGGTGCCGAGATCGCCGAGCAGGTGGCGAACGTCGCCTCAAGCCGCGCGGTGATCGCCGCCGACCACGCCGCGGTTGGCTTCGCCCAGGCCGATGCCACCCGTTATGCCCGCCTGAGCCGCACCGGCTTCGGCACGGTGCAGACGGCGGAGCGGACCGCGGCCGCCTTGAGCGAGAGCGAGGCTCGGCTCACCCGCGACGAGGCGGCCCTCACGGCGGCCGAGCGGCAGATCGGCGTGCTCGCGGCCGAGCGGGCGATGGCCGCGGCGTCCCTCAAGGCAGCGGAGGCCGAGCAGCAATCTGCCGCGCTCAATCTCTCCTACACCGTCATCAAGGCGCCGGTGACGGGCGTGGTCGGCGACCGCGGCGTCCGCCTCGGCGCCTACGTCGCCCCCGGCACGCCGCTCCTCCAGGTGGTCCCGATGGGTGGCCAAATCTACCTCACCGCCAACTTCAAAGAGACGGATCTCGCGCGGATGAAGACGGGCGAGCCGGTGAGCTTCACGGTCGATACCTTCCCCGGCCACGAGTTCCGCGGCACGGTCGAGAGTCTCGCCCCCGGCTCCGGCTCGCAGTTCGCGCTGCTGCCCCCCGAGAACGCGACCGGCAACTTCACCAAGATCGTCCAGCGCGTGCCGGTGAAGATCGTGCTCGCGGCGAGCGACCCGCTGGTGGGCAAGCTCCGGCCCGGGCTCTCCGTGGAGGCGACGGTCAACACCGCGGCGCCGCCGTCGAGTGAGCCCGTCGCGCTCGCCGAGGACGCTTCCCGGTGAGCGCCGATCGCGTCCCGCTCCGCGACTGGATCGCGGTGTTCGGTGGGGTGCTCGGTGCCTTCATGGCGGTGCTGGATATCCAGATCACCAACGCCTCGCTCACCAACATCGAGGGCGGGCTCTCGGCTTCCTTGGACCAGGGAAGCTGGATTTCGACCGCCTACCTGGTCGCCGAGATCGTCGTGATCCCGCTCACCGGCTGGCTCTCGCGCGTCTTCTCGCTCCGCATCTACCTGATCGCCAACACGCTTCTCTTCCTCGCGTTCTCGATGCTGTGCGGGACCGCGAGCAGCCTCACCGAGATGATCCTCTTCCGCGTCGGGCAGGGCTTCACCGGAGGCGTGCTGATCCCGACCGCGCTCACTATCATCCTCAATAAGCTTCCTCCGGCCCGCCAGCCGGTCGGGCTTGCGATGTTCGGCGTCACGGCGACCTTCGCCCCCGCGATCGGGCCGACCATCGGCGGGTGGCTCACCGATGCCTGGTCCTGGCACTGGATCTTCTTCATCAACGCGATCCCGGCGCTGGCCGTGATCGGCGCCGTCTGGTACGGCGTCGCGCGCGAGAAGATGCAGCTTCATCTGCTCCGCAACGGAGATTGGTGGGGCATCCTCTTCATGGCCGCCGGGCTCGGCTCGCTGATCGCGATGCTCGAAGAGGGCGAGGAGAAGGCTTGGTTCACGACCGAGTGGATTCGCTATGCAGCGGTAACGGCCGCAATCGCCATCCCGACCTTCATCGTGATCGAGCTTCTGCGCCGCGAGCCGTTCCTCAATCTCCGCCTGCTCGCACGGCGCGGCTTCGGCGCCGCCTCGGTGCTCGGGCTCGTCATGGGGCTCGGGCTCTACGGCTCGGTCTATCTGCTGCCGGTCTATCTCGGCCAGGTGCAGGGCTACGATGCGCTACAGATCGGCGAGGTGGTGATGTGGGCCGGCGCGCCGCAGCTCCTCATCATTCCCTTGGTGCCGATGATCATGAAGCGGGTGGATGCGCGGCTCCTGGTGGGATTCGGGTTCCTGCTCTTCGGCGTGAGCTGCGTCATGAACGGCTATATGAGCCCGCTCACGGCAGGGCCCGAGCTCCGCCTGCCGCAGCTCGTCCGCGCGCTCGGCCAGCCCTTCATCATCGTGCCCCTCTCCTCGCTCGCCACGGGCGGCCTCGCGCGCGCCGACCAGGCGCAAGGCTCGGCGCTCTTCAACATGTTCCGCAATCTCGGCGGCTCCCTCGGCATCGCCATGCTCTCAACCTTCACGACGATGCGCGAGCACTACCATTTCGACATCATCTCCCAGCGCCTGACCATCACCTCGCCGGACGTGCATGCCTGGCTCGACCACGCGGCCTCGTTGCTCATCGCCCGTGGCACGCCGATAGGCCTCGCCTCGCAGCAGGCGTTGGGCGAGCTCGCCGCGATGGTGCGGAGCCAGGCCTACACGATGACCTACAGCGATTGCTTCTTCGGCATGGGCGTGGTGCTGATCGGCGCGATCGCGCTCCTGGCGGTGATGCCGCGGCCCAAGGCCGCCGGAGCGGTGGCCGCGCATTAGAACAGGGCGAGGTCGCTCGCGCGCATCCATCCCGCTCTCGTTCTTTGTTCTCTCGCGTGATCGACGTTTCCGGCGACTCTGCCCGGTGATCACGGTCCAGGTCCATAGGGCTCCTCTCAGGGCGGGTTCCCGGGCGAGCCGAGCGCGCGACAAACCCTGCTCCAGACGAACCCGCAGTTGCCGGAATATTCGTTTCCGTGGATGTTCGGCCGTGTCAGGGTATCCCGCGCGGAAGGAAAATCGATGAGCGCTGCGAACGAAGAGGTAGAAATCCTGACGGTCGCGAGTTGCTCGAACCTCCGCGCCGAGCACCGCTCGCATGTCGTCGTCTCTGGATCCTATGGCGGCCGCTACAACGCCTTCAATGCGGCCAAATGGCCGGTGCGTGCCGTGATCATGAACGATGCCGGGATCGGCAAGGACAGAGCCGGCATTATCGGGCTGGATTTTCTCGACCGGATCGATCTGGCCGCAGCGACTGCGGACGCGCGGACATGCCACATCGGCGACGGCAATCACATGCTCGCGCACGGCATCATCAGCTACGTCAATCGCAGCGCCGCCGCGCTCGGCTGCGCGCCGGGCCGGAGCGTCCGGAGCTGCGCCGAGCACATGCGCGCGGCAACCGTGCCGACGGTCGCGCCGCCGCCCATCACCGAGGGCTCGCGCTTCGTCGTGCGCGACGTTCCCGGCGAGCCGGTCCTGATCTGCGCCGATTCCATCGGCATGGTACGGCCCGACGATGCGGACCGGATTGTCGTCACGGCGTCGCACGGCGCGCTTCCCGGAGGGCGGTCGGACAATGCGGTTCCACTGGACATCTACGCCGTGTTCTTCAGCGATGCCGGCGGCGGCATGGATGGGGCCGGCATCGCGCGGCTCGCCGATCTCGAAGGAAAAGGGATCGTCGCGGGCGCCGTCTCCGCGGATAGCGCGCCCATCGGAGATTCCCGTGCGCTCTACCACGACGGCATCCTGTCGCACGTCAACGGACCGGCTTCGCTGCGCGGGGGCCGGGTCGGCATGAAGCTGAACGATTTCGTCGAGATTCTGATCGCGGCAGTAAAGCGATAGCCGTGCCTACACGATGAGCTGCGGCGATTGCCTCTGCGGCATGGGCGCGGCCCTGATGCCCCGGCCGAGGACCGCCGGCGCGGTGGCCGCGCATGAGATGCGATGTCTCGATAGGTTCCTCCGTTTTTAGAGCGTGATCGCCGAAGGTTGAATCGGGGCACCCCGCGAACTCGTTCGCGGGGACCCCGGCACCGAAGGCGTTCGATCACGCGGGAAAACAAAGACCTAGAGCGGGATGCGTGAGCCGAAGCGAACGCATCCCGCTCTAGGGTCTGCCTCGACCTTTCATCGTCGGGCCGCTTCGCGGTCCGGCTAAAGGCCGAACCGCGAACGCGCGATCAACCGATCTGGCCAGCACCGGCCCAACGGGACCAGCCCATCGAGACATCACAATCAGAGCCATT
>DATJTV010000405.1:0-2839 GCA_035503055.1 Acetobacteraceae bacterium
CGCGGCATCCGCCTCCTGCTCCGCCGGCCCGACCTCTTCGAGGCCCAGCTCGCCGCCATCCTCCGCGCCGCCACCGCCGGCCCGGTGCGCATCCTGCTGCCCATGGTCACGAACCTCGCCGAGGTGCGCGCCGCCCGCGAGATCCTCGAACGCGTCGTCCGGCGCCTGCGCCGCCGCGGCGAACGCCTCCCGGACCCGATCCCCCCGCTCGGCATCATGATCGAAACGCCGGGCGCGGCACTCGCCGCCGACGCCCTCGCCCTCGAGGCCGACTTCTTCGCCATCGGCACCAACGACCTCGCCATGTACGCGCTCGCCGTCGACCGCAGCGCCGCCGACGTCGCCGCCCTCTACGACCCGATCCACCCGGCCGTGCTCCGCCTCGTCCAGTTCGCGACCGAGGCCGCGCTCCGCACCCGCCGCCCGGTCTCCGTCTGCGGCGAAATGGCCGCCGATCCCCGCTTCACGCCACTCCTGATCGGCCTGGGCTTACGCTCCTTCAGCATGAACGCTTCCGCCGTCCCGCGCGTGAAGCAGGCGGTCCGATCCTTGCGCGCCGACGACTGCGCCCGCTTCGCCCACCGCGTCATGGAACGCGGCGACCCCGACGAAATCCGCTCGATGATCGATGGTTTCCAGGGGGGCTTCCCGCGGCCCGAAACATGAGCCAGCGCGTCCGCCACCCCAACCGCATCGGCCTCCACCTCCGCGTCGTCCTGCACGATCCCTCGGGCCGCCCCATCGCCTTCGGCCCCGGCAAGGCCGACCTCCTCCAAGCCATCAACGAAACCGGCTCGATCGCCGGCGCCGGCCGCCAGCTCGGCATGAGCTACAAGCGCGCCTGGAGCCTCGTCGAAACACTCAACACCATGTTCCGCGCCCCCCTCGTCGATGCCGCCAAAGGCGGCGCCGGCGGCGGCGGCGCCGCGCTGACCCCACTCGGCCAAAAAATCCTCAGCGCCTACCGCACCCTCGAATCAAACTCCGCACTTGCCGGCGCCGTCCCCCTCGCCACCATCCGCCAGGCCCTCGCGCCGCTCCAATAGCGATCGCCTCGTCCGGAGAGTCCGATGCCGTCTCTCGCCGACAGCCTCGCCCCCTGGCACGACCTCTATGTCGTGACCGGCACCGCGGCTGCGACGCTCGTCGGCCTCCTTTTCGTCGCCGCCTCGGTCGGTTCCGGCGTCTTCACCGAAGAGCGGCGCCCCGCCTTCCGCGCCTTCGTCTCGCCGAGCGTCGTTCACTTCTCGAGCGTGCTCGCCGCGTCGCTCATGACGATCGCCCCGGTGCGGCGCTGGTCCATCCTCGCCGCCCTCGTCAGCGCGCTTGGCCTCTTCGGCATCGCCTATTGCGGCATCGTCGGGCGCGCCATGGTCCGCTACGGCCTCGCCGCCAACATCGATCTCGAGGACCGCGTCTGGTACGCGGGTGTCCCCGCGATCGCCTACGCCACGCTCGCCGCCGCGAGCTGGCCGCTCTTCTCGGAAAACCCCACCGGATTGACCGTCCTCGCCTGCGGCATGGGCCTCCTCCTTCTCGCCGGCATCCGCAATGCCTGGGACATCACGTCCTGGGCCATCACCCGCCACCGCGAGTGACCGCAGCCCCCCTTCACTCCGCCGCCACGCGGCGCCCCGTCAGCTCGGCCCCCGCGTCGCCCGCAAGCCGCATCGAGACCGGAATCGAAGTCGCCGAGATCAGCGCCACCGCAAGGAACGCCGCGCTGTAGTCCATCAGTTGCGGCCCGGCATGGCCCATCAGCTCCGAGGAAATCTCGAGCGCCGCCGCCCCCGCCGCGACGCCGACCGTAATCGAAATCCGCTGCGCCGCGCTGTAGAAGCTCGTCGCCTGGCTCATCTTCGCCGGCGGGATGTCGGCGAACGCGATCGCGTTGTAGCCGGTGAACTGCAGCGAGCGGAAGAAGCCCCCCGCGAGCAGCACGGCATAGATGCAGGCCAACGGCCAGCTCGGACGGAACCCGGCGCAGAGCGCCAAGGTCGCCACCGAGATCGCGCCGTTGAAGACGAACGTCGCGCGAAAGCCGAACTTGCGGAGCGCGTACTGCGCCGCCGGCTTCATCACCAGCGCCCCCGCCGAGCTTGCGAAGGTGATCAGCCCGCTCTTCGCGGCACTCATGCCAAATCCCACCTGCAGCATCAGCGGCAGCAGGAACGGCACCGCGCCGATGCCGATGCGAAAGAGGCTCCCCGCCAGGACCGAGAGCCCGAAGGTCGGGATCCGCATCAGCGCGAGATCGACGAGCGGATGCTCCGTTGCCCGCGCATGATAGTAATACGCAACGCCCGCGCCCGCCCCGATCGCCAGCATCGCAGCACTCACCGCCGGCGACACCACGCCCCGGCTCGCGAGTTCCAGCCCATACATCAGGCCAACCAGGCAAACGGCCGTAAAGAAGAGTCCCACCCAATCGAACCGCCCGGGCCGCGCATCCTCCGTCTCCTCGATATAGAGGCTCACCAGCACGACGCCGAGCACGCCGATCGGCACGTTGATGTCGAAGATCCAGTGCCATGAGACATAGGTCACGATGAAGCCGCCGACCGGCGGCCCGAGTACCGGCCCGAGCAGCGCCGGCATGCTGAGCCAGGCCATCGCCGCGACCAGCTCGCTCTTCGTCACCGTCCGGAGCAGGACCAGCCGCCCGACCGGCACCATCATCGCCCCGCCCATCCCCTGAACGATGCGCGCGGCCACCAGGAACCAGAGCGTCTCCGCCCGCCCGCACAGGATCGAGCCCAGCGTGAACACCACGATCGCCACGCGGAACACGGTGCGGCTGCCGAACCGGTCCGCCGCCCATCCGCTCGCCGGGATGAAG